>JBBRCN010000033.1:0-39491 GCA_038204775.1 Burkholderiales bacterium | reverse complement strand
CAATCGAGCCTCTTGCGGATCTGCAGCATCGGCTGGCTCAGCTGCGTGAGATCGACCGCAAGGTTGCACGACCCGGGAAGGTCAAGACGACGGCTCGACCGAGCAAGGCCGCAAGATGGTCACGAAAGGAGATCAACCCGTGACGGCAAACAGAAGCTCTCGCGAGAACCACGGGTTCGCTTGCGGATCGACAGAAACCGGATCGAAAAACCAAAGCTCGTCGAGGGTCTGAAGCGACAACGACCGCTGCCACGACAAGCGCGCCTACGATGACCGCGACGACTGACACTGACAACTGACAACTGACAAAGGCCCCAGGCCGCAGGGATCATCCCAGCTGCCCAACGGTGGGGTCTGAACGGCCTACAGAAGCCGGCTGCCTGACCATCCAACAGGCCGGATGGATCATGTTCTGCCTCAGGAATCGCGCAATGTCTTCACGCGACAGTCACAGTGCGCTCGTAGCCTGCATCGCTTCCGACCGATGCAGTTCCCCGGCCCCTTCGAATGCCACGCACCCTTGTTCTTCTTCAGCCTCAACGAGGCTTCACACTGCTCGAACTGCTGGTGGTGATGGTCATCATCGGCCTGTTGGCAGGCTACGTCGGCCCCAAGCTCTTCGGACAGATCGGCAAATCCGAAACCAAGATCACAAAGGCCCAGGTCGACGGTTTGCAGAAAGCCCTGGACCAGTACCGCATTGACACGGGCCGTTATCCCAGCACGCAGCAGAGCTTGAACGCGCTGCAGGTGCGCCCGGCTGACGAACCGCGGTGGCAGGGCCCGTATTTGGCCAAGGCGGTGCCGCTGGACCCCTGGAGCCGACCCTACGTGTACCGCGCCCCCGGCGAACATGGCGAATACGACCTCTACTCGCTGGGACGCGACGGTGCGCCCGGCGGTGACGGCGACAACGCCGACATCACCAGTTGGTGATCGCGATGCCTGAATTCGTGGCTCAAGTGTTCGAGCCGCCCCAGGGCGTGCGCCTGCTGCGCGTGCGTGCCGAGCACGCCGACGGCGTCGCGCAGGCTCTGGGCCTGCCGCCATCGGCCATCGTCTCGGTTGAGCCCGCCGAGGTTCGCACACGGCGCGTTGGCCAGGGGCTGGATCTGCGGCTGTTCAGCCAGGAATTGGCGCTTCTGCTGAGGTCTGGTATTCCGATGCTGGAGGCACTGGAGACGCTGCACGAGAAGGACTCGGTCGGCCGCGGCCGCGCAGCGCTGGACGCGGTGATTGCTGCGCTGCGCGAGGGCCGCCCGATGTCCGAGGCGTTGGGCTGCGCGCCACAGGCCTTCGACGCCCTGTTCGTGGCCATCGTCGCAGCCAGCGAGCGCAGCGGGCAGATGGTGAATGCCTTGCAGGATCACGCCGCCTACCTGGGCTGGCGCCAAGCGCTGCAGGGCAAGCTGATCGCGGCCAGCGTGTACCCGCTGATGTTGCTGGGGGTCGGCGGCGGGGTGGTGCTGTTCTTGCTGCTCTATGTGCTGCCGCGCTTCGCGATGGTTTTCGAAGGTCTGGGTGACTCGGTGCCGGGCGCCTCGCGCGTTCTCATCGGTTTTGGGGTCTGGGCCGCTGCACACCCGGTGCTCACGGGGGCGGCGCTGGCCGCAGTGCCACTGGCCGCGGTGCTGGTCTGGCGCGTGCCGGCGAGCCGGCGCACGCTGCTGTCATGGCTGTGGCGCACGCCTGGCGTGGGGCCACGCTGGCGCGTGGTGGTGCTGGCCCGCTTCTACCGGGGCATGGCGCTGCTGCTGGCCGCGGGTGTGCCGGTGCCGGCGGCCATGCGGCTGTTGCAAGGCGCCATGGCGATCCCGCTGCAACCCGCCCTGGCCGCGGCCACACAAGCGGTCGACAGCGGCCAGCGACTGTCGCTGGCACTGCAGGCCCACGGCCTGGCCACGCCGGTGGCACAGCGCATGGTGCGCGTGGGCGAAGGCAGCGGTGAGCTGGCCGTGATGCTGGAACGTGCCGCCTCCTTCCACGACGACGAGATCTCGCGCCTGTCCGAGCTGATGGTGCGGGCCGTCAACCCGGTGCTGATGCTGGTGATGGGCGTGCTCATCGGCGGCATCGTGGTGCTGATGTACCTGCCGATCTTCTCGCTGATGGAGCGTGTGCAGTGAACACCGCGGCCGACATGCCCTGGCGGGTGGACTTTGGGATCTGGCCGCCGGCCGAGGCCGCACGCCACCGCGCGGTGCTGGCCTTCGACCCGGCTGGCCGCGCCAGCCTGCTGGCCGATCGCGCGCCCGACCCGCTGCTGATCGAGGTCGCCGAAACCCGGCTGGCGCGAAGCCTGGGCTGGCACTGGTGCGAACCGGCCTTGCTCGACCGCTGGCTGGCGCAGGCGCAGGCGCAGGGGCGCGCACTCGACGGTGTGGCGCAGCCCAGGCTCGAAGGTGAAACCTCCCAGGCCACGCCCGAGCTGACGCTGGCCGGCCTGGCCGGCGAAACCAGCCCGGCAGTGCGCCTCCTGGACGCGGTCTTGTACGACGCACTGAAGGACGGTGCCAGCGACGTGCACATCGAGACCCGCCACGGGGGCGCCGAGGTGCGCGTGCGACTGGACGGCGTGATGCTGCCCCTGCGCCGCGTGGACGGTGCTGCCACGGCCGAGCAGATGGTGTCGCGCCTGAAGGTGATGGCCGAGTTGGACATCGGCGAGCGGCGGCTGCCGCAGGACGGGCGCTTCAAGTTGCGCGCCCACGGCCGCGACATCGACTTCCGCCTCTCGATCATGCCCAGCGTGCACGGCGAAGACGCGGTCATTCGCGTGCTCGACCGTGCAGCGGTCGAACAGGGTCGGGGCAGCCTGACGCTGGCGTCGCTGGGTTTCGCGCCGCCGCGCTGCGAGCAGATTCGCAACCTGGCGCGCATGCCGCACGGCATGTTGCTGGTCACCGGGCCCACCGGCAGCGGCAAGACAACCACGCTGTACGCCACCATCACCGAGATCCACCAGGGCAGCGAAAAGATCATCACCATCGAAGACCCGGTGGAATACGAACTGGCCGGTGTGGTGCAGATCCCCGTCAACGAACGCAAGGGCCTGACCTTTGCGCGCGGCCTGCGCTCCATCCTGCGTCACGACCCCGACCGTGTGCTGGTGGGCGAGATCCGCGACGCCGAGACGGCGCAGATCGCAGTGCAGGCGGCGCTCACAGGCCACCTCGTGTTCAGCACCGTGCACGCCAACCATGCCTTCGACGTCATCGGCCGCTTCATGCACATGGGGCTGGACCTGTACAACGTGGTGTCGGCGTTGAACGCGGTGCTGGCGCAGAGGCTGGTGCGCCGCCTGTGTGGCCACTGCGCCGCACCGCTGCTGCCGAGCCCGGAGCAGGCGGCGCTGCTGGGCCCCGACACCAGCCGGCTGCGCCGAGCAGTGGGCTGCGGGCAGTGCCGCCACACCGGCTACCGCGGCCGCCTGGCCGTGTCCGAGGTGCTGGTGCTGGACGACGAGTTGCGTGACCTCATCGCCGCCCGGGCGCCCCTGCAGCGCGTCAAGCAGGCGGCGCGGGACCGTGGCATGCAGCGCCTGCGCAGTGCCGCGCTGGATCTGGTGCGCGACGGCGCCACCACGTTCGAAGAACTGGACCGGGTGGTCTCCGATGACTGATTGGCGCCAGAGCGTGCAGCGGGCGCTGCAGCGCGTGGGTCTGGTCGGCGCGCCCCAGGTCGTGCTGGCCCTGGACGGCGTCTGGGACACCTTGAGCGACCAGCGCCACGCCGACTGGGCAGCCTGGTGCGCTGCGCACCGGGGCCGGGCCTGCACGCTGTGGCTGGCCGGCAGCCACCTCACGGACCTGGTCTGCGAGCACGGCTTGCCGCTGCACGCCCCCGGGCCGCGCGCCGACTGGGCCCGTCGCGTGCTTGTGCACTACCACGGCGAGACCGCCGGCCAGTGGCCGCTGCTGCCCTGGCATCGACAGTCCAGCCTGGGGGTCAGCGCGTTGCCAGGCCCGCTGCTGAATCTGTTGCGCACGCAGGCCAAGAGCCAAGGCGTCCATCTGCTCGCGGTGCGCCCCTTGTGGCCGCGGCTGCTCAGCCGTCTGCTGGCCCGCCGCCCTGCCTTGCGCCTGGCTGCTGCCGGCCAGGCCTGGATCGTCGAGGCCAGCGCCGACCAGGCCCAGCTGACGCGCATCTCGTTGGCGGCTGGCCAGATCACGGCGGTGCACCGACGCCGGCTGCAGACACCCTGGACCGAGCACCTGGACCAGTTGCAAGGCGAAGACGCAGCCGCCGCAGGGCAGCCGATCAGCCTCTTGTGGCTGGGCCTACCGCCGGTCGATGCGATGAGCCTGGATGTGGCGGAAACTCAGTCTCCGCCCTACCGCGACCTGCTGCCCCGTGCGGGTGGCCAGGGGCCAGACTTTCTGGCGCCGCAGCCGCGCCCCAGCGGATGGTCCTGGGTCTTCCTGGGCACGGCCGGGCTGGTGATGGCCTTGTCGGCCTGGGACGCCCAGCGCGCCTGGCAGACGCGCGAGCAGGCCTATGCCGTGGCGCTGCCGCTGTCACCACGCACACGCGCCGTTGTTGCACCGCCCGCCGCGGGCGACCCGACGCTGCAGCGGCGCATCGACCATCCCTGGCGTGACATCTTCCTGGCCACCGAGACACCAGCCTCAGCGGCTCTGAACTGGTTGGCGCTGGACCACCAGTTCGGTGGCGAACTGCGCCTGCAAGGTGTGGCCGCCGATGCGGCCGCCGTGCAACGTGTGGCCACCACGCTGCGCGGCCGGCCGGCCTGGAGCCAGGTGCTGGTCTCGCGCCTGGAGCAACGGCAGACGCCTGCCGAAGGCCTGAGCTTCGAGATCGTGGCCCGACTGGCCACGACGCTGCCGTGAAGGCCGACTTCTTGCACAGCCGGTTGGGGACATGGCTGGCGCTGCATGCCAGGTCGGTTCATTGGCCGGTCCGGGCGGGCCTGGCCTTGTTGGGAATCGCGCTGCTGTTGACACAAGGTCCGGCGCAGGTCTGGCAGCGACAGGCTGGCGAGCACCTGGCTGCCGCCAAGCTCACGCGTGCGACTGCGCGTGCTCCCGAACATCCACCTGCACAACCGGTCACGCCGGCATGGCCTGAACGGGCCCGCTCGCCGGACCGTGCCGCGGCCATCACATTGATGGCCCGACGGCAAGGCCTGAGCGTGACCCGCCTGCGCGAACAGGTCGATCCAGCCGGGCATCTGCAACTGGGCCTGTCGGGCACGGCCAGCTACCCGGCGCTGCGCGCCTTTGTCGACCGCACGCTGGCGTTGGACCCGGCGGCGGTGCTGGACCGGCTGCAACTGCAGCGCGCGGACGCGGGCAGCACAGACATCGAGTTCGACATGCAATGGACCCTGCTGCACCAAGCCGCGCCAACGAAGGGCCCCGCGCGATGAGGCCCATGCTGCGCTGGACGCTCGTCGGCGCCGCTGCCACGGCCATCGGCGTGTCATGGTTGCCCGACGAACCCGAGGCCCCGGTCTTGCAAGTTGCGCGCCGCACCCCGCTGCCGGTACCGGTGATGACAGCCGCGGCGGCAACCCGACCTGGCACCGCTGCGCCATTGCCGTCAGCAGCAGGTACCACCGAAACCGCGCCCCAACCGGCCCGTGCTGCCTGGCCCGTTCTGCCGCCCGCAGCGCGCAAGGCCTGGGTGCCGCCACCGCCGCCCGCGCCACCCCCGCCGGCGCCGGTGGTTGTGCCGCCGCCTGCGCCACCACCGGCTTTCCCGTATCAGTGGTTGGGGCAACTGGAGGACAACGGCCGCCTGCAGGTCTTCCTGGGTGGACCGCTGCGCACGCTGGTGGTCAAGCCCGGCGACGAACTCGACCAGCAGTGGCGCGTCGACGGTGTCGATGCCGGCCGCCTGCAAATCACCTGGCTGGCCACCGGCCAAGCCATCAGCGTCGCTGCACGTCCCTGAACACACGCCCCCTGCGATGACCATGGCCACCCGAACCCCGAACACGCAGCCACGTGCCGCGCTGACCTGGCGTGCGCTGCGCCTGACGCTGGGCTTGCTGATGCTGGGCCTGGCCGGCTGCGCAAGTACGGTCATCGACGAGGCCGAGCAGCTGTCGCTGAACGGCCGCTATGAAGACGCGTTGAAGACGCTGGACGAGGCGTTGAGGCGAAACCCCCAGGACCCCGTGCTGCGCACCGCGCACAGCCGTCAGAGCGAACGGGTGGTCGTTCAACTCAGCAGCCGGGCCGAGCTGGCCCTGGCGGGCGGCCGCATCGATGAAGCGCAGCTGTTGCTGGACCGGGTCCGCGCGATCGGCCCCGACCGACTGCGGGTCCAAAGCCTGGGCCAATTGGTGGAGCAGGCGCGCCAGGTACAGCGGGCGGCTGCGACACCCGCGGCACCGCCTGCACCAGCTGACTTGCCACGGCCGCTGATGATGGGCCCAGCCTTCCAGAAACCCGTGACGCTGGAGTTTCGCGAGGCACCGCTGCGCCAGGTGTTCGAGGCCCTGGCGCGCAGCAGCAGCGTGAACTTCGTCTTCGACAAGGACGTGCGCGCCGATGTGCGCATCTCGGTCTTTCTGCGTGCGGTGACGCTGGACGAGGCCATGCGTGTGATCCTGGCGACTCAGCAGCTGGACCGCAAACTGCTCAACGAGCACACGGTGCTGATCTACCCCAACACCGCGCCCAAACAGCGTGAGCATCAAGAGTTGGTGACGCGCAGTCTGTATCTGGTGAACGCCGACCCCAAGCAGGCGCTCAACCTCGTGCGCACCATGACCAAGACGCGCGACATCTTTGTCGATGAACGCCTGAACGCCCTGGTGGTGCGCGACTCACCCGAAGTTGTCGCCCAGATCGAACAACTGCTGGCCACAATCGATCTGGCCGAACCCGAGGTCATGCTCGCGGTGGAGGTGCTGGAAGTTGCGACGGATCAGCTCGACGAACTGGGGCTGGGTTGGCCCACGTCGCTGAGCCTGGGGGTGCCCGGCGGTGGCAGCACGGTGCCCCTGAGCACACCCATCGGCGGCGCGGGGTTCCGCGGCAT
Organism: Burkholderiales bacterium; assembly: GCA_038204775.1. Taxonomy (GTDB): domain Bacteria; phylum Pseudomonadota; class Gammaproteobacteria; order Burkholderiales; family Burkholderiaceae_C; genus Rubrivivax. Next base: position 32,480 of record JBBRCN010000033.1, on the reverse strand, counting down.
CGTGGCCAATCCGGCGCTGACGGCCACGTTGCGCGGCAGCACCGGCAAGGCCAACCTGCTGGCCAATCCGACCATCCGCGCGCGCAACCGCGAAAAGGCCAAGGTGCAGATTGGCGAGAGGTTGCCGGTGTTCACCACCGCGGCGGTGGCCAATGCCGGTGTGTCAGCGTCGGTCAGCTATCTGGATGTGGGCCTGAAGCTGGACATCGAACCCAGTGTGCAACTGGACGGCGAGGTCATCATCAAACTGGCGCTGGAAGTCAGCAACCTGCTGCGTGAAGTCGATGGCCCAGCCGGCTCGGCGTCCAAAGCCTATGAGGTGGGTACACGCATGACCACCACATCCCTGCGCCTGAAGGACGGCCAGACGCAGGTGCTGGCCGGCCTGATCAACGACCAGGACCGGCAAAGCGCCAGCGGGCTGCCGGGCTTGTCGCAGCTGCCTTTGGTGGGGCGGCTCTTCGGGGTGCAGCGCGAACAGCGCAACAAGACCGAGATCGTCATGCTGATCACGCCACGCATCGTGCGCAACCTTCGCCTGCCCAGTACGGACGCGGCGACGCTGCGTTCGGGCACCGATACACAACCGGGCGCCGCGCCCTTGCGCCTGGGGGCCGCGGCCCGTGCCGGCATGGCCGCGGCCCGCGGCGGGGCCCCACCCGCGCAGTCGCAGGAGCCCGCCGCACCGGCACCCGAAGGGCTGGTGATGGCCGCCAGCGACCGGGCCCGCGTCGGCGAAACCGTCGCCGTCACCCTGGCCAATCGCAGTGGCCAGGCCGCCACGGGCGAGCTGTTGTACGACGCCGCCCTTTTGCAGCCGGCCAGCGCAGCTCAGGCCGCCGCTTCGCCGGGTCGTTGGTCGTTTCAGCTGGCGCCGCGGTCGGAGACAGCCTTCATCCTGCGCGTCCTGCCTGCTGCGGCGGGGCAACGCCTGGCGGTGCAGGCCAGCGCAGATGTCACCGTGCAAGGCGAGGTGGCGGTGCAGGTTCCAGCCGCGGGGGGCCCGCCATGAAACGCGCCGCGCGCGGCTTCACGCTCATCGAGATGGTGGTCGTCCTGACCATCGTGTCCATCCTCGCGCTGGCCGCGCAGCCACTGCACGAACTGGCCTTGCGCCGGACGCAGGAAATCGCGCTTCGACACGCCTTGCGCGAGCTGCGCAACGCCATCGACGAATACAAGATCGCCGTGCAGCGCCGACGCATTGCACCTACCGCGGACGGGTCGTTGTACCCACCTTCGCTGCAGAGTCTGGTGCAGGGGGTGCCGGTGCTCGACGACCAGGGCCGCCCCAGTGACTCAGGGCGTCTGTATCTGCTGCGGCGTTTGCCACGCGACCCGTTCGCCGACCCGGCGCAGCCGACGCACGAGACCTGGGCGCTGCGCGCCAGCAACACCCCGCCAGATGCACCGCTGCCCGGCACAGACGTTTTCGACGTGTACTCGCGCAGCACGGACAAGGCGCTGGACGGCACACGCTATGCCGACTGGTGATCGCATGCAACCGCCTCCCGCCGACAGCCGCAACCGAAGAAGCAACCGAAGCAGCAGCCGCGCCTTCACCCTGATCGAGCTGATCGTGGTGATGGCCATCGTGGCCCTGCTGGTGACCATTGCGGCGCCGCGTTACCTGCAAAGCGTGGACCGCGCGCGCGAGTCTGCACTGCGCAGCTCACTGGCGGTGATGCGCGACGCCATCGACCGCTTTGCCGGCGACCGGGGCCGCTACCCGGATTCTCTGGAAGAGCTGGTCGCCAAACGCTACCTGCGCACCTTGCCTGAAGACCCCATGACGGGGCAACCAGACGGCTGGGTGCTGTTGTCGCCGCCACCCGACGCGGTGTTGCAAGGCCAGCTCAGCGACGTGCGCAGCGGCGCTGCCGGCCGGTCAAGAGATGGGGTGCTGTATGCCGAATGGTGACACCGTGGTCCGATCTGGCGCGGCGCAGTGCCAGCGTGGATTCACCTACCTGCTGCTGTTGTTCATGATGGCGGTGGTCGGCGCCGGCTTTGCCACGGTGGGCGAACAGTGGGCCATTGCCGGTCAGCGCGAACGCGAAGCCGAGCTGCTGTTTCGCGGCGCCCAGTTCAGCCAGGCTCTGGCGAGCTGGCGCGATGCGGCCCGCGCCGGTCAGCCCATGGCACCCCTGAGCCTGCAGGACCTGTTGGTTGACGTGCGCGACTCCCCGCCGCGTCACCATCTCCGACGCCTGTTCACAGATCCATTCACGGGCCAAGCCGATTGGGATCTGCTGCTGGACGCACAAGGCCGCGTCACCGCCGTGGCCAGCCGTTCCCGGCAGCCCGCCCTGCGCCGGGTGGCCGTGAGCCTGCGCGATGGTGCCGACGACCAGTCACCGGCGGTGGGCGACTGGTTGTTCACTGCTGCATCGCCTGTTGCCCAAGACATCCGAGGTCAGAAAGGCGCACCATGAATCCTGTCCACAGTCCCGGTCGCGTGCTCCCGCCACAGCCGCGCGCGGTGGCCAGCACGGGTGAAGAAGCCCAGCTCGCACCACAACACGGTGAAGCCGTCATACGCTTGGTCGAGACGGCGCCCGTGGTCTACCGACAGCACCAGTTCTTTGTCTGGAGCCAAGGCCCGTTGCACACCTTGTTGCCCCACCAGGTGCTGGTGTGTGGCGCCTACACCCGCCAGAAGCGGGCGCTCGGATTCAGGGCCTTCCAGAGCGTGGTGCTGTCGCCGCAGGCCCTTGCCCCCGTGACCGATGGCGCCAGCCCGTTGATGCAGGCTTGCGCCGCCAATTGGGTGCGCGGCGGCGCCCAGCCCCTGGTGATGAACACCGACCTGCTACCAGCTGACGCTCGGGACCAGGCCCGGCAACTGCACCTTGAACTGGGCGGCACGCAGTTTGTGGTACACGGCGTTGCCCGCCCTCAGCGCCCCGCTGAGATCGAAAGCCTGTTCGTCTTTTTGTGCAGCCTGCCCGACCGTCACCCGGGTGAGCGCGCGCTGCATGCGGAACTGGTCATGCCTTACCTGCACGCCACGTGGCGGCGGGTGCTGGTGACTGAGTCCGAAATGGGCAGCAGCCTGACCGCGTCGCCCGTGCAGACGGGTGTGCGCCAGGTGATCGCATCCAGCCCGCTGCCCCTGACCGAGCGAGAGCGCGAGATCCTCGTCGGCGCCCGCGAGGGCAAGAGCAACCTGCAGATCGGTGAGGCGCTCGGCATCAGCGCGCTCACGGTCAAGAACCACATCCAGAAGATCCTGCGCAAGTTGGGCGCTCGCAACCGGGCGCACGCAGTGGCGCTGGCAATGGCACAGGACCTCTTCTCTGGCCGCGCGGACCAGCGGTAGCCCACTGCCGGGCCCGATGCGGCCAGGCGCACCTGGCGCAGCCGACCCAACCACGATGGCCGTCGTGCGCAATAAGGCCTTGGTCCTCAGTCGGGCCTCAGTCGGGCCTAAATCGGGCCTCAGTCGGGCCTCAGGATGCCCAGGCTCATTGCACGAGATATCGCATGCGCACGGCTGCTGGTGCTGAGCCTGCGGAGGATGTTCTGGATGTGGTTCTTCACAGTCCACTGGCTGCAGTCGAGCAAGGCGGCGATCTCCGAGTTGGTCTTGCCGTCCTTGATCAGAAGCAGGATCTCCTGTTGCCGCCGCGTCACCACACGTGTCTCGCGCGGCAACGAGGCCAGTTGCTGATCGCGCTCGTTCTGCAGGACACGGATGAAGGTGCAGTGCAGGTGCGGGATCAGCAGCTTCACGGCGTGGCAGAGACTGGCGTCCAGCGCCTGACTCACCCGTGAGAAGGCGTACATCGCGCCCGCCCCGCCATCGGCACCCGGCACCAATTGGGCGGCCAGGTTCTGCAACTCGTTGTCAGACACCAACTCGAGCAGTGCCTGATGCGCAGCGCGCGGACTGGGATGGGGGCAAAGTACCACGTTGTCGCTGCCCTCAACGGCGGCATTCAGGCGCGGTACCAGCCCTTGCAACGGGTCGGCCACGGCGTCGAACTGCGCCTGCCTGAAGTAGCGGCAGGCGCTGAAGTGATGCAGGGTGAGCGATGGCCCGCTGCTTTCGCGCACGCCACAAATCAAGATCTGGTGCGGCACCAGCCCCTGCACCGAACTCTGAGTCCAGACGAAGAACTGCTGCCGGCTGTGCACGTCGATCGATGCTTCCACCGCCTCGGCAAAACGATGCATCTTGGCGTCACCGAGTCTTTCGACAGCCATCACGTCGATCGCTCCGCAGCCGGCGTCGACCAGTCGTCGAGCGCATCGACGGCCACGCGCCAAAGGTTCCAGTCACCCGCAAATCTTGTTGTCATTCTCTTCCTGCCTGCACACCCTGGATGAGCCTGGACGCCGAGCGAGGGCACTCACCGGCACGCGCTTGCGCAGTGCTCCCCATCTGCTGTCTTTTCATTCGTCAAGGCTATTCAGAGCGTGTGACATCGACCTGCCCAGCCGGATGGAAACACCCTGCCGATTGGAGCAATTGCGCGCCGCAGAAGGGCACGAACGGGCACCCCGCGTGCGACTCGCAGCCCTCAGTTTTCGGCCCCGTGGCCGATATCCCTGCATGGGCTGATGGGCGGCCCAGGGCGAAGCGGGACTGGAACTCATGCCATTGCAACGAGGCACACTCGACGGTCATGCACTGCCTGACCTTTCTGATCGTGCACGCTGCGCCCAGCGCCGGTGGTGCTGCGTGAACCTGGCCCTGCTGGCCGCGACGCTGGCGGCCTGCGGTGGTGGCTCGGCCGACGGTGATGCAGGCGCGCAGCGCGTGCAGTCAGCGTCCGTCGGCACGGCGGCCGCGCTGACAGTCCCGGCCGCAAGCACAACAAGTACCGAGGCACCACGGTCTGCTGCGCCGGAAACAGCCGCCGGCACGGCGCCGGTCGCTGCAGCCTTGCTGTTCAACTTTGAGCTGCCCACGTCGCGCATGACCAGCGCCGGTGTGTACGACACGGGTGGCACGCTGCTGCGCACGTTGTGGCGTGGCGAGCGGCTGGCAGCCGGGCGCCACGCACGAAGCTGGGACCTTCGGCGTGACGATGGTCAGGCGGTACCCGCAGGCGCCGCAGAAGTGCGTCTGATTCACCACGACGTGCAATACCGATGGGACGGCGTGGTCGGCAACAGTTCAGCACAAGCCGGGCGCATGCCCCATCGGTCCTTCTTGCCCCCGATGAGCTTGGCCGCGCATGGGGGCCAATTGCACATCGGCCTGGGCTACAACGAGGCACAGAGCGCCTTGCACGGCTTGCGCCTGGATGCTCCCCAGCGGCCTGCGCCTGCGGTCTCGCACGCTGACCCGTTCATTGGATTCGGATTGGTGGCCAGCGACGGCAGCCATCTGTACGCCGCCAACACAGGCGGCCTGCACAAGGGTGGCTTTGTGGTGGCCTTCTCCGTGGCCAGCGGCCGCCAGGTGGCTTTCGAGCAGGGCCGCGCGCTGTGCTTGGTTCGCCTGCCAGACGGCAACTGTTACCCCTCTCAAAGCTACGCCGGCGTGACCGCCGAGCGGCCGGTGGGCGAGCCCCTGCCCACGGGCCTGGCGGTGCAGCGGCAGGGCTCGCTGCTGGCGGTGGCTTATGGCGCCGAGAACCGCGTGCAGGTGTTCGACAAGCGCAGCGGGCAGTCGCTGTCGCAGTGGTCGGTGCCACTGGCCGCACACAGCGCCAACCACTTGGCGATGGCCGTCAACGGTGACCTCTGGGTGCTGGGCGACGACACCGCGTTGCGCTACACCGACATCGACACCCAGCCCCGTGTGGTGCAAACCATCGTTGGCTTGCGCAACGCGTTGGCCTTGGCCGCGGACCCGGCCGACAGCGACGGACTGTGGATTGCCGAAGGGGGAGACCGTCAGCAGGTGCGGCGCGTGGGCCGCGGCGGCACGACCGGGCTTGTCATCGGTCAGGCCGGTGGCCTGCGGACGGACGCCGCAGCGGCCCCGGACCGACTGTGCTTCGCCGCCGAGGGCGGGCGCGAGCACACCGCCCTGACCGTCGATGGCACCGGCGCGTTGTGGGTCGTGGACACGTGCAACAACCGGCTGCAACGATTTGCCGCCAGCGGTCAGCCCATCGACACCGTGGCCTGGTTGCCGGCGTCGTACACCACCGCCGTAGACCCGAATCACCCTCAGCGGGTGTTCTCCAATTTTCTCGAATTCGAGGTCAACACCGACCGCGCGCTGGATGCCCCTGGCGGCTGGCGGCTGGTGCGCAACTGGCTGCCGTCGCTGCCGGCGGCACTGCGCGACGCCGACAGCGCCAACAGCCGCTTCGGCGGCTTGCGCCTGGTGGTCACGCTGTCCAATGGCCGCACCTATGCGCAGATGTCCGTCGCCGGGCAGACCGTCGTCGTCGAGCTCACGGCCGCAGGTCGCGTGCGCGAGGTGATGCGCCTGACCGTGCCTTCCAACGCCCTGTCGGCCCCGGTCATCCAACCCAACGGTGACCTTCATTACGCGCGCGATGAAGAGGGCCGCCAAGTGGTTTATCGACAGCGCCTGGAAGGCTTCTCAGTCAGTGGTGACCCGCGCTGGAGCAGCCTGCCCCTGGTGCTGGCTGCCGTACCCATGGGCGGGCAGACCCCCCACCATCGGTCGGGAACTTTTTCCGGCCTGACCGGCCCGCGCTGGCCCGTCACCGAATCGGGACTGGTGGTGTACTTCAACCCCGGTGTGGATGTTGCGGACGGTTTTCACCTGGGTGCAGCCGCTGCTGGGCAATCGACGTGGGCCTGGCAGGCCAGCCCCAGCGGCCCCTTGGACGGCCGCGGCAGCTTTCAAACGCGCAGCAGCGACGCGCGCATCGAGTACGGCGGCAACGTGGCCATGGTGTCCGGGCGCTCGGTGCTCTACGGCTACCACGGCGAGTTCTACGGCGATGCCGGCAACGGCCGCGTGGGGCAGGCCAACCAGTTCATGCACTTTCTGGACAACGGCCTCTTCGTGGGCCAGTTCGGTTTGCCCAGTACCCGCAGCGGCGCTGTGCCTGAGCCGGGCCTGAGTGGCAATGCGTTCAGTCCCTGGCTGGTAAAAGCCGCTGGCCGCACCTATCTTTATCACAACGACGAATCGAGCTGGGGCGGCGTGCACCGTTGGGAACTGGTGGGCGTGGACGGCATCGCTGAATTGCGCGCCAGCGGCGAACCCGGCGCCACACTCACCCTGCGCTGAGGGGCCGCCCGGGCTCCTTCAGACTTCAGGCTGCGGCTGGCCCTGCGGTTGGCGCGCGGTGACCAGCGCCTGCAGGTCCTTGTCCAGCGCATCGAACACCGCGCTGCTGGACAGCGTGGCTTCGGCCCATTGACGGGCTGCCCGGCCCAGCTGCACGCGTTGCGCGGGATCGTCGCAAAGGGCCTCGATGGCCTGCACGAACGCCGCGGCCGACTCGGGCTCAACCCGCCGCCCGCAGTGGCGCACGATCTGGGCGATCTCGCTGCCATCGTCGGCGGCGGCAATGACCGGCCGGCCACTGGCCAGCATGCCACCCAGTTTGGACGGCAGCACCAGGTCGGCTGCATTGCGCAGTTGCGGCAGAAGGTGGATGTCGGCCATGGTCAGCAGCGCGCCGAGTTCTTGGGCGGGCTGCAGGTCCAGGAAGCGCACCTGGTGCAGCCCCTGGGCGCTGGCTTCCAGCTCAGATCGCACTTCTCCGTTGCCACAGAGCACGAAGACGATGTCCTGGCGCTGCTGCAGTTGTCGCGCGGCCTGCACCAGCACCCCGAGGCCCTGCTTGAGATTCATGGTTCCTGAAAAAAGCAACACCTTCTGCCAGGCCTCGATACCGAGCCGCACGCGCAAGGCTGCGGCTGCGGCTGCATGGGCCTGCGGCTCGACGGCCTGCAGCTGGACCCAGTTGGGCAGCAGGCTGGTGCGCTCCAGCGCCACGCCCTTGCAAGCCAGTTGACGCAGCATGCGACGCGAGATGGTGGACACCTGGTCAAAGGCTCCCAGCAGCGTGCGCTCGGCGGCCAACAGGGCGCGCTTGAGGCCCGCGCTGCGCAGGAAGCCCATCTTGAATGCAGCATCGAGCTCAAGGTCCTGCACATGCAGCCAGGCCCAGCCTCCCGCCAGGCGTGCAGCCAGCCAGGCCGCTGGCGCGCAGCCGGTTGCGGGCGCCACGGCGAACACCACCTGCGGCCGCCAGTGCAAAGCCAGCCACATCAACACCGGCAGGCTGCTCAGCACAAAGCTGACCTGATGCAGCAAGCGGCTCGGCGCGCTGGGCCGCTGCGGCACCCACAGCGGGCAGCGATAGACCGTCACCCCAGGTCGCGGACGCTCGCAGGTGTAGCGTTCGGCTGCATGCCCTTCGCCCACCTTCCAGGCCGGGTAGTACGGCGGTGCGCAGACCACCACCACCTCATGGCCGCGCTCTGCGAGCCCGTCAACCAGCTCACTGGAGTACTTGCCGATGCCCGTGAGCTCGGGCGCAAAGTTCATGCTGAGGACGAGCAACTTCATGGCTGGAGCGAGTGCCTGGTGACGGTCTTCGACGGAATTTCAACGCACGAACCGAGCGGCCTTCAACCGCTGCCACCAGCCTGAGGCGCGCGGCTTGCTGGTCGGGTGGGGTCGCGTCAACACCGCGCCCAGCAAGTCGAAAGGCGCCAGCAATTCGTTGGCGCTTTCCATGTCGGCCAGGGTGGTGGTGTGCTCCTCGAGCACCAGCAAAGTCGTGTCCGCCAGCGGCAGGAAAGACAGTGCATCCGCGGTATCCAACAGCGGCGGCAGATCGACGATGACGATGCGGTCCGGGTAGCGCTGCTTGACTTCTTGCATCAATTGCTGAGCAGCCCGGGTACCCAGCAGTTCGGCAGACGCCGCGCCCCCGCTCGCACCGCCAGGCAACAGCACAAAACGTGGCAAACCCGGATTCACCAGCAGCTCAGCCAACGGTGCGCCGCGGACGAGTTGCTCGGCCAGGCCGAGCTCGCCCTCCAGCCCGAAGAGCGTCTGCAGACCCCGGCCCGACAGATCGGCATCCACCAGCAGCACCGTGCGATCCAGCTCGGCTGCCACGGCCAGCGCCAGATTGACCGCGGTCAGCGACTTGCCTTCGGTGGCACGCGGGCTGGTCACGGCCAACAAGGACTGCCCGTTGGCGCGCAGCCGCTGCAGCACCTGGCTGCGCAGCCGCTTGAAGGTTTCGGACAATTCGGAACGGTCTGGCCGCACCACGCCATGGGTGCGCTGCAGACGGGTCAGTGCGTGCGGCAGCACCCGCGTCGAGGTGTAGTCGATCTGCAGCGGCCCGCTAGCTTCAGGGGCCATTCCAGACTCCGGGGCGACGACAACGGCCGGCTGCGTTTGCACGTTGACCGCGATGTCCCCCCCGCCTTTGAGCCTGTGGATGCGTTGGGCTTGCGGCTGCGCCGATGGCTGTGCCGGCAACGGTGCATCGCCGTGCGGCTGCACGTTGCTCGGCAAAGGCTTGGCAGGGGGACTCATGGTGTGGGTCTTCATCCGCCCAGTCGGCGCAGCAGTGCGAACCAGGCCACGTCCAAAGGTATCAGGAGCAGGTGCACGCCGGCGGCGGCGGTCATCGCCAGCAGGCCTGCCACCAGCGCGGCAATCATCATCAACCGGCGCCTGCGCTCGACCGACACCGGCAAGGGCAGCGACGGGATGAGCGCGAGCACCGGCACCTGCATCACCCGCACCACGTCGCGCGGTCCACTCACCGTCTGGTTCAACGCCTCGCGCAGGGCCACGGCCAGCACCGCGCCGGCCAGGGCCAGCAGCGCACCCATGAGCATGATGAGCTGGCGGTTCGGCCGGTGCGGACGTTCGGGAAAGTTCGGCGGCTCGATGACGGCGAATCGCTCGGCCTTGCGCCCGCGTTCCAGCTGCTCCGCAACCTGGGCCTGCATGCTCTTGTCATTCAGTTCGCGGAAGCGCGTGCGCGAGGATTCGAGATCACGTACCAGTTCCAGGTACTCACGCTCAACCTCCGGTGACTGCGAAACCCGCGTGCTCAGCAGCGCCAGGCGACTTTGCAATTCACGGCGTTCGGCACGCAGCATGTCCATCTGGCCACCGGTGTGCTCGATTTGTGTCTTCAGCGAAAGATAGGCCGGGTTGTCGGGCTTGGCGATGTTGCGTCCTGCGGCCGGCCCTGCGGCAGCCGAATCGGTACGCACCACTTGTTCAAGCGCGTCATAGCTGCGCTTGAGCTTGATGACGTCCGGGTGCGCGTCGGAATAGCGCTGCCGCAACTGCGCCAATTGCTGCTCCAGAAGCCGCAACGCCTGTTCCCGGTCTGAAGCCTCAGCCTGTGGTCCCACCTGCGACTGCAGGCTTTCAATCTCACGACGCAGCCGCCGCACGTCGGGGTGGGTGTCGCTGAACTGGGCGGTGGCAGTGGTCAGCTGCAATCGCAGCGCGCGCAAGCGGTCATCCGGCTCCAGCAGCCCGGTGCCGCCGGCCAGCGGCGCCTGGGGCCGCGTCTCAGCCAGTTGCGCCTGCAACTGGAAGCGGCGGTCGGTGAAAAACCCCAGTTCGCGTTCGACCCGCTGCAACTCGACCTCGGTGCGTTCGGTGCCGATCTGGTTGGACAGGGTGAGGTCGGGCGTGCGGCCCTGGTTGCGGCGCTTGAAGTCCGACAGCTGTTGCTCGACTTCGGAGATGTGCTGGCTCATGCGCGCCAACTCCGCTTCCAGGAACGACGTGGTTTCGGCCGCCTTCTGCTGCCGGTTCTTGATGTTCTCGTTGAGGAACAAGGTCGTCAGCTCATTGGTGATCTTCTGCGCGTTTGCCGCCGACTCGCTGTCGTAGGACAAGGTGAAGGCGATGGTGGACTTCACCGGCGAACCGGTGCGCCGGTCGGTCACTTCTGCGCTGATCGGCGTGAGCTTGATGTCGCGCCGCATGCGGTCCAGCAGCTCTTCGCTGGTCTCGCGCTGGCGTGCCGGGCCATAAAGGTTGTACTTGTCCACCATGTCCAGCAGCGTGGCCCGTGTCATCACCTGCTGGCTGATGACCTGAATGCGCTCGTCGGCGTAACTGGTGACCGTGGATCGCACCAGTTCCTGGGGGATCTCTTGCTCCTTGATCAGGATCGTGGCGGTGGAGCGGTACACGGCCGGCAGCAACAGCGCCACCGCCACGCTGGCGGCCAGTCCGGCCAGCGTCACCACCCCCAACAGCACCCTGCGACGGCTCAGGATGACAAGGTATTCGGCCAAGCTCCTGCCGCCATCCGCTCCGGCAAGAGCGGCTGGTGGGGCTTCATCGGCATAAGCGGCCATCGGTGGAGGGGGCGTCAAGAGTGGGGAGACAAAGGCGTCAGCAGCAGTGCAAGGGCCTCAGAGCCCACCGGACAGTGTCGCGCCCTGATATTGCAAACTGATGGAAAAAACGCTGGCCGAGGCACTGGACTGAAGGTCTCCCCGGCGAAAGTGTCGCTGTTGCCACTGCGCCACCAGACTCAGCTGCTCGTCCAATTGATGGGTGCCGGTGAAAGTCAAGCTGCGCAGCCGCGCGGTCGTGGCCGTCGCGCCTTGGGCCTGGCGGGAGATCGACTGGTCCAAAGACAGGCTGATGCGCGTACCGGTTGCCCAGTCGCCACTGGCGCTGACTGCCAGCAGGTCCTCGCGGCTGACGCCCAGCGCGTTGGGCGCCAACGACCGCGACACACGCGCCGACAGGGCCGTGCGCTCGTCCCAGCGCAGACTGCCGGTGGCGCTGTAGGTCAGCTCATGGCGGCGTGAGCGTCCGGCGTTCGCCACCGCCACATAGCGCACCAGCCCGCCCTGGCAGAACTGCACCGGCAGCGGGCACACCAGGCTGCGCACGGTGAATTCCTGCGCGGTATCGGCACGCGCCAGCGACAGCGAGAGCGAAGCGGTTTCGCTCACGGTCTCGATCCAGCCCAGGCGCAGGCTGTCGATGCGGGCGCCGCCGTCCGACACCTGCAGACGCTGCTGGGTGCGGCCCAGGCTGGCGCTGACCGAGCGGGTTTCGCGCCAGGCGGCCTGCAGCGCGCCCGTGACGACCGCCACCGTGTAGTCGGCGCCTTGGGCGCCCGAGCCCAGCCGGGTGCGCGAATGGCTGGCCCCGACGTCGGCGCTCAGCCGCTCGTGGAGGGCGTGCGACCAGTTCAACCCGACCTCGGTGACATCGCGCTCGGCGCCGCCGATGGACACGTCGGCGGCCGATGCCGCCAGGGCCAGCGGCCGGTCGCGCCGGAAGTCGACCATGCCGCCCCAGGTGTTGCGCGCTTCGCTCAGCCGGTGCCGCAGTGACAAACGTCCCAGCGCCTGGGTGCCGCTGGCACCCGAGCCGGCCGCTGCGCGGCCACCGGGGGCGAGGATGAGTTCGCCTTCACCGCGGGACTCCTGGACCTCGGTGCTGCGCATCGCCGCCAGGGCCGCCGACAACCAGACCGAACCCGTGGCGTCACGGCCCTCGCCAGCAGCTGACAGCCCAGGGTTGCTGTTCAGCTCGCCACGGGACTGTGCACTGGGTTGCCAGGACCAGGATTGGGCCCGCGCGGCGCCTGGCGCCCACGCACCGCCCAGAACCCACACGACGCAGGCCGTACAGGTCACCTGCCGTGCAGTCAGGCGCCGCTGCAGCGTCCGGGTCACGGCACCAGCACCACGTCTCCGCTGCGAAGCAGAATGTTTTGCGTCAGATGACCTGCCTTGCGCAGTTGCCGGTAGTCGAACGGAATCGACCATTGCCGGCCGCCCTCGCGGCGGATGATGCGGATGTCGTCGTCGGCGGCAAAGGGTGTCATGCCGCCGGCCAACGTCAAGGCTTGCAGCACATCGATGGGACGGCCCACCGCATAGTCACCTGGCTTGTTGACACGGCCCATGACGTAGATGCGGTAGCTGGAAACGCGCACCACCGAGACTGTGACTTCGGCGTCGGGCACGAAGCGCGACAGGCGGCGCACGATCTCGACACGCACCTCGGCCGCCGTGCGCCCGGCGACGGTCAGGTCGCCCACCAACGGAAAGGAGATGCCGCCGTCGGGCCGCACAAGGGCAGTGGACTTCAGCGTCTCGTCTTTCCAGACTGCAATCTCCAACGCGTCTTCAGGGCCGATGCGGTAAGCCGGGTCGTCCAAGACCGCCGGCACCCCAGGCGCCGCACCCACCCGAAAGGCCGGCGTGCCCCACGGCAACGACGACACGCCGGACGCTTCGTTATGGGCCGGGGCGGCCGCGCGCCCGGGCCAGGAAGGCAGGCTCGAGCAGCCGGCCAAGCCGGCCAGGCCGGCGAAGAGAACGATGGACGCGGCCAGCAGCCGGTGCATCCAGGGGCCGCGCTGCCGCTGCAGGCGGCCAAGTTCAATTGCGTTCAACACGCGGCGTGAATCGTTCGCTGTCGGTCTTGTCACGGTATTCCTGAACCAGATTGAATATCTGGATATCGTTGAACCCCAACACGGGTTCGCGCTGGCGCAGGACATCGACGACACCCTTGCTTTGCCAACGATCCAGCAACTCGGCGCTGATGCGGACCAGGCGGTCGTTTTTGTTGCTGCACTCGGTGACCAGTCGCACCTGCTCACCAAAACGCTGCTGCCACTGGTCGCGCTCGGCGGCCTGAGCCTTGTTGGCCTGCGCGGCCTGCAGCAGTTCACCCTCTTTCAGGGCCACGGCCTCTTCGGCCTGGCGGCGCTGCGCTTGCGCCGACGCCTCGAGTTCGGCCACGCGCAGCGTGAGCTGTTCTTTTTCTGCTTCCAGCAACTTCACGCGTTCGGTCACCGCGCGCTGCGCGGCACCGGCTCGGGCCGCGGCCAGCGCGCGATCCTGCAGTTGTTTGGCGATAGCCGTGCGTTCCTGCTCGAGCTTGGCCTTGTCGGCCTCGGCTTGCGTGACCTGTTGCTGCAGCGCCTGCATTTGCAGTTGCTGACGGCGCGCGGCGCGCTCGGCGCTGCGGTCCTGTTGCGACTGCGACTGCGACTGAGCCTGGCTGGGCATCGGCGCACCCCACAAGCACAGGCAAATGCACAGGCTCATCATCAAGCCCAAGGCGCCGTGAAAGGCGTGCATCGTGGGTTTTCCTTCCAGTCGGTGCGGCGGGGGCGGGCTCAAAACTTCACCTGCAGATCCAGCTGCAGGGTGTCCAGGGCCAGCGGCGGTCCGCTGATCGCATCGCCGCTGAGCCAGCGCACCGTCAAGGTGCTGTTGCGCCCCAGGCCGTAGCTGGCGCCGAGCGTGTAGCCCTTGACGTCCGTGCCGCCGCCACGCAAGTCGCTGTCGGTGAAGGCGTCGGGCACCGCGTCGCGCTCGACACGCTTGTAGGCCAGGAACACCTGCCACTTGTGCCAGCTGTCGACATCGGCGTCGCCCAGCGACGCACGCAACAGCACGCCGGTGACCTCGGGTTCGACGTCCGTGCCGACGCGCGCCGAAACCTGCGCCTGCTTGAAGCCCACGTTGCGCACGACGTCGCCCGTCAGCACCAGGTGTTTCCATCCGAGGGTCAGGATGTCGATGCTGCCCGTCAGATTGACCAGCCGGTAGTCGGAGGCCAGCGCCAGCAGCGGGCGCGCGGCATCGCTGGAGATGTTGAAGTAGGTGTTGCCCTTCTGCGCGAAGGCTGGGGCCGTGAAGTCGCGCAGGCTCGAACCCGGTGCATTCGCCTGCCCGGTCAGTTTGCTGTAGTGGTAGTAGGCCAGGCCGACGCGGCCCGACACCAGGCCCCGGCCCGGCCACTCCATGCCGGCCTGAATGCCATGCAGCCACTTGTCGGCGCTGTCCAGCTCCACCTCCTGCACCGGCATCGAGGCTGCGGTGACAAACGCACGGCCCCAGGAGCCCACGCTCGGTGTCCATTGCGCGGCCACGCCGTCAAACCCCAGGTCGTTGGCCCACACCAGGTCGGTGCCGAACCAGGGGTTGCCAAAACGCCCGAAGACGGCATTGAAGCGGCTGCCGCTGCGCCAGCGGATGAAGGCACGGTCAAACGCGATGGTGAAGCGGTTGCCGTAGGTGCCCAGCGTCTGGTTGGATGTCAGCGGGTCGGTGGCGCTGCCGGTGCTCAGGCGCAGGCTGCCGCTCCAGTTGTCGTCGATGGTGGCCGAGACACCCAGCCGCGCGCGCACGCGCAGCCGTTGGCGGTCGACAGTGGTGTTGGCCAGCGTCAGCGCACGGTTGCGGTTGGTGTCGGTAATGCTGATGGCCGCGGCGTTGCCGGCGTCGAAGTCGTCGGATTGCAGCCGGCTGCGCAGGTCACCATCGACACGCAGGCCGCGCACCCACGCCGGTACCGAGCCGGGGCCGGCCCAGCCCTCGCGCGCGGCTTGCGCGGTCAGTTCGCTGCGCAGCTCTTCCTTCATCTGGTTGCGCACGAACTCGGGCACGAAAGGCACACGTACGGGTGGTGCGGCGCCTGCGGGCGCGCCCGCTGGTGCTGGCGCTGGTGCCGCTGCTGCTGCTGCTGATGATGTCGAAGCCGGAGCGGGCTCCAGTTCCTTCAGCAGCGCCTCGCCTCGGACGCGCGTGAGCAGGCCTTGCTCGACCAACTGATTGATCAGTCGCGCCGTGGTGGCGCGCACACGTTCGATCTCGGGGTCAGCCGCCCAGGCCGGCGCGCCGATCGCGCAGCCGGCCAATGCAGCGGCCAGCGAACGTGGCCAGCGCCGTGGCGGTCTTTGATGTCGGGTCATGTTGCAGGCTTGTGTGTGAACGGATGGATCCGGATGAAGCGTCGGCAGCCGACAGGAACACCGGCGACTCAGGCGCGGCGGTTCAGGCGCAGCTGCACCTGGCGCAGATTGCCCGGTGGCACCTCGCGCAGCGGCGCCATGTCGGACAGCGTGGCTTCGATGAGTTGGTCCAGTTCGGCGTTGCCCGAGCCATTGAGGATGGCCGTGCGCTGAATGCGGCCGTCATCGCCGATCCAGACCTTGACGACGACGCTGAACTCGTCCTGCGGCGCCTTGCGGTTGCGTGCCAGCGCGTCGAAGAAGTTGCGTTGCAGCAGCCCCGTGAAGTAGCGGCCGGTGCCACCACCAACCACGGCGCTGCCGATGGTCGTGATGTCGCGTCCGCCCTTGTTGGCGGCGAGGCCAAAACCGTCGGAGCCCGCGCTGCCATCAGCGTCCAGGCCCAGCGGCTTGTCGGCCGGGGCCGGGGCAGCGGGTTTGTCGGGCACCGGCTCGGGTTTGGGCGTATCGAGCTTGACCTCTTCCTTGATCTTGGGCGGATCGGGGAGTTTTTCGGGCGGCTTGGGCGGCGGCGGCGGTGGCTGCCTCAGGATGGCCACCTGCTGCACCGAAGGCTTGCGTGCTGTCGACTTCCCTTGCATCGACTGCACGATGAGCCACGCCACGCCGGCCATGAACAACGCCGCGATGAGTGTGCCGATGGCGCGCCCCAGCCACGGCGTGCGCTCCACGGGCAGGGGCTCGAAGTCGGAAGGCGACATGCGGTGTGCGCTGGCTGCAGGGGCGGGCCGCTACTTCACCAGGCGCTGCGTGACCAGGCCCAGCTGGGTGATGTCGAGCCGGCCCATCAGGTCCAGCACGTCCACCACCTTCTCGTAGTGGACCTTGGCGTCGCCCTTGATGACGACCGGGAAGCTGGGGTTGACCGCCTTGTGCTGGCGCAGCCGGTCTTCCAGTTCCTGCAGGGTCACCGGATAGGTGTCCAGGAAGATCTGGCCGTCGTCGCGGATGGTGATGGCCTTGGTCTGCGGCTTGGCCAGGCTGGGGGTTGCACTGGCCTTGGGCAGGTTGACCTTGATGCCCTGCACCGAGGCCGTGGTCATGATGATGAAGATGACCAGCAGCACATAACTCAGGTCCAGCATGGGCACGACGTTGATCTCGTCATAGGCCTTGCCGGAGGCTTGCATCTTCATGTTGTCGCTCCGTGAACTGGGGGCGCGGTCGGGCTCACGCGACGTGCTTCTCTGCGATGCGCGTCACCAGTTCGTCCACGAAGGCTTGCAGGTCGGCGGTGATCTCGCCGATGCGGCTGGTGAGGAAGTTGTAGCCAAACAGGCAGGGGATGGCCACCGCCAGGCCGGCCACCGTGGCCACCAGCGCCGCAGCAATGCCCGGCGCAATGGCGTTGACGTTCACGTCGCCTGCCGCGGCGATGGCTGCGAAGGTGATCATCACGCCCACCACCGTGCCCAGCAGGCCCAGGAAAGGACCACCGGCAATCGACACCGTCAGCACCACGAGCTTGGAGTTGAGCCCCTGCAGTTCGCGCACCAGGCGCGCGTCGACCGTGGCCTTGATGGCTGACAGCGAGCCTTCGCTGAGCTGCATCTCTCGCCCCGCCTGCTGGTAGGCGTCAAACCGTGTGTGCAACTCGTGCACCGCCGCGGCATACAGCCGGTACAGGGGTGAGGCGCCAAAGTGCAGCGCGACATCCCGCTCGGCCTTTTCGCGTTCGGCCGCGGGTTCGCCGGGTCGGATGCCGTCCATGAGCTTGCCGAAATGGGCCATGAACTTGGCGTTGTCGCGCGTCAGGCGCCGCACGACAAAGGCCTTGGAGATCATGACCCAGAAGCTCACGACGAACATCACTGCAAGCACGGCGATGACGATCCAGCCATCCAGGGTCACTGCGGAGAGCAGGATGGTCAGGTAGGAGCTGCTCTCCTCGGCGACGGCGGCTTCGGCCGGGGCTGTGCCGACCAGCTTCTGATCCGGGCCCTGGCCCCCGGCGGCCAGCTTGATCCAATCGGCGCTGCGTGCAGACGTGGCGATCTGCAGCTCATCCAGCTCGCCCTTGAAACCGCGGCCGAACACCGCCTGACCGCCCAGAGCTGGCACATTGCCTTTGCCGCGCGCGATCTCGGCGCCGTTGAGATAGACGACCAGCCCGCCGTCGACCACCAGCGCCACGTGTTGCCACACCCCGGCCAGCAGTTGGCCTGCCGGGGCGGTGCCGATCGTGCCCGCCTGCGCCACGAGGCTGCCGCCTCGCACCAGCAGCGACAGCGAACTGCCACCGTCCACCTGGCGCATGAGCACGGCATCGCGCAGTTCGGCCGGCTTGATCCACATCGACACCGTCAGGCCGCCAGCGGCCGCCCGCAACGAAGGTTTCATCTCGACCAGCAGTTCACCTTCGCCGTCAAACGCAGCCGCAGCGCCCACCAGTCCCGCCGTCACCGGAGCGGCCGTCATGCGCGCGGCATGGTTGGCGTTGGCGGTGGCGTCCTGGGGCGTGGCTTCCTGGTCGGTGAAGTGATAGACCAGGCCCTGCGCGGCGTCGTAGCTGCCTTTCGCATCGCCGGCCGGCGCCGCCTTTTCATTGCCGTAGTACAGCCAGATGAATGCGTCCTTGGCGCCCGCTTCCACACGCGGCACCTGCACCCAGACAAAGGCCAGTTCGTTGATGCCGTCAAACTTCTCGATGTGGAAATTCAGTGGCGTCTTGTCGTCCGCGGCCACAAAACGCAGGTCGGCGCCGTCTGCCCGCGCGTCCAGGAACTGGAAGTTGCCGGTATGCAGCCGCACCAGCACCGGCACGTTGTTGGCAGCAGCGGCCACAGGCACGCCATCGGCCGCCGTGTTCAGGGTGATCTTGACGCGCTGGCTCCAGTCCGCGCTCCAGCGGGCCTGAACCGGGCTGGCGGCCAGCACCTGCAATAGCATCAATACAAGGAATGCAAGTGTCTTCATGTCGGGGCGGTCAGCCGCAAGGAAAGTCGCTGGAAAGCGCGGGCAAGGTCGCAACCGGACCTCACAGTGGCAAAGCCGATCAGTCTGGGTGGCGTGTGTGGCAAGGTTGTGAATGTGCGGAATGCCGGATGGCGGGACTTGACAGGCGTGCAGCCGCCCCACCGTCGCGCGTGCTGCGCACCAGGGCCAACATCCGCTGCGCCCAGGCATCGGCTTGAAAGTGGCGTTCGAAGCACGGTGCGGCGGCGGCGCGCATGTGCGCCCGGGCCTCAGGCGACAAGGCCAACCAGCGCGACAACAGTTGCCCGGTGCCGGCCAGCGTGTCGGCTTCGGCCAGGCCCGCGCCGCCGCTGACGACTTCGCGCCAGATGTTGACCTGCGTGGACAAAAGCGCTGGCACGCCCATGGCCAGGGCTTCGGCCGCGGCGACACCAAAATTCTCCTGGTGCGAAGGCAGCACGAAGGCTTCGGCAGCGCGCATCGCGCCCCACTTCTCAGCGCCCTGAAGCATGCCGGCGAAGGTGACACGTTCGACCAGGCCCAGTTTCTGCACCAGCGAATGGAGTGCGGCCAACAGATCGTCCGGTGCCGGACCGGCCATCACCAGATGCAGCCGCAGATCTTGCTGGGCCACCGTGGCAAAGGCCTCGATCAGCAGGTCGCAGCCCTTCTTCGGATGCAGGCGCCCCAGGAACAGCAGCAGCCGAAGTCCCTGCAGGCCTGCAAAGCGTTGCAGGAAGTCGCTCGCCCGGGCCTGCCGAGCTGTCTCGCCCAGTGCCAGGCCGTAGCCCAGCACCTCGTGGCGCGCCTGGAGCAGGGGGAACGACTGAGGTGCCAGCCGGGACTCTTCCTGGGTGGTGAACAGCACGGCGGCAGCGTCACGCAGCACGCTGCGCTCGGCGGCCATCCAGTACAGCCACTTCTTGGCGTGTTTGCCGGGGTAGGCCCGCTTGAACCAGGGGTCGAGCATGCCGTGCGGGTAGACGAAGTACGGGACGGCGCTGCCCAGCAATGCGCGCCGCGTCAAAAGGCCGTGGTACTGCCACAGCCCGTGCACGACAAGCGCGTCATAGCTGCCGGCATGCCTGCGCAGCCACGGCAGCAGGCGCGGCGTGTAGCCAAAGTTGCCGCGGGCCGGCCCCAGCGCGTGCGTCGGTGCCACGAAGTCGCGCAGCCACGGCCGGTTGGGGTCATCCAGCGTCAGCACTTCTTCGGTATGGCCCAGCGCCCGCGTCGCGGCAACGCTCTGGCGCAGGCCCTCGACAGGCCCGCCGGCCTCTGGGTCCAAAGTGCGGATGAGGTTGAGCAGGCGCAGCGGTCGGTTCATGGCGGAGGTGCGCGCAAAGGCGAGATCAGACTGACCCTCACTTGGCGAAACACTCCTTGTCGTCTTCCTTGCAGTTTTTGTCGCCGAAGCCCAGCACCTCGACGCTCAGGATGGTGGGCTTGGGCGCCTGGCGCGCTGCGGTGGCCTGGCGCGCCGCCTGCTCGGCGGCCTTGCTGGCGCGCTCTTCGGCCTGCCCGCCACCCTGCGGCGACGCATTGGCCGCAGCCAGCGTGCTGGCCAGGCTGCCGCTGGGAACCTGGGGCACACCCTGCGACGCGCCTGCCGCCTTGATGTCGCTGGCATTGAGCACCACCTGGGCGTTGACCAGGATGTTGCCGCTGCTGCGAATCCCGGCCTCGCCGGCGTCGATGCGCCCGGCTGGCGCAAACAGGTAGATGTCGCCCGCAGCCGGCGCAACGGCCGGCCCAAGGCCATCGGCGTCGGAGCTCAGCGTCTGGATGCCGCTGCCGGTGGCACTGGCCGGGATGATCACCTCCACGCCGATCTGGTTGCCCGCAGCGTCCAAAATCGGGCGACGCTGCGGCGGCGCTGTCGACAGTGAAGTCTTCGCGCCACGTCCGGCATCGATGCTGCCTTGCGCCGTGTAGATGAGGATGTCGCCACCCTGGGCCGTCAGCACCTTGCCCTGGTTGATGCTGAAGTTGCCCGACAGCACGCTGCGCACGGCGCCGCCCTGGCTGGTGATGATGCCCACCGGGCGGTCGCTGTTGGGTGTGGTGAGGCCGACCACGATGTCGCCGGCAGGGGCCCACAAGTCGATGCCGCTGCCGCCCTGGGTCTGCACCGCGGTCTGGAAGGTGTAGATGCTGCCGCCGCCAGGCGACGTCGTCGGCATCAGGCCCGCCACCACGCCGCCCAGCAGTTCGTCGATGACCAGCGGCGTGGTGCCCACCAGCCGGGCGCCATTCACGCGCCGCACCACGGCGCCGCTGAAGAGCTTGGGGTACTGCGTGCCCAGCACCCTGAAAGCGCTTGCGGTGGCGGCATCGATCATCTCGCCGCCCAGGCTCACGGTGCCTGTGCTGCCGGCCTGCAGCCGGGTGAGGTAGTCGCCCAGGTTGGCGGCCGACACCATCAGCGCCACGTTGTCCTCACGCCCCAGCAGCGCCAGCAGCCGGCGCGCACTGGCGGCATCGGCGCCGCTGCCCAGCGGCAGCCGCCCGTCGCGCAGCACCTGCTGGTAAACCTGCAACGCTTCGGGCGCGCCTGTGTCCAGCGTGGCGAAGCGGGCATAGACCGGATTGCGCGCCGTCAACGCGACGATGTCCGTGGCCGCCAGCACGGCTTGGCGGCCGGCTTCGCTTTCCAGCTCAAGCTCCAGCTGCGCATACAGCGACACGATGTCGCCGTTCTGGCGGTTGAGTTCCTGCACTCGCAGGTAAGTGGCATCCATGCGCGACAGGTCAACGTCGGCTGGCACGCCGGCAATCACCGTCAGCCGCGCGCTGCGGCTGCTGGGCAGCAGCGCGTTGCGCGTGTCGCCGGTGGCCACCAGGCCGCCGATGATGACGCCGTTGGCCGCGACCACCGAGTTGCCCAGGTCCACATCGCCACCAGCTTGCACCAGCAGCCGGCCCGGGCCGGCGATTTCGATGCCACCCGCGCCGCTGCCCTTGGCCACATCACCCTGCACGGCGCGCACTTCGCTCACATCGGTCTCGGCCAGGTTCTGCAGCTGCAGGTTGGGATTGAGGATGTTCAGCCCGGCGCGCAGCCGGCTGCGCGCGGGCAGGATCAGTTGCGGGCTGGTCAGGAACTCGATGTTGTCCTGCAAGGCCTGCACGTCGAAGTGCAGGCCCACGGCCTCACCTTCGCGTGCGACGAGACCCGGCGGCAGTGGCGCCTGGCGCCCCGTGACGCGGCCCAATGTGATCGGCTTGCCTTCGATGGCGATCTTGCTGCCGGTGTTGAAGAAGTCGGTGCTGCCGTTGGACTGCAGGCGCGCTCGCTCGGCATTGCGGGTGGGCGTGATGAGCGCGGTGGGCGCCAGGTCCGACACCTCCACGCCCAGTTCGCGCACCTTGCCAGCGGCCAGTGCGGTCAGCGTTGCCGTGGCTGAAGGCCATGTCTTGATGGAGTTGACCGGCGCGGAGCCTTCCGGCAAGGAACTGCCAGGACCGAGGATGTCGCCGCCCAACGCCAGCAGCGACAAGCTGGCCGGGAAGGCCGTGCTGGCACTGCTGGGCAGGTTGTTGGCGCTCAGCGCGGTCACCGACCGCCAGCTGTCGGTGTTGCGTGCCATGGCGCCCAGCACCGCCACGTCGCCGGCCTTGGCCATCACGTCCACGGCGCTGTCGGCTGCATAGGTGAAGAAGGTGGTGGCAATGCTGCTGGGCGAAGCCGAAGCCGCATTGATGGGGTGGAAACTGGGCCCGGCCGCGACCGCGCCCAGGTTGATGCCCTGGTTGATGCCCAGATGGGTGGGGTTGTCCACGCTTTGCAGCACGGCGTCGCGGCCAGCCACCAGCGACAGCGTGGCCTGCTCGGGCAAGCCAGCGCTGCTGAAACCCATCAGGTAGCCCTGCACGGCGCCGGTGCGGCCGATGTCGCCCCCGGCCTGCACGCTGGCACTGCCGCGGCCGACCAGGAAAGAGGCGCCGTCCACGTCGCCTGCGGCCCGCAGCGTGAGGTGGCCGCCGCCCGTCACATCCATCGCGCGCGCGGCACCCGTGGCACCCGTGGCACCCGTTTGGGCTGTGCGGCCGTTGGTGGGCAGCGCAAACAGCAGGTCCAGCACATTCGCGCCTGCCTGCACCTCGATGTCGCCGCCGCCCAGCGTGGCCACGCCTTGCTGGAAGCGCGGGCGGAAGCTCCACCAGTCGGTGAGCGCACCATCGCGCGTGAACTCGGTCGCGCTCTGGCGCAGGCGCCGGTACCAGTCGGTGATCCACAGGTCCGGCACGTCGGCCGGCCCGGTGACCGAGCCGCCGGCCTTCAGCCTGATGTCGCCGCCGTCCACCGTCCAGCGGTTGTTGCCGTTGGTGGCGGTATCGATGGCGCCGATGCGCCCGGCGGTGTAGATGGCCGACGTCGCATCGGTGATGCGGATGTCGGCCGCGGCAGCCAGGTCGATGCGGCCGGTGCCGGTGCGGATTCCCGCACCCGCTCGGGCCAGCACCAGGTTGCCGCTGGGTGCGGTCGTCGTGGCGAGGGTGGCGAGGGTGGCCAGGGGGTCGGCCGCGGACAGGTCTGCGCCGGCTGCCATGCGGATGTTCCAGGAGTCACCGGCCAGCACCGCGTGGTTGCTGTTGTTGATGGTGTTGTTGGCAGCGGCATTGGCGGTGGTGGCCGGCAGGTTGGCCACCTGGGGTGCACCCACGGTCTGCAGCAGCGTCATGTCGCCTGCCGCACGCAAGGTCAGCGTGCCCGGCAGCCCGGCGGCCAGCCAGGTGCTGCGGGTGAGGTCCCAGTTGCCGGTCAGGGTCAGGGCGCCACTGGCTTGCACTTCGGTGGCGCCGGTGACGCGTGTGGCGGCAGCCACGCCGGTTTCGTCGCGCAAGCTGGCCAACAGCGTGGCCGCCGGCCGGCTGGCGACAAAGGCCTGGTGATCCAGGCCCCAGGCGTCGATCTGCGCCGCACCAATGGTGGCCGGTACCGCTGCGCCGCTGTAGATGCGGGTCACTTCCAGGTCCACGCTGGCCGGCAGGTCGCCAGCCGTTGCGGCCAGCGCTGCGGCCAGGCCTGAAGGACTGTGGCGCAGCACCCGACCTGCCAGATCGACCGTGGCCGCGCGGTCGCCGGCGTCGCGCGTGACGCCAAAGATCACCGAGCCTGCCGGCCCGGCGTCCCCCGCCCGCACGTCCACCAGCGCCCCGGATTCAAAGGCCAGGGCGCCGCTGCGGGTGTCCAGGCGCACCTCGCCACCCCGCGCAGCCGTGCCCGTGGCGCCGGCCAGCACCTGGCTGCCGGTGGCCAAGCGCAAGCCCTGCGCAGCGTGCACATTCACCCGCCCGCCACCGGCCACCGTGTTGCGGCCCAGAGTGCCCAGCACGTCAACGCGCCCGGCGTCGGCGGTGAGGTTGACGCGCCGGGCATCGACGAGGTCGGCCGCCGCCACCTGCAGGTCGCCACTGCGCAGCCGAAGCCGGCGTTCTTCGGTGAAGCCGCCCTGGTTGAGCAGCGTGTTGAGCGATGAAAAGTCGGCCAGCGTGCCCAGGTCGATATCGGCGGAGCCACCCGTCGCCCCTGCCCCGGCCTGTCCCTTGACGCTGCCTTCAAGCACGGCGCGGCTGGCCTGCAGCCGCCATTCACCCGCGCTGCCACCGGCTGCATCGGCCGCAACATCGACGACTGCGCCCGCGCGCATGTCGACCAGGCCGCCACCGGCGAGCAAGGCCACGCGGCCACCGTCGGCGGCGGCGATGCTGCCGTTGAAGTTGCGGCTGGCGCCGCTGGCGTCCAGGCGGGACTGTGCGCCCAGCAAAAGCGTACCGCCCTCGGCCTGCACGGTGATGCGGCCCGAGCGGGCCTGCACAGAAGTGTCCACCGTCACATCACTGCCCTGCAAGACCAGACGCCCGCCGAGCGCGGGGTCGGCGTTGTCGGCAGCCGCCGTGGCGCCGCCCAAGCGCAGCGTGCCGAATGACGGCGGCGCGCCCGCGCCCGTGACCACCGCCGACAGGCGCTGGTCGGCCGCGCCCAGGGTGCGCAGCACGGGAGTCGTCAGGTCCAGGTCACCGCCCGCACGCAGGGCACCCTGGCCCTGCACTTCCATGGCGGTGGTGGCCTGCAGCGAAGCCTGAGCAAAACCGGTGGTGGCCTTGTCGCCCTCGCCCAGCACCAAGCGATTTGCACGCAAGATCAGTTGCCCACTGCCGCCGCTGGCGGCGGGGCTGGTGGTCGAGCGGTTCATCCATTGCAGCGTGTCCGCGCTGACGGTGGCCTGGGAAACACCGGCCACGGCTTGTGCGGCCAGCGCCGGTGCGTCCAGGGTCAGGCGGCGCAGATCGGGGCTGCCGACCTCGGCCGTGCCCAGCAGATCGATGCGCTCGTAGGCACGCAGGGTCAGGTCGTCCAACTGGCCAAAAGCCAGCAGATCGCTATTGGACAGCACCAGCCCTGCGGCCGACAAATCCACCAGCGCGGCGGTTTCGCCCAGACTCACACGCGAGGCCGACAGGCTGACGGCACCGCCCTCGCCTCGCGCCGTGCCGGCACGCAACTCGCCCGCCGAGCGTGTGGCCCGCGTGGCGTCCAGCAACAGCGAACCGGCGGCAATGAGCTTGGCACCGGCGGCGATGTCGATGTCGCCCACCGTGCCGCTGAAGCTGCCGCGATCCACCGTGGCCTGGCCGGCATTGCTCAGGCGGAGCAGCGCGCCCGACGCCTCGGCAAACAGTACCGGCCCTGGTGCTGCGGTGGAACCGGAACTCGCCGTCGTGCGCAGCACGCTGCCAGCCGCGACCTGTATGCCCGACCGCGCGCTGATCAGCAACTCGGGCAGCTCAACCGGTGCCTGCTCACTGGTGGCCACCGTGACCCGGTCGGCCGTGGTGCTGATGGCCACGCCGTTGTCACGCCGCGACCGCGTGCCGCCCACCAGCACGCTGGCGTTCAGCGCCGACAAGGTGGCGCTGCTGATCTGCAGCGTGCCGGCCGGTTGCGCCGTGGCACCCACACGCTCGACGATGGCGATGTTCGGGCCGGTGATGTCGATCTCCGAGGTTTGCCCGACACGGCCGTCGAGCACCGCACCGCTGGTCAGGAAGCGCCCGGCCAGATTCAGGGCACTGGCGTCCAGCAGGCTGGCGCGGCCGGCGTCCCAGGGCGCGGGCGGCAGGCTGGCATCGGCACGCTCGGCCTGCTGGGTCAGCAACTGGGCGCTGCTGAGCGTGTAGTCGCTGTAGCGGCTGATGGCCGAGCCTGGCAGAACCACCACACCCACGCTCTGCGAATCGCGCACCGAGGTGCCGCGTGCGGTGCGGTGCGCGGCAATCACGGTCTCGCCGTTGGCCAGCGTGCCGGTCTGGCCCGGCTGCAGGTTGCGGTAGGCGGCCGCCGTCTGCACCTGCACCAGGTAAGCCCCGGGCAGCAGCGCAAAGCGGGTCGGCAGCAGCACGTATTCGCCCGCCGGCACGCGCGAGCCGGCGTCCACGGTCAGGCTGTCGTAGAGCGTGCCGTCGCGCGGGTTGCCCAGCGTGAAACCGGCCCCCGGATCGCGACCGCCGGACAGTTGCTGGTCGATGTCGTAGGGCACGCCGTCCAGGTGCGAACGCGGCACGATGGCAAAGGTGTTGACTGCCGTGGCCACGTCGACATCACCGCCGTTGCCGGGCACAAATTCCACCGCCAGCACGTTGCCGCCGCCGCGCAGGTCCACCGTGGCGCCAGCCGCCACCGTGGTGTCGGGCGCGGCGAGCGTCAGCCGCTTGCCTTCTGGCGACACCGCGTCCAGCACCTTGATCGTGTTCACCGAATTGCTCTGGCTGCCGTCGGCATAACGCCACTGCACACCGTCCAGCGTGCTGCCGTACAGCACGGTCATCCCGTCGCCTGAGACCGACGTGACGCTGCCGCTGGCCAGCTCCAGCCGCTGTGTGGCGCGCAGGTCGATCTGGCCCTGCGGCGCGCGCACCGTGCCGGCCTGCACCAGGTTGGGCGCCTGCAGCGACAACTGGCCGGCCACCGAATACACGTCGCCCGCGGTGCGGCCGTTGCCTTGCACCAGCAGGTAGGCGCCCGTCCCCTGGGCCGAGACCTCGAAGCGCGTGCGGGTGGCGGGGTACAGCTGGTTAGCGCGGAATTCCAGGCCGCCGGCGCTGGTGAACGAACCGTACTGCGAGACCAGCGCGGGATCGTTACCCTGGCCGGTGTTGAAGTTGATTTCGCGCCCGATGAAACGCACATCACCCTGGCTGTCCACGCGGGTCAGCGCCGTGCCTTGCAACACGGTACTGCCGTAGAAGTCCACCGTGCCGGCGTCGATTTGAAAGAGCCCGGTTCCCGCCTGCGCCACCGCCTCGGGCTGGCGCCTTGTGTCGTCGCGTGTCCACACCTGGCGGCCCAGCGCGTCCTGCTGCTGTGTGCGCGGGCCGAGCGACTGACCCACAGAAACCGTGGCGCCACGCAGCGTGGTCTGCGCCAGGGCGCCCAGCTGCAGCACCGGCGCGTCCAGGCGGATGCCACGCTCGAAATTCAAGGCCGTGTTGCCCTGAAATTCGACAATGTCTTCGGACTGCAGGCGCAGCTTCTCAAAGCCAGCGGCCTGCAGCGACGAGGCGTTGATGACGCTGGTGGTGATGCCACCGACCGGCGCCGCGTCCCTGCCATCGGGGCTGATCACCAAGCGCTGCGCCGCCGGCAGCGCCACTTGCAGATCGGGCCGCATCAGCTCGATGGCCAGGCTGCCGCCCGCCGCGCTGCCCGGGCCCGCGGCTGCCAGGCTGCCGTCCAGCTGCATCTGCCGCTGGGCCTGCAGCACCAGCGTTCCAGCGTGACCCGCCATGGCCTGCGACTGCACCGCAGGGCCGGCCTCGGCACTGGCCGAGGCGACCTGCTGCTCGATGCCGCTGACGTCGATGCGCGACCCGGCTTCGGTGACGATGCCGGCCTGGCGCGCTTCCAGCGTGATGCTGCCGCCGCCCCAGACGGTGCCGCGCACCAGCCCGCTATCGCTGGGCGTGGGCACAAAAACGCCAGCAGCCGACAACTGCGCGCTCGACCCCAGGCGCAGCGGTGTGGCATCGAGCCGCTCGGAGCCGCGCAACGACAGCGAGATGCGCCCGCCCGGAGCGACGAGGGCGCCTTGCACGTCCAGCGCCGTGGCCGCCACCAAAGACAACGAACCACCGGCATCGGTCTGCAAGGCAGCGCCGTCGCCCACCCGCAGGGCGCCAAAGGCGGTGGACAGCGACAGCGACGCGGCGCTGCGCTGGTGCGTGGGTAGGGTCTGCGCCCGCGCCACGTCGCGCAGTTCGGCCCCCGAGGGCAAGGCCACCGCAGCGGCGGTGTCGACCACGAAGTTGTCCTGCCGCACGGCGATCTGCGCGCCGTCGGCCACCGTCAGCCCGTTGGCGGCGTTGACGTTGAAGCTGGCAAAGCCCGCATCCGCGAACAGCCCCGCATTCAGCCGCGTCGTGTCCGATGGCAAGGTGCCGTTGGCGTTGTCGCTGTCCAGCACGACTTTGCTAACGTTGAAGGTGAGCGCACCACCCTGGGTCAGCGCGTGGCCGCGCAGATCGGCCTGCATCCAGTCCGAGCTGGCGGGCGCAGCAATGCCGTTGGCCAGCACCAGTTGCCCGCCGCGGCCGCCACTGATGCGCCGTGACGCATCCAGCAGCGCTCCGCCGCTGACGTCCAGCACCGAACCGCGCTCCAGGCGCGTCTGAAAGCCTTCATCGGCCAGGCGCAGCGTGAGGTTGCCGCCTGCGGTGGCGGGCAGCAGGCTGCCGTCGGCCGCGCGCCGCGCGCTGGGCAGCGCCTGGCCCACGGCCGCGCCGCCCAGGCCGCTGTTGTTGAGCCAGGCACCAGCCACTGACAGGCTGGCGCTGCTGCGCACCAGCAAGCGCTCGTTTTGGGCCAGCAGCGCCTGGTCGATGAGATCCACACCGTTTTCCAGCTGCGGCGCGAGCAACAGCGTGCCTGCCGGCAGGCGGATGTCACCCGCCAGATCCAGCGCCGGCCCGCGCAAGGTCAGGCTGGACCCGATGTCGGAACGGATGGCCACCGAAGCCGGCAGCGAGACGCGGCCGTCGGAGTTGACTTCGACGCTGGCAAACCCGGTCTCGATGCGGCCGGTGGTGGTGTGGCGCGCGGGGCCGAACACCTGCTCGGCGGCCAGCAGCACGTTGTCACGCTGCGCCGCAGTGAGCGCAGTGCCCGCGCCAAAGCCCGCCCCAAGAGTGTCGCTGGCCTGCTGGCGCCAGGTGACGTGGCCAATGCGCTGCGACTCGGCGTTGTAGGTCGCGGTCACCGGTGGCTGGTCCACCAGGTCTAGCGACAGCGGCTGAAAGCCCGTGCCGACCCACAGCGAAGCACCGCGCGGCGCCTGCTGGAACTGGCGCGTGCCGATGGTGACACCGCCTTGCAGCGGCCCGTCCAGCACCAGGCCGGCGCCCGAGCCCATGCGCACGTTGCCGCCGGCCTGGCCTTCGACATGGGCTTCGCGGTAACTGCCCGAGGCCAGCGCCAGGTTGGTGACGCTGCCGTTCTGGCCCCAGCGCGCGTCGTCGAACTGGGCGCGGTCCAACTGGGCCACGTAGCGGCCTTGTGCCGACGCGTTGGTGATGTCGTGCAGGCGCCCGTCCTCACCCACCAGCGTGGACGTGGCGACGCGGCTTTCGGCATAGCGGTAGCCACCGCCGGAAGCGTCCAGCGTGGCGCGGCTGCGCTGGATGAGCGACCCCGTGGAACTGATCGACAGGTCGCCGCCCACGGCGGCCTTCTCGGCCACGGTGCGGCCGACGGCGTCGCGGTAGCCGCCCAGCGCCAGGATGTTGCTGCCTTCGCGCAGGTCCACGGTCACGGTCGCACCCAGCAGGAAACCATTCTTCTGGTCGGGCGCGTTCTTCAGTTCGTTGGAGGTGACGCGAAAGGTGGCCACCGACTTGGCGGGGTCCACGTCGCTCCAGAAGCCGGCGACGCTGGTCAGGCTGCCGTCACCCAGGTACACACCGGCGGCGCGGGGATCCGCCGCGTTGGAAGCCTCGATGCCGATGCGCCCGCCGGCGGCCTGCAGCGTGCCGTGGCTTTCGATGCGCCCGCCCTGGGCCCGTATTTCGCCCCGGTAAGGCGCGTAGGCCGTGCTCTCGGGCAGCGTCGCGGTGTCGCTGCTGTCGGGCATGACCTCGGTCACGCTGCCGGCGGCCAGGCGCAAGGTGCCGGCGTCGGCGCCGTCCTTGGTGCGGGCACGCAGGTAGATCGAGCCGTTGCGCTGCACTGCCGTCCGGGCCGATACGCGCCCTTCCTGGTTCACCGCCAACGCCACGAGAGTCACGTTGCCGCGGTCGGCGGTGATGTCGCCCGCGTTGCGCACCAGGTTCGTCAGGTTCAGGCCGGCACCGTCCTTGTGGGCCTCGACCTCGACCACCAGTCCGCGCAGCGTGATGTCGCTGGTGTCGCTGTTGACGGCCAGATACGCCTTGCTGCCGGCGGCCAGCACCACCTGCCCGTCGGGTGATGCGATCAGGCCGCCGTCATGGTCAATGCGCGAAGCCACCATCAGCACCGAGCCGCCAGCGCCGGCCTGGATGAGCGGCGCCGCAGCGCCTGCCGGGCCGAAGCTGCCGATGCCGATGTTGCCCGGCCGCGTGCCGTCGGGCCGTGTCGGCAGCGGGTTGCCCTGCTCGTCGTAGCCGCCGCTGAAGGCCGGTGATGTCAATCCGCCCACGGTCAATGGCGCGCCGCTGTTGCAGGCCACCAGGTTGCCGCCGCAGAACTGGCTGTTGCTCAGGGCCAGGTTCAGCGTCGATGCCAGCAGGGCCTGCGTGTTGACCTGGCTGCCACGGTCGAAAAGGATGCCGTTCTGGTTGATCAGAATGAGCTGCCCGCCTGCCGTCGGCTTGCCATCGACCACCGGGCCCTCGCTGCGCAGCCGGCCCTGGATGACGCTGGGGTTGGCGTCGTAGATGCGGTTGAGCGTGCTGGCCACGCTGCCCTGGGTGTGGCGGAACAGCACCTCGGCGTCGCGCCCGATGTCAAAGC
This sequence comes from Burkholderiales bacterium, assembly GCA_038204775.1. Classification (GTDB taxonomy): domain Bacteria; phylum Pseudomonadota; class Gammaproteobacteria; order Burkholderiales; family Burkholderiaceae_C; genus Rubrivivax. The sequence goes on along the minus strand of JBBRCN010000033.1, from coordinate 1,889 downwards.
TGCGCCAGTCCAGGATGGCACGCTGCGAGGCCTGATCGATGGTCAGCCGTGGCACCGCGGCCCCCGGGGCCGGGGCATTGACGATGGCCTGCCCGGCAACAACGCCGTTCAGCCGCAGCTGCGGCAGCGTGGCGGGCGGCAAGGCGCCGCCTGCGCCCTGCGCACGCGCCACACCGGGCAGCGCCGACAGGCCCAGCCCGGCCAGCAGCACCGCGCCACAACAGGCACTGGCCGCGCGGGCGATGCCATGGCGGCGCCAGCGTGCCGGGCCTCGTTGGGACCGGTGGCTCGATGGCACGAAGGCAGGACGGTTCATGGTGACTTCCACAGTGCAGGCAGGGTCGTCGCGCAGGCGAGCAACGGCTCAGAATCCGATCGACGCGCTGGCATGGGCGCGCGGGCCGTCGCTGCCCAGCAGGCCCTGCTTCTGCAGCGGCCAGGCCAGATCCAGCGACACGGTGACGGGAAACAGACCCGCGGTCGCGACCTGGGCGCCAAGGCCCAGGCCCAACAAACGAAAGCGCCAGGGCTGCCCCGGCAATGGCTTGCGCAACTCGGCCGCCGCGCCATCGACAAAGGTGTACAGGCTGGCCGACGACAGCGGCTTCCAGCCCAGTCGTGACACCAGGTCCGGCGTGGCCAGCTGCAAGGAACCGCGCAGGCCCAGGTCGCCCACCGCTTCGGCTTCGAGGTAGCCGCGCACACTGGCCGCTCCACCCAGCACGAACTGTTCGTTGGCGATCAGCGGGTCAGGCGACAGCTGCGTTTCCAGTTGCGCGCGCAGCCGCAGGCCCCACCACGGCAGCGTGCGCGTGTGGCGTGCGTCCAGCCGCAGCAGCGCGTAGCTGGCCTTGGCCTGGTAGCGCTTGTCGCCGAATTCCTGCTGCCGGTTGACCAGGCCCCGAAGCCCGCCGCTGAGCGTGGCGCCCAGTTGCCAGTCGCCGGCCGGCTGGCGGAAGGCACCCGTCCAGCCCAGGCTCATCGGCAGATAGGTGATGGGCGTGTCAAAACCCGCACCCTCGCCGGCCTGCACCGAGTCCTTCATGTCCTTGTATTCGATGCCCAGCGTCAAGAGCTGGAAGCGGTTGTCGGCCAGGTCCAGCAGCAGGCTGCGGCGCAGGCCGAAAATGCTGCCCTTGCCAAACAGCCGCGTGCCGCCGACACCGGCCACCACCTCGCTGTCCGAGCGTGTGGCGCTGAACACCAGCGGCTCCAGCCCCGCCGGCCCCAGCGGCACGGTGTAGGCCGCGGACAGCACCTTCACTTCGTCGGGCTGCTCGGGCGAGATCACCGCTTGCAGCGCCAGGCCGTGGTCACGCTGGAACAGGTTGTCGTAGCTCAATGCCATCTGCAAGCGCGTGGCGCTGGTGTTTCGGCTGGCCTGGTTGTTCAGGGTCACGCTGCCATGCGCGGGCAGCTTGTCTTCGACCGCCAGGTCGACTTCGGTGGTGCCCGGCTGCAGCCCGGGGCGCAGCAAGGGCGTGACGCGGCGGTCGGCCGTGCGGTTGACGTCCAGCAGTTGCGCCTGGATGGACGGCATGTGCGGCACCTGCCCTTCGGCAACGCCGGCCACGCGCTCCAGGATGTAGCCCTGCGAAAAGTAGCGAGCGCCGGTGACGCGGGTGCGCAGGATGCGACCTTCGGTGACGGCGAGCCGGATCACGCCGGTGGTGGCGTTCTGCTCCGGGATGTCCACCACGGCAAAGCCGAAACCCGCACTGCGGTAGGCCGTTTCCAGGGCCTTGCGGGCCGCTTCGACATCGGCGAAGCGCCGGCCGGGCCCCAGGTGCGGGTACACCGCGCGCTCCACGGTTTCAACGGGCAGCACGGTGGCGCCTTCGACCACGTATTCCAGGATGTCGAAAGTGGGTTCGGCCGCGGTGTCGGCC
>JBBRCN010000032.1:0-46724 GCA_038204775.1 Burkholderiales bacterium | reverse complement strand
CGGCAGCCGCGCCGCAGTTGGTGGACTCGCAGAGGTGGGTCGCGATGGTGCGATTCATCGTGGCGCGAATACTGGCCGCGCAACCCAAATTCACGCCGACGCCAGCCGTCTTGCCGAGCGGTTAACTGAGGAAAGTAGGTTGACTGCCTTCGACGGGTTGCGACGGGCGGCGCGGCAAGAACCGCCGCCGTTTCAGGCGGCCGCTCGCACCGCCGGCGCCAGTTCCGCATGATTGGCCAGCCAGCGCAAAGCGGGTGCTTCGTCGGTCTGCTGCGGGTGGAAGTCCGCTCGCAGGTACTTGCGCCGGGGTCCGGCACTGCGCGTGACGATGCCGTCGCGACCCCACAGGAAACGAGCGCCCTGCAGCCACGTGGACACGCGCCACCAACTGCCGCCATGCCACAGGTTGCGCAGCGTCTGGCGCGCCAGGTCGATGGCAAAGGTACGCACCACCACCTTGTAGATGCGGCAGCGCCACGCGTAATCGCCGCCCAGCGCGGTGTACAGGTCAAAGGCCGTGCTGCGGTGTTCGGTCTCTTCGCAGCTGTGCCACAGCCACAGATCGCGCAGGCGCGGCTCGGCCCCTTGCAGCGCTTGCGGATGGGCCAGCATGTACTCGGCAAACACGGCCGTCAGGTGTTCGGTGGCCGCTGTCACGGCCAGCCAGTTGCGCACGTCGATCGATTCCAGCAGCGGACGCCGGGTCAGCAGCCGCGCCTGCCAGCTGTTGACCAGGCCCTGCCGCGCCAGGTGCCCGTTGAAGCGCTCGTGCACGTGGCGGTGCGTGGCCTCCTGGCCGATGAAACCCTGCACCTCGTCGGCAAAGGCAGCGCGCTGCTCATCGGGCAGCGCGGCCAGGCCCTTGCGCATGCTGTCGATGAAGTACTGCTCGCCCACTGGGAAGCTCATCGACAGCGCGTTGAAGAATGCGCTGCGGAAGGCGTCGCCGGCCCAGTGCGGCGGCAGCGGCGAGTCCAGGTCCACGCGCAGGCGGCGCACGGTGAGCGGCGGTTTGGAAACTGGCGTGGCGTGGGCTGCGGTCATGAGGGCCAAAGTATGAACTGTCGGGCACACCGCTGCCAGCTGGGGCAAGATCGGCAGCATGACTGCACTCTCCGTTCTGGACCTCGCCCCCATCGTCGAAGGTGGCACCGCCGCGCAGGCCCTGGCCCACACGCTGGACCTGGCGCAGCACGCCGAAGCCTGGGGCTACGAACGTTACTGGCTGGCCGAGCACCACAACATGGACGGCCTGGCCTGCAGTGCCACCGCCGTGCTCATCGGCCACATCGCCGGTGGCACCAAGACCATCCGCGTCGGCAGCGGCGGCATCATGCTGCCCAACCACGCGCCACTGGTGGTGGCCGAACAGTTCGGTACCCTGGCCACGCTGTACCCGGGCCGCATCGACCTGGGACTGGGCCGCGCACCCGGCACCGACCAGCCCACCATGCGCGCGCTGCGCCGCACGCTGGCCGGCGCCGACGAAGACCGCTTCCCGCGGGACGTGATGGAGCTCCAGGCCTACCTGGATGAACCCCGCGCGGGCCAGGTGGTGCGTGCCATTCCCGGCCTGGGCACGCAGGTGCCGATCTGGCTGCTGGGCAGCAGCCTTTACAGCGCGCAGCTGGCGGCCCACCTGGGTCTGCCCTTTGCGTTTGCTTCGCACTTTGCGCCCGACTTGCTGATGCAGGCGCTGCAGATCTACCGCGCCACCTACCGGCCCAGCGCACGCTGGCCGTTCCCGCATGCCATGGTGGCCGTCAACGTGGTGGCCGCCGAAAGCGACGAAGAAGCGGCCTACCTCTTCACGTCCATCCAGCAACGTTTCCTGGGCATGCGGCGCGGCCAGCGTGGCCCCCTGCCCAGACCCGTGGCCACGATGGACGGTTTATGGACCGAAGCCGAGCGTGCCGGCGTGCAGCAGATGCTGGCCGCCACGGCTGTGGGCGGGCCCGAGACCGTGGCCAGGCAGCTGTCGCAGATCGTGGCTGCCACGGCCGCCGATGAACTGATCGTGGCCGGCGCCATGCACGAGCACGCGGCGCGGCTGCGCAGCTACGAGATCCTGGCTGGCTTGCGTGACAGGCTGAAGGTGCCTCAGGCGGCCTGATCAGGCCGTCGCCGCTTCGGCAGGCGCGGCGGCTCGGTGGCCACTTTCCCCGGCGGCGGCGCGCCCTCGGCGGTGAACTCGGCTTGCTCTTCGGCCAGGGTGGGCGGTGTGGCCGGGGCAGCGGGCACGGCAGTTGCGGGGCGGCGTTTGACGATTCGTCGTGGCATGGCGACTCCAGAAGGTTGCATTCAAGGATCAGCACACGACTTGTAAGTCCTGTGCAGCCGCGCATCGGTGCGACAGCGCACAGAAGGCCAGGCCAGGCCCGACGATCATGGCGCCTTGGACACGACCCCCCCATCGATCAAGACACCGCCCGAGCCCACCGCATGAACATCCAACTCGGGCTGACGCCCATCCTGTCGCTGCTGGCCGGCATCCTGATTCTGGTCATGCCGCGGCTCTTGAATTACATCGTCGCGGCCTACCTGATCGTGGTCGGTCTCGTCGGCTTGTTCGGCGCCGGCAACATGCGGCTCTGACTGCCCAAGACCCGCCGTCTGCCTCACCGCATCCAGCGCCTGGCGTTGGCAAACATGCGTGTCCATGGGCTGCTTGCCGAGCGGTCGCCGGGGGACCAGCTCATCTGCACGTTGCGGAACACCCGCTCGGGATGCGGCATCAGCGCGGTGAAACGGCCGTCGGCCGTGGTCACCGCCGTCAGGCCCCCGGGGCTGCCGTTGGGATTGAAGGGATAGGCCTCTGTGGCCGCACCGCCGTGATCCACGAAGCGCATCGCTCGGTGCACGGCCTGGGCATCACCGCGCTGGCTGAAGTCAGCAAAACCTTCACCGTGCGCCACGGCGATGGGCAGCCGGCTGGCGCCCATGCCCTGGAAGAAGAGGCTGGGTGAGTCCAGCACCTCCACCAGCGACAGCCGCGCTTCGAACTGCTCGCTCTTGTTGCGCGTGAACTTGGGCCAGGCCTGCGCCCCGGGGATGATGGGTGACAAGGCGGCAAACATCTGGCAGCCGTTGCACACGCCCAGGCCAAAGGTGTCCTTGCGATTGAAGAACTGCACAAAGGCGTCGGCCAGCGCCGGGTTGAACAGGATGCTGCGCGCCCAGCCCTCACCCGCGCCCAGCGTGTCGCCGTAGCTGAAGCCGCCACAGGCCACCAGGCCCTGGTAGCTGGCCAGATGCGTGCGCCCGGCCTGCAGGTCGCTCATGTGCACGTCGAAGGTGTCGAAGCCGGCTTGCGCCAAGGCGTAGCTCATCTCGACATGCGAGTTCACGCCCTGCTCGCGCAGGATGGCCAGCTTGGGGCGTGCGCTGTTGACGTACGGCGCGGCGATGTCTTCGGCCGGATCGAAGCTCAGGTGCAGCTGCAGGCCGGGGTCGGCGGGGTCACCGGCGGCTTTGTGTTCTGCGTCGGCGCAGGCCGGGTTGTCGCGCAGGCGCGCGATGCGCCAGCTCACCTCGTCCCACTGCTGGTGCAAGGTGTGCAGGGGCGCGGCGAACTGGCACTTGGCATCGCGCCAGACCTCCACCACACCCCGGTCGTTGGACTTGCCGATGAAGTGCGCGTAGCGGCTCAGGCCGTGCTCTCGCAACGTGGCCATCACCTCGTTGCGCACCGCGGTGGGCACCTGGATGACGACGCCGATCTCTTCGTTGAACAGCGCCTTCAGCGTCAGTTCATTGCGGCGTTCGCTGACCTGCCCGGCCCAGTTCTTGGAGTCGCCATACTCGGCCCGGCTGTCGACAATGCCGTCGCTTTCGGTGACCAGGATGTCCACGTTCAGGCTCACGCCCAAGTGGCTGGCAAAGGCCATCTCGCACACCGTGACCCACAGGCCGCCATCGCTGATGTCGTGGTAGGCCAGGACGCGGCCTTGCGCGCGAAGCGTGTTGATGGCGCTGACCAATTGTTTGAGTTGCCGGGCATCGTCGAGGTCGGGCACTTCGTCACCAAACTGGCCCAGCACCTGCGCCAGCATGCTGCCGGCCATGCGTTTTTTGCCCTGGCCCAGGTCGATCAGCACCAGCGTCGTGTCGCCGGGCTGCAGTTGCGGTGTGAAGGTGCCGCGCACGTCGGCCAGCGATGCAAAGGCCGTGACGATCAGTGACACCGGCGCGGTGACCTGTCGGCTGCGGTCACCGTCTTTCCAGCGGGTGCGCATCGACAGCGAATCCTTGCCCACCGGGATGCCCACGCCCAGCGCCGGACAGAGTTCCAGGCCCACGGCCTTGACGGTGTCGAACAGCGCAGCGTCTTCGCCCGGTTCGCCGCAAGCCGCCATCCAGTTGGCGCTGAGCTTGACGCGGCTCAGTTCGATGGGCGCGGCCAGCAGGTTGGTGATGGCCTCGGCCACCGCCATGCGACCGCTGGCCGGGCCGTTCAGCGCAGCCAGGGGCGTGCGTTCGCCCATGGCCATGGTCTCGCCGGCAAAACCTGCGTAGTCGGCCAGCGTGACGGCGCAATCGGCCACCGGCACCTGCCAGGGTCCGACCATCGGGTCGCGGTGGTTTAGACCGCCCACGGTGCGGTCGCCGATGGTGATGAGAAAACGTTTGCTGGCCACCGTGGGATGGCGCAGCACGTCCAGCGCCACCTGCTCCAGCTTCACGCCAGTCAGGTTCAGCGGCGTCTCGCTGCGCGCCACGCGCTGCACGTCGCGATGGGTCTTGGGTGGCTTGCCCAGCAGCACGTCCATGGGCATGTCAATCACGCGCTCGCCGCCGGGGCCGTCTTCCAGGATGAGATCACGCTCATCGGTGGTCACACCCACCACCGCATAGGGGCAGCGCTCGCGCTCGGCCATCTGCACGAACAGCGGCATCAAGTCGGGGTTGATGGCCAGGACGTAACGCTCCTGGCTTTCGTTGCACCAGATCTCTTTCGGCGCCAGGCCGCTTTCTTCCAGCGGCACCTGGCGCATGTCAAAGCGTGCGCCCTTGCCAGCACCGTCCACCAGCTCAGGGAAGGCGTTGCTGATGCCGCCGGCACCCACGTCGTGGATGGCCATGACCGGGTTCGTCTCGCCCAGGGCCCAACAGTGGTTGATGACTTCCTGCGCGCGGCGTTCGATCTCGGGGTTGCCACGCTGCACGCTGTCGAAGTCCAGCGCCGCGGTGTTGCTGCCAGCCGCCATGGAACTGGCCGCGCCGCCGCCCATGCCGATGCGCATGCCCGGCCCACCCAGCTGCACCAGCAGCGTGCCGGCGCCGAAGGGCAGCTTCTTCACCTGGCTGGCGCTGATGCTGCCCAGCCCGCCGGCCATCATGATGGGCTTGTGGTAACCGCGGCGCACGCCCGCCACGTCGGCCTCGAAGACGCGGAAGTAGCCACCCAGGTTGGGGCGACCGAACTCGTTGTTGAAGGCGGCGCCGCCCAGTGGGCCCTCGGTCATGATCTGCAGCGCGCTGGCAATGTGTTCCGGCTTGCCGACGGGCATTTGTTCCCAGGGTTCAACGGTGCCCGGCAAGTGCAGGTTGCTGACGCTGAAACCAGTCAGGCCGGCCTTGGGTTTGGCGCCGCGCCCGGTGGCGCCTTCATCGCGAATCTCGCCACCCGCACCGGTGCTGGCGCCAGGGAAGGGGCTGATGGCCGTGGGGTGGTTGTGCGTTTCCACCTTCATCAGCACGTGCGCCATGTCTTCGCGTGCGCCGTACAGCGGCGCGTTGGTGAAACCCTGCGGCAGCCAGCGCTGCACGAGGTGGCCTTCCATCACCGCGGCGTTGTCGTCGTAGGCCACCACCGTGTGCTGCGGGCTGGTCTTTTCGGTGTGGCGGATCATGCCGAACAGGCTGTGCGGCTGCTGCACCCCGTCCACCGTGAACCTGGCGTTGAAGATCTTGTGGCGGCAGTGTTCGCTGTTGGCCTGCGCAAACATCATCAGTTCGACATCGCTGGGGTTGCGGCCCAGCCTGCCGAAGTTGTCCACGAGGTAATCGATTTCATCGGCCGAAAGCGCCAGGCCAAACTGGGTGTTGGCATGCACCAGGGCATCACGGCCCTGCCCGAGCAGGTCGACATGCGCCAGCGGCTCGGCCTGCCGGCCGTCGAACAGGTGCATGGCAGCTTCGCGCTCGAAGGCCACAACTTCGGTCATGCGGTCGTGAAGCAGAGCGGCGGCAGCGGCACGTTCTTCAGCGTTCAATGGCTTGGCGGCACCCAGCAGGCCGCTTTTCAGCGTCAGCGTGAACTCGGTGACCCGTTCGACGCGGTGCAGCGTCGGGGCGCCAGTGGCGTCAGTGGCGCCAGTGGCGTCAGTGGCGTCCCTCACGCCGACGACGCCGATGCCGCAGTTGCGCGCGATGTCGCTGGCCTTGCTGGCCCACGGCGACACGGTGCCCAAGCGCGGCATCACCACCACACGTTGGCCTTGCGCCGGCCCGGAGTAGGCATCGCCGTAGCTCAGCAGCGCCTGCAACTTGTCCACCGCCGTGCGATCGGGCGCAGCATCGAAGGCGGCCCAGTGCACAAAACGTGCTCCCGCGGCGGTGATGCGGGGGCAGGCGACTTGCAGCCGGGCCAGCAGCGCCTGGGCGCGAAAGGTCGAAAGCGCACTGCCGCCCTCGAAATGCATCAGATGGAAGGGCGTTGCGCTCATGCGGTCCCGGGCCGGGCTGAAGGGGAAACCCGAGATTTTAGGGGCCGGTGGGATAATCGGCCGATGGCAATCACCATCAAATCCGCTGCCGACATCGAAGGCATGCGCCTGGCTGGCCGGCTGGCCAGCGAAGTGCTGGACCTGCTGACACCCCACGTCAAGGCTGGCGTCACCACGCTCGAACTGGACCGTCTGGCGCACGACCACATGGTGCACGTGCAAGGCGGCACCCCGGCCACGCTGGGTTACCAGCCTGCCGGCTATCCGGCCTACCCGGCATCGTTGTGCAGCAGCCTGAACGACGTGGTGTGCCACGGCATCCCCGACAACCGGCCGCTGAAGGACGGTGACATCGTCAACATCGACGTCACCATCATCAAAGACGGCTGGCACGGCGACAACAGCCGCATGTATGTGGTGGGCGAAGGCAGCATCGCGGCGCGGCGCCTGTGCCAGATCACCTTCGACGCCATGTGGAGGGGCATCGTCAGGGTCAAGCCCGGTGCACGGCTGGGCGACATCGGCCACGCCATCCAGACTTTTGCAGAAAACGCCGGCTTCAGCGTCGTGCGCGAATTTTGCGGCCACGGCGTGGGCGCACGGTTCCACGAAGAACCGCAGGTGCTGCACTACGGCAGGCCGCAGACGCTGGAGGAACTGATTCCGGGCATGATCTTCACGATCGAACCCATGATCAACGCCGGCAAGCGCGACATCAAGGAAGACCGCAAAGGCAACCGCCCTTACGACGGCTGGACCATCGTCACCCGCGACCGCAGCCTGTCAGCGCAGTGGGAACACACGGTGCTGGTCACCGAAACGGGTTACGAGGTGCTGACGGTCAGCGCCGGCAGCCCGCCGCCGCCGGCCTTTGCGCCCGCTGGCTACGGTCAGCCAGTTGCCGTGACCAGCTGAATTTGATGTCCGCCGTGCCCCAGGCCGTGGGCAGCGTGGTGGCCTTGCGGGCACAGTTCCGCGACGGCAAGGCCGAGTTGCTGGACCACTTTGCACAGTCGCGTGCCACGGCTACGGCAGCGGGGCAGTTGGTGCGCGCGCTGGCGCGCCATGTCGACGGCACACTGGCCGCACTGTGGACGCAGGCCGGCCTGCCCGCACAGGCCGCGCTGGTGGCCGTGGGCGGCTACGGGCGCGGCGAACTGTTCCCGCATTCCGACGTCGACGTGCTGGTGCTCCTGCCCAACGAGGCCGACGAAGCCACCGAACCCGACGAAGCCCAGCGTGGCGCCGTCGAGCGTTTTGTCACCGCTTGCTGGGACACGGGGCTGGAAATCGGCTCGTCGGTGCGCACCGTGGCCGAGTGCTTGGCCGAGGCCCAGCGAGATGTCACGGTGCAGACCGCCCTGCTCGAATCGCGCCTGGTGTGCGGCGCCAAACGCCTGTTCACGCAGTTCCGCAGCACGCAGGACCAGGCCATGGACGCACCCGCCTTCCTGCGCGCCAAGACGCTGGAAATGCAGCAGCGCCACGTCAAGTACGAAGGCACACCCTATTCGCTGGAGCCCAACTGCAAAGAAAGCCCCGGCGGCCTGCGTGACCTGCAGGTGGTCATCTGGGTGGCCCGTGCAGCCGGGCTGGGCCGCACCTGGGGCGAACTGGCCAGCAAGGGCCTGATCACGGCCTTCGAAGCCAGCCAGCTGGTCAAACACGAAGGCACGCTCAAGCTCATCCGCGCGCGCCTGCACAAGGTGGCTGGGCGGCGCGAAGACCGTCTGGTGTTTGACTTGCAGACCGCCGTGGCGGAAAGCTTTGGCTACCGCGCCAGCGAAGGCCAGCGCAGCAGCGAGGTGCTGATGCACCGCTACTACTGGGCGGCCAAGGCGGTGACCCAGCTCAACCAGATCCTGATGCTCAACATCGAAGAGCGCATCAGCGGTTCGGAAACCACCCCCATGCGGCCCATCACGGCACGTTTCCTGGACCGTGCGGGCATGCTCGAGGTGGCCAGCGACGATCTGTACATCGACAACCCGCACGCCATCCTGGAAACCTTCCTGGTCTTTCAGCAGACACCCGGCCTGCAGGGCCTGAGCGCGCGCACGCTGCGGGCGCTGTACAACGCCCGCAACGTGATGGACGCGCGCTTCCGCCGCGACCCCATCAACCGCGAGCTGTTCATGGACATCCTGCGTCAGCCGCGGGGCGTCACGCACGCCTTGCGGCTCATGAACCAGACCAGCGTGCTGGGCCGCTACCTGTGGGTGTTTCGCCGCATCGTGGGGCGCATGCAGCACGACTTGTTCCACGTCTATACGGTGGACCAGCACATCGTGATGGTGATGCGCAACGTGCGCCGCTTTTTCATCCCCGAGCACGCACACGAGTACCCCTTCTGCAGCCAACTGGCCGCGCAGTGGGACCAGCCCTGGGCGCTGTACGTGGCGGCCCTGTTCCACGACATCGCCAAGGGCCGCGGCGGCGACCATTCCGAGCTCGGCCAGGTGGAAGCGCGCCGCTTCTGCCGCGACCACGGCGTGGGCAAGGAAGACACGCAACTGATCGAATTCCTGGTCAAGCACCACCTGACGATGAGCCGCATCGCGCAGAAGGAGGACCTGTCCGACGCCGATGTCATCCGCGACTTCGCTACCCTGGTGGGCACACCGCGTTATCTGGTGGCGCTGTACCTGCTGACGGTGGCCGACATCCGCGGTACCAGCCCCAGGGTGTGGAACGCCTGGAAGGGCAAGCTGCTCGAAGACCTGTACCGGCTGACGCTGCGCGCCCTGGGCGGCGCCCAACCCGACCCCGGCGCCGAAATCGAAGCGCGCAAACAGGAAGCGCGGCAGAAACTGGCGCTGCACAGCGCTTTGCCCGGCACCGAAGAACCGCTGTGGCGGACGCTGGAGGTCAGCTACTTCGGGCGTCATGACGCGGCCGACATCGCCTGGCACGCGCGCAGCCTGTGGCGCCACGTGGCCACACCCAGCCCCAAGGTGTATGCCAGGCCTTCGTCGGTGGGCGACGGCCTGCAAGTGCTGGTCTACTGTCCCGACCGGCCCGACCTCTTTGCGCGCATCTGCGGTTACTTCGACAGCGCCGGTTTCAGCATCCAGGACGCCAAGATCCACACCACACGTGCAGGTTATGCGCTGGACACCTTCCAGGTCGTGGCCACACCCGGCACCGCCCCCGACAGCCCGGCTGGATACCGCGACCTGATCTCGCTGGTGGAAACGCAGGCCACGCTGGCGCTGGCCTCAACCGGGCCGCTGCCCGACCCGCGCAGCGGCCGGGTGTCGCGCCGCGTTCGCAGCTTCCCGGTCAAGCCACGGGTGTCGCTGGCGCCCGATGAACGGGCGCAGCGCTGGCTGCTCACGGTTTCGGCCAGCGACCGCTCGGGGCTGCTGTACGCGATTGCGCGCGTGATGGCCAAGAACCAGGTCAACCTGCAACTGGCCAAGATCACGACGCTGGGCGAAAGGGTGGAAGACACGTTCCTGGTGGACGGCCCCGAACTGCAAAAGCCCAAGGCGCAGTTGCGCATCGAAACCGAGCTGCTGGACGCCGTCGGCGCGCCCAGTTGAGAGGTCACATGACGTTTCACATGAGCTGTAATCCACCATGGGCCTGAAGCGCATCACCGCCACCGACGCGCTGCCGCAGCTGGCCACTTTCGATGCGGTGATCGACGCCCGCAGCGAGAGCGAATTTGCTGAAGACCACCTGCCCGGCGCCGTCAATTGGCCATCGCTCAACGATGCGCAGCGCATCGTCATCGGCACCGAGTACAAACAGGTCTCGCCCTTCGACGCCAAAAAACGCGGCGCAGCGCTGGTGGCCGTCAACGTGGCACAGCACATCCAGCATCACGTGCTGGACAAACCCCGCGGCTGGCGCCCGCTGGTGTACTGCTGGCGCGGCGGCCCGCGCACCGGGGCGCTGGCCGCCGTGCTGGACGCCATCGGCTTTTCTGTCCAGGTGCTGGAAGGCGGCTACCGCGAATTCCGCCGCGCGGTGATCGCCGAACTGCAGACGCAGCCCGAGACGCTGCAGTTTCAGGTGCTGTGCGGGCGCACCGGTTCGGCCAAGAGCCGGTTGCTGCTGGCGCTGGCAGACGTTGGCGCGCAGGTGCTGGACCTGGAGGTCATGGCCAACCACCGCGGCTCGGTGCTGGGCCTGGTGCCCGGCGAGCGGCAGCCGTCCCAGAAGTCTTTCGAAACGCAGATCTGGCTGGCGCTGCACAAGCTGGACCCCACGCGTCCGGTGTGGGTCGAAGGCGAAAGCCGCACCATCGGCCGCCTGCGCCTGCCCGAGCCGCTGCTGGAGAAGCTGCGCGGATCCCCCGTGGTGCAGGTGCAGATGCCGCTGGCGGCGCGCGTGGCGTTCCTGATGCAGGACTATGTTCACTTTGTCGACGACGTCGAGGCCTTCTGTGAACGGCTGGGAGCGCTGCGCGAACTGCGTGGTGCGCAGACCGTCGAACGCTGGCAGCAGGCGGCACGCGACAACAACAGCCGTCAGGTGGTGGAAGAATTGCTGACCCTGCACTACGACCCGGTCTACCTGAAGTCCATGCAGCGCAACTTCAGCGGCTTTGACCAAGCCCACGTGATTGAAGTCTCTGACGGCGCACCAGTCACGCTGCAGGCCGCTGCGCAGGCCCTGGCCGCCCGGACAACCGCACCGTCGGAAAGAGCGGCATCTGAGGCGCATGTCCTGCGAACCCACCCATGACACCGTCCCCTGAGCAGGAAGCCCTGCGCCGGCACCGCGTGCGTCAGGTGCCTTTGCTGCAACCACTGCGCTGGCTGGCCCTGGGCTGGGCCGATCTCATGCGCTGCCCGCTGCCCGGGCTGCTGCACGGCCTGGTGATGGCCGGTTTCGGTGCGCTGCTCTTGCTGCTGGCGCGCGACCGCTTCTGGCTGCTGGCGGGTGCCTTCAGTGGCTTCCTGCTGATGGCGCCGCTGGTGGCCACGGGCCTCTATGCCGTCAGCCGTGCGCTGGAAGGCGGGGGCCGCGCCCACCTGGGCACGGCCTTGGCTGCCTGGAAGCCGCGAGACAGCCGGCTGGTGGTGTTCGGCCTGCTGCTGGCGCTGGCCGGCACAGGCTGGGTGCTGACCTCGGCGGCCCTCATCACCCGCTGGGCGAGCGAGCCGGTGCAAAGCCCGGCCGACTTCCTGCAAGTGGTGGTGATGGCCGGCGAGATGGGCCTGTTCGAAGTCTGGCTGGTGCTGGGCAGTGCGCTGGCTGCGCCCATCTTTGCGTCCACCGTGGTGGCGCTGCCGCTGCTGCTGGACCGCCGCATTGGCGTGCACGCCGCGGTGCTGGTGAGCGTGCGTGCCGCCCTGCTCAACCCCGGCCCGATGGCCCTGTGGGCGACGCTGATCCTGACCATCACCTTGCTGGGCATGGCCACACTGCTGCTGGGTCTGATCGTGGCCGTGCCCTGGCTTGCGCACGCCAGTTGGCATGCCTACCGCGACCTGGTGGAAGCCGAAGGCGGCAACTGATGTGGGGCTACAGCGAAGAGCAGATCGCCGAGTTCGGGCTGACCTTCGGCGTCGGCGCCTTCATGCTGTACATGGTGTTCATCATTTTCCAGCTCGCGCGCGAATCCAAGGCCGGCAAGTTCGGCACCTTCGTGCTGTTCCTGGGCCTGGGCGTGGGGCTGGTGGGTTTTGCGGCCAAGTCGGTGATCAAGTTTTTCATCGCCGGGACGTGAAAAAGGCGCCCCGCGGGGCGCCCGGTGAGCAGGTGGCAAGCCACCTCACCCCATGTGCAAACCCCCGTTGCAGCTGAAGTCAGCACCCGTGGTGAAGCCGCTGTCCTCACCCGCCAGCCAAGCCACCACCGAGCCGATCTCTTCGGGCGTGCCCAGGCGCTTGACGGGGATGGTGGCGACGATCTTCTCCAGCACCTCAGGCTTGATGGCCCGGACCATGTCGGTGCCGATGTAACCCGGGCTCACGGTGTTGACCGTCACGCCCTTGGCCGCCATCTCTTGCGCCAGCGCCATCGTGAAGCCATGCATGCCGGCCTTGGCGGCCGAGTAGTTGGTCTGGCCGGCCTGGCCCTTTTCGCCATTCACGCTGCTGATCTGGATGATGCGGCCCCAGCCCTTTTCCACCATGCCCGGCACCACCTGCTTGGTGACGTTGAACATGCTGTTCAGATTGGTGTCGATGACGGCCTTCCAGTCCTCGGGCGTCATCTTCAGGAACATGCGGTCCTTGGTGATGCCGGCGTTGTTGACCAGTATGTCGATGCTGCCGTTTTCGGCCACGGCCTTGGTGAAGGCGTCCACCGTGCTCTGCCAGTCGGCCACGTTGCCCACGCTGGCGTAGAAGGTGTAGCCCAGTGCCTTTTGCTCGTCGATCCACTTCACGTGGTCGCGGCTGGGGCCGCAGCCGGCAATCACCTTGTGGCCTTCTTTGTGCAGGCGCTGGCAAATGGCGGTGCCGATGCCACCCATGCCACCGGTCACGTACGCTACTTTTTGAGCCATGTTTCTCTCCTGGTTGATTTAGGGGATTCTTACCGTTCGACGGTGAGCGCGACACCCATGCCACCACCTATGCACAAGCTGGCGATGCCCTTTTTTGCGTCGCGCTTGATCATCTCGTGGAGCAGTGTCACCAGGATGCGGCAACCGCTGGCACCGATGGGGTGGCCGATGGCGATGGCGCCACCGTTGACGTTGACCTTGCTGGTGTCCCAGCCCATTTCCTGGTGCACGGCGCAGGCCTGCGCGGCAAAGGCTTCATTGATCTCCAGCAGATCCAGGTCCTGCGGCTTCCAGCCAGCACGCGCCAGTGCCTTCTTCGCCGCCGGAACCGGGCCCATGCCCATGAAGGCCGGGTCCAGGCCTGCGGATGCGTAACTGGCAATGCGCGCCAGCGGCTTCAGCCCCAGTGCGGCAGCCTTGGCAGCCGACATCACCACCACGCCCGCTGCGCCGTCGTTCAGGCCAGAGGCATTGCCGGCGGTCACGCTGCCGGCCTTGTCGAACGCAGGGCGCAGGCCGGCCAGGGCTTCGGCGCTGGTCTTCATGTTGATGAACTCGTCGGAAGCAAAGACGATGGGGTCGCCCTTTTTCTGCGCAATGCTCACCGGCACGATCTCGTCCTTGAAACGCCCGCCTTCCTGCGCTGCGGCGGCCTTGCGCTGGCTGGCCAGGGCCATTGCGTCCTGCGCCTCGCGGCTGATGCCGTACTTCTTGGCCACGTTCTCTGCCGTGATGCCCATGTGGTACTGGTTGTAGACGTCCCACAGGCCGTCGACGATCATCGAATCGACCATCTTCCAGTCGCCCATGCGCTGGCCGTCGCGGCTGCCCAGCAGCACGTGCGGCGCCGCGCTCATGTTCTCTTGCCCACCGGCAATGATGATGTCGCTATCGCCGTCGCGTATGGCCTGCGTCGCCAGCATCACCGCCTTCAGGCCGCTGCCGCAGACCTTGTTGATGGTCATGGCCGGCACGCTTGCGTTGAAGCCGGCCTTGATGACAGCCTGGCGCGCCGGGTTCTGGCCGCTGCCGGCAGTGAGCACCTGGCCGAGGATGACCTCGCCGATCTGCTCGCTGCTGAGGCCACTGCGTGCCAGCAGCGTCTTCAGCACCGTGGCGCCCAGCTCCGGTGCGGCCACCTTGGCCAGGCTGCCGCCGAACTTGCCCACGCCGGTGCGGGCGGCGGCGACGATGACGATGTCTTGTTGGCTCATGTTTCAGGTCTCCTGGGTGTGAATCTGGTCAAAACCAGCGCACGCGCGCGATCAAGCTTCCCCCGGCGGATCCGGCTCCGCCGGTCCGCGCGGGGAACGCCCCCTCGGGGGGTAGCGAGCGCCAGCGAGCTTGGGGGCTCCATCTCATGCCTTGGCCTTGACGTAGCGGCCGGGCGCAGGCTCGATGGCCTTGAACCTGGCGCTGCCGGGGGTCTTGGGCGCGTTGACCAGCTTGCCGGCTTGCGGCTTGAGCCAGTCGGACCAGGCGGTCCACCAGCTGCCCGGGTGTTCGCTGGCGCCAGCCAGCCAGTCTTCGGCCTTGGCTGGCAGCTTGCTGCCGGTGCTGCTGTGGGTCCAGTAGCTGCGCTTGCCCTTGGACGGCGGGTTGATGACACCTGCGATGTGACCGCTGGCGCCCAGCACGAAGGTGCGACTGTTCGCTCGCGTTTTGCTCGGGCCACCGAGCAGCGGCATCGAGGCATAAGCCGCTGTCCACGGCACGATGTGGTCTTCACGCGACCCGTAGACGAAAAACGGCGCTTCGATGCTGCCCAGGTCGATCTTCTCGCCGCATACCGTCAGCGCACCCGGCTGCTTCAGTTCGTTCTGCAGGTACATGTGGCGCAGGTACCAGCAGTAAAACGGGCCGGGCAGGTTGGTGCTGTCGCCGTTCCAGTACAGCAGGTCGAAGGGCGGCGGCGTTTCGCCCTTCAGGTAGTTGCCCACGACGTAGTTCCAGACCAGGTCGTTGGGGCGCAGGAAGCTGAAGGTGGTGGCCAGTTCCTGGCCCTTCAGCAGGCCGGGGCCTGATGGAGCCTGATCGCCGAGCGTCATCTCGCGCATCCGCACCATCTGCTCGTCGATGAAGATGTCCAGGATGCCGGTGCTTTCGAAGTCCAGCAGCGTGGTCAGCAGCGTCACGCTGTGCGCGGGCTGCTCGTCACGCGCGGCCAGCACGGCCAGGGCCGTGGCCAAAATGGTGCCGCCGACGCAGAAGCCCAGCGTGTTGATGGTGTCGGCTCCGGTGATGGCCTGCACCGTGCGGATGGCGGCGATGGGGCCGCCTTCGATGTAGTCGTCCCAGGTCTTGGCCTTCAGCGACTCGTCGGGGTTGCGCCAGCTGACGACAAAGGTGCGGTGACCCTGGTCCACGGTGTAGCGGATGACGCTGTTCTCGGGCTGCAGGTCCAGGATGTAGTACTTGTTGATGCACGGCGGCACAAAGAGCATCGGCCGCTCGTGCACCTTGGCCGTCAGCGGCTTGTATTCGATCAACTGGAAGAGTTCGTTTTCGAACACCACAGCTCCAGCGGTGGTGGCTACGTTGCGGCCCACTTCAAACACGCTCTCGTCGGTCTGCGAAACATGGCCCTTCTTCAGGTCTTCCACCAGGTGCTGCATGCCGGCGGCGATGCTTTCGCCCTTGGTGTCCAGCGCCTTCTGCAGCGCCTCGGGGTTCAGCGCCAGGAAGTTGCTGGGGCTGGCTGCATCCACCCACTGCTGAACCGCAAAGCGGATGCGCGCCTTGGTCTTGGCGTCGCCCTGCACGCTGTCAGCCATCTGCATCAATGCGCGGGCGTTCAGCAGGTACATCTGCGCGGTCATCGCCGCCGCCGGGTTGCTGAGCCATTCGCTGCCGGCAAAACGGCGGTCGGCCAAGGGCGGCTGCTTGGCCGCGGCTTCGGGCGTGGCCTGCAGCCGCTGCAGCGACTGGTTCCACATGTCCGTGGCGCTTTTCAGATAGTCGGCCTGGATGCGCGTGAGCTGCTCCAGCGGCACGTTCAGGCCAGTGAAGGCCTTCAGCGATTCCCCCACGGCAGTGCCGAAGGCATCGGCACCGGGCAACGCCGATGCGGGATTCGGGCTAGGCTTGGACTTCATTGGCTTGTCTCCTTCTGCCGCCTGGGCCTGCTGCCGCCGATGGCAGCCAGACCGTGACGGGCTTCACGTTGTACGCCGCACTGCTGACAGTCTGATGACTTTTCATATTGCGGAAGACAGGATCATATTACGGTATGTATTTGGTTGCCATAGCGTGGATCTACGTAGTGCTGATGATGGCGGTGGCCGAAGCGCTGTCCACCCAAGGCACGGTTATGGGTGCGGTGATCACCTTCGTGTTGTACGGGGTGCTGCCCCTGAGCGTGCTGCTCTACATCATGGGCACGCCATTGCGCAGGCGTCAGCGGCGCGCCGAAGAGGCCGCCGCTTCAGCTGAGCCAGACGGCGGCGGCCAGGCGGCCGGTGACGCCATCACGCCGGAAGGAAAAGAACGCTGAGGGGTCTTCCACGGTGCAGAGCGCCAGGCGGCTGAGATGTTGCACGCCGGCGGCGCGCAGGCGCAACTCGGCCAGCCCTTGCAGGTTGGCCAGCCAGCCCGGAGAACCGTCGCGGCGCGTGCAGGGCTTGAACAGCGGGTGATCCTGGCGGTCCGCGGGGATCGGAGGCTGCACGCCAAAACCGTGCAGCACATCAGCGCCGACCTCGAATTGCCTGGGGCCGATGCACGGGCCCAGCCACACCTGGACATCGATCGTGTGCACGCCGGCGCCCTGCTGCAGCGCTTGCAGGGTCGACTCCAGCACGCCCGCCGCCAGGCCGCGCCAGCCAGCGTGAGCGGCCGCCACCGCGCTGCCGTCGCGGGCGGCAAACAGCACCGGCAGGCAGTCGGCTGCCTGCACGGTGCAGGCGACACCGCGGGCAGAGGTCCAGGCGGCATCCGCAGGTTCGTCGGGCGCATCGGCAGACGTTTCGTCCAGCCGCAGCACGTTCACGCCGTGCACCTGGCGCAGCCAGACCGGCCGCGCCCCCAATGCACCAGCAAACCGCGCCCGGTTGTCAACCACGGCGGCGGGCGCGTCGCCCACGGCCATGCCCAGGTTCAAGCTGTTCCATGGCGCACCGCTGACACCCCCGGCACGTGTGCTCATCGCCGCCTGCACACCGCTGGGGGCCTGCCAATCGGGGCGCAGCAGAGGCGGGCTCATCGACACCGGGGCAATGAAGACGCGCGGGCGCGGACTACTCGGCGTCTGGGCAGTTTTCGGGCCGCGTCTGCTCGAAGGCCGGCAACTGCATGCACGCATCGAAAACACGCATCACGTTCGGCACGTGCTCGGTGCGGCAATCGAAGCGGCGCGCGTTGAAGATCTGCGGCACCAGCACGCAGTCGGCCAGCGTCGGCGTGTTGCCGTGGCAGTAGGTGCCAGGTCGCTCGGCCAGGCGGCTTTCGACCACTTCCAGACCGGTTTCCACCCAGTGCCGGTACCAGCGGTTTTTGTCGTCTTCGCTGACCTTGATGTCCTTCACCAGGTAGCGCAGCACGCGCAAGTTGTTCAGCGGGTGAATCTCGCAGGCGATGTCCTGCGCCAGCGCGCGCACGCGAGCACGTTCGGCCGGCGTGCCCGGCAGCAGTGGCGGCTGTGGGTGGGTTTCGTCCAGGTACTCGATGATGGCCATGGACTGCGTCAGCGTGTGTTCGCCATCACGCAGCAGTGGCACCAGTCGGGCCGCAGAGACGGCAGCGTAGGACTCGTTGAACTGTTCGTTCTTGGCCAGGTGCACGGACTTGTAGTCGTAGTCCAGGCCCTTCAGTGCCAGTGCAATGCGAACGCGAAACGATGCCGACGAGCGGTAGTAGTTGAAGAGTTCCATGGCCATCAGCGCTTCATGAAAAATTAAGGTGGCTCGCGGCCAGTGAAGGACAAAGACCTTCGCCGATCATGCCATGCACGCCGGACCTGGACCCTGCGGCCCAAAGGTCGCCGCTACACTGCCGCACATGCTATTGCCCCGCCGCATCCAGCACTGCCGCGTGTGCGGCAATGCCACGCAGTACCGTGTGCCGCCCGACGACAACCGAGAGCGCGCCATCTGCACGGTCTGCGGCGAAGTCCACTACGAAAACCCGCTCAATGTGGTGGGCACGGTACCGGTATGGGGCGACCAGGTGCTGCTGTGCCGTCGCGCCATCGAACCGCGCCATGGCTTGTGGACGTTGCCTGCGGGCTTCATGGAGCTGGGCGAGAGCACCGCGGATGGCGCGCTGCGCGAGACCATCGAAGAAGCCGGCGCCAAGGTCGAAATGCAGGGCCTGTTCAGCGTGATGAATGTCGTGCGTGTGGGGCAGGTGCACCTGTTCTACCGGGCGCGCATGCTGGACACCTCACTGGACCCCGGCCCCGAGAGCCTGGAAGCGCGGCTGTTCCGCGAAGACGAAATTCCCTGGGACCTGCTGGCCTTTCGCACCGTGCGGCAGACGCTGGAGTTGTTCTTCCAGGACCGCAGGCGCGGCAGTTTTGGCGTGCATGCCATGGACATCGCCTGAAAAGCACAAAGCCCGCCAGGTGGCGGGCTTTGTGGCACGGAAGCCTTGCAGCGTCAGGCGTGGGCCGCGCGTAGCTTCATCGAAAACTCCTGCAGCGCGGCGATGCCACTTTCTTCTGCCTTGCGGCACCAGGCTTGCAAGTCCACCACCAACTGTTCGGCCGACACACCGGTGCGGGTCCACAGCGCACGCAGTTCTTCCCGCATGGCCACCAGCTTGGCCAGCACCGGGCTTTCGCCCAGCGCCGCCTGCAGGCTGGGCTTGACGCCCTGCGGGATCCTGTCGTCATCGCGGTGCAGCCAGGCTTGCGCCAGGCGCATCTGGCGCAGCAACGCGCCGTCGGTCGGGCCTTGCGCCTTCAGGCGCACCACTTCGGCACTCACCGCACGCTTGAGTTCGGTGGCGTAGTGGGCCATCACCTCGTAGCGGTTGTTGATGACAGCTTCCAGCGTCTTGCCGTCGGCCACCGGGCGCACACCACCCAGCGCCAGCTTGGGCGGCACCTTCTTCACATGCGCCAGACCCAGCATTTCCATGCCGCGGATGTACATCCAACCCACGTCAAACTCATAGGGCTTGACCGAGAACTTGGCCGACGTGGGGTAGGTGTGGTGGTTGTTGTGCAGTTCTTCGCCGCCGATCAGGATGCCCCAGGGCGAGACATTGGTCGATGCGTCTGGCGCTTCAAAGTTGCGATAGCCCCAGTAGTGACCCACGCCATTGATGATGCCGGTGGCCCACCAGGGAATCCACACCATCTGCACGGCCCACACGACGGCGCCGATGGCACCGAAGAGGGTGAGGTTCAAGATCAGCATCAGGCCCACGCCCTGCCACGTGAAGCGGCTGTAGACGTTGCGCTCGACCCAGTCGTCCGGCGTGTTGTGGCCGTACTTGACCAGCGTTTCCTTGTTCGCGGCTTCGACCTTGTAGAGCTCCACACCGGTCAGCAACAGCGCCTTCAGGCCCTTTTGCTGCGGGCTGTGCGGGTCTTCAACGGTTTCGCACTTGGCGTGGTGCTTGCGGTGCACGGCCACGAATTCCTTCGTGAGCATGCCGGTGCCGATCCACAGCCAGGCGCGGAAGAAGTGCGACACGCTGGGGTGCAGGTCCAGCGCACGGTGCGCCTGCGCGCGGTGCAGAAAGATCGTGACCGCCGAGATGGTGATGTGCGTCGTCACCAGCGTGTACAGCACGATCTGCCACCAAGACGCCTCCAGCAGCCCGTGCGACAGCCAAGTCACAAGAGTGTCGTGCGTCAGCCAGAGTTGGTCCATCAATAGATCCTTGCCCAAGAAAAAAGTTACAACCCGATTGTACGGGCGGGCGTGCCGCAGGCGTTGTGGCAATTGCCCAGTGGGACCTGCCCAGATAGGGTGATCGGCCCACGGCTTTGCGTCAGATCAACTCAGATGGCGGCGCCGAGACCCGATTTCAACGCTTTTGCCAGATCGCAGCAAAAAAACCGTCGGTATGGTGTCGGTGCGGCCATAGCCGCAGGTAGGGGCCGGAGACCAGCCGGGCCGGGTCGTCGACCCGGGCCGCTTCCAGAGCGGCCAGCGCTGGCAGTGGCTCGAAGTCGGCTGCATGGGCTTCGGTGAAGGCATCGGCCACACGTTCGTTTTCCACTTGCAGCAGGCTGCAGGTGGCGTACACCAGCCGGCCGCCGGGCTTGAGCAGCCGCGCCGCGCTGGCCAGGATGGCCGTCTGCTTGGCCTGCAGCTCTTCAAGCGCCTTCGGGCTCTGCCGCCACTTCAGATCCGGGTTGCGGCGCAGGGTGCCCAGGCCTGAACAGGGTGCGTCGACCAGCACACGGTCGATCTTGCCGGCCAGCCGCTTGACCCGGTCATCGCGCTCGTGGGCGATCTGCGCCGGATGCACGTTGGACAAGCCGCTGCGCGCCAACCGGGGCTTCAACGCCTCCAAGCGGTGGCCCGAGGTGTCGAAGGCGTACAGCCGCCCGGTGTTGCGCATGGATGCGCCCAGCGCCAGTGTCTTGCCGCCGGCGCCGGCGCAGAAGTCCACCACCATCTCGCCGCGCTTGGCGTCGGTGATCAGCGCCAGCAACTGGCTGCCTTCATCCTGCACTTCGATACCGCCGCCCGTGAACACCGGCAGCTTGCTCAGCGCCGGTTTGCCCTGGATGCGCAGGCCCCAGGGGGAATGGGGCGTGGGCAGCGCCTCGATGCCGGCTTCGGCCAGCGTGCGTTGCATCTCTTCGCGCTTGCCCTTCAAGGCATTCACGCGCAGGTCCAGCGGCGCCGGGCGCGACAACTCTTCCACCAGAGGCCAGAACTCATCACCCAGCTGTTCGCGCAGCGGGTTGGCCAGCCAGTCGGGCAGGTTGTGGCGCAGCTTGTCGGGCAATGCGCTGCGGTCGATCTGGCTGACCTCAGCCAGCCAGGTCTGCTCCAGCGGGCTCAGCGCGCCGCGAAGGAAGGCCTCGTTGCCCTGCCAGGCCAGGATGGCCAGGCGGCGCTCCAGCGGGCTGGTCTGGCCGCCGAACTTGCCTTGCGCCGCCAAGTGCAGGAACAGCTGGCGCTGGCGCAGCACGGTGTAGGTGGTCTCGGCCAGCGTGTGGCGCTCGCGGGTGCCCAGGTCGCGGTGCTTGCGGAAAAACTGCGACACCAGGCCATCGGCCGGAGCGTCGAGCTTGAGCACGGAGCGCAGCAGTTCGGTGGTCAGGTCAAGAAGAGCGTTCGGGTGCATGGGCCCGATTATCCTGCCCACCCATGGACGACCTTGCTCCCCTGCCCCTGGCAACGCCCGGCCGCTACCGCCACTACAAAGGCCTGGACTACCAGTTGCTGGGCGTCGTGCGCCATAGCGAGACGCTGGAGCCGCTGGTGCTGTACCGGCCGCTGTACCGCGCCAGCGGCGACTGGGTGCGCCCCTATGGGATGTTCTTCGAGGACGTGGTGATCGCCGGCGTGAAGCAACCGCGCTTTGTGCGCGTGGGCGACTGACACCGGTTCAGATCAGCACCTGCGAGGCACCGCCTGTGTGTCGCACCAGGCCACCTTCGACCACCAGCTGGCCTTCGACAAACCAGCGCACGCTCAGGGGGTAGATCACGTGTTCGGTGGCCAGCACCCGCGCTGCCAGCGCCTCTTCGTCGTCACCCGGCCGCACGGGAACCACGCTTTGCATGACGATCGGACCGTGGTCCAGCTCGGACGTCACCAGGTGCACCGTGGCGCCCACGGCCTTGCAGCCCGCTGCCAATGCCCGTCGGTGCGTGTGCAGCCCTGGGAAGGCGGGCAACAGCGAGGGGTGGATGTTGAGCAGGCGGCCGGCGTAGTGCTGCACGAAAGCCGTGCCCAGGATGCGCATGAAGCCGGCCAGCACCACCAGGTCGGGCGCGAAGCCGTCGATCACACGGGCCAGTTCCGCATCGAAGGCCTCGCGTGTGGCGTGGGCCTTGTGGTCCAGCACCGCCGTGGCAATGCCCTGCCTGGCCGCAAAGACCAGACCCCCGGCTGCCGGCCTGTTGGCGATGACCGCGGCCACCTGCGCCGGCCAGCGCTGTTCGGCGCAGCAGCGCACGATGGCTTCCATGTTGGAGCCGCGACCGGAGACGAGGATGACGATGCGCTTGTGCATGCTGGGCAGGAAGTTTAGGCGTGCCGCCTGAGACAGCCTGCGACAATCAGCGCCGTCGTCCACCTGCACCTCCACCTCATGCGATCGCGAGTCCTCTCCGGCATGCGCCCCACCGGCGCGCTGCACCTCGGCCACTACCACGGCGCATTGAAGAACTGGGTGCAGCTTCAAGACACCCACGAGTGTTTTTACTTCGTGGCCGACTGGCACGCGCTGACCACGCACTACGAAGAGCGCGAGGTGATGGAGCGCTACGTCTACGACATGGTGATCGACTGGCTGGCTGCGGGCCTGGACCCCGACCGCTGCACCATCTTCATCCAGAGCCGCCTGCCCGAACACGCCGAGCTGTTCACGCTGCTGGCCATGGGCACGCCGCTGGGCTGGCTGGAACGGGTGCCCACCTACAAGGACCAGATTGAAAAGCTGAAGGATCGCGACCTGGCGACCTACGGCTTTCTGGGCTACCCGCTGCTGCAGGCGGCCGACATCCTGATCTACAAAGCCAACCACGTGCCCGTAGGCGAAGACCAGTCCTCGCATGTCGAGCTGACGCGCGAGGTGGCACGCCGCTTCAACAACCTGTACGGCCGCTCGGCCGACTTCGAAACCAAGATCGCCGCCGCGATCGCCAAGATCGCCAAGCTGGCCAAGGACGATGCGCGCTACTACGACAAGCAGCGCAAGGCCTTCGGTGAAACCGGTAGCGCCGAAGCCCTGGCCAAGGGCGAAGGCATGGTCAGGAAGGCTGCGGCCAACGTGGCTGGATGGACCGAAGAAGACAGCGAACTGCTGCTGGGCCACCTGAAGGGCGCGGGCAAGAGCATCCTGACTGAACCGCAG
This sequence comes from Burkholderiales bacterium, assembly GCA_038204775.1. Lineage (GTDB taxonomy): Bacteria > Pseudomonadota > Gammaproteobacteria > Burkholderiales > Burkholderiaceae_C > Rubrivivax. The sequence continues at coordinate 23,603 of JBBRCN010000032.1, read as the reverse complement.
GCCCTGCACACCGAGGTGCTGCGCCTGCCGGGCCTGGACGGCACCAAGATGAGCAAGAGCTACGGCAACGCGGTGCTGATGCGCGACGAACCGGCCGAGGTGACGAAGAAGATCCGCGGCATGGTCACCGACCCCGCACGCGTGCGCCGCACCGACCCTGGCAACCCCGAAAAGTGCCCCGTCTGGCAGTTCCACAAGCTGTACAGCGACGAGGCCACGAAGGACTGGGTGGTGAAGGGCTGTACCACCGCCGGCATCGGCTGCCTGGATTGCAAACAGCCGGTGATCGACGCCGTGATTCAGGAACAGCAGCCCTGGCGCGAACGTGCCGAAGGCTACTTGTCCAACCCCAAGCAGGTGCACTGGATCGTCGAGATGGGCACCGAGCGCGCGCGTACGGTGGCACGCCAGACGATGAAGGACGTGCGCTCGGCCATGGGTTTGTCGTACTGAAGAATCATCAAAGACATGAACCTGCAAACCATCGAACTGCACCCCGGGGCCGAACCCAAGGCGACCATCGTCATCCTGCACGGCCTGGGCGCCGACGGCACCGACTTTCTTTCCTTCGCCGACGAGATGAAGCTGGGCGCGATCGGCCCTGTGCGCTGGGTCTTCCCGCGTGCGCCCGTGCGGTCGGTGACCATCAATGGGGGCCACCAGATGCGGGCCTGGTACGACATCCTGGGCGCTGACCTGGTGCGTCGCGAAGACGCCGCCGGGCTGCGCGAGTCGTTTGCCCAGGTGCATGCGCTGCTGGACCGCGAAGTGCAGCGCGGCGTGCCTGCCCACCGCATCGTGCTGGGCGGCTTTTCGCAAGGCTGCGCCGTCACGCTGGGTGCGGGCCTGCGCTACCCGCAGCGCCTGGCAGGCCTGGTGGGCCTGTCGGGCTACGTGCCGCTGGCCGACACCACCGCCGCCGAGCGCAAGGACGCCAACGCGCTTGCACCGGTCTTCCTGGGCCACGGCCGCAGCGACGGCGTGGTGAGCCTGAGCCGCGGCACCGCGGGCCGAGACCTGCTGCAGCAGCTGGGTCAGCCGCTGGCGTGGCACGACTATCCGATGGAACACTCGGTCTGTATGGAAGAGGTGCAGGACCTGCAGCGCTGGTTGCTGACGGTGCTGGCCCCGGCATGATCCCATGCTGCGGCGGCGCCTGAAGTGCGCTAGGGTCGTGGCTCCCGAAGTTGGCCGGAGAAGGCGCTTGCCACAGATCACAGACAGCCAACAGCACATCGGCGCCACGAACCGGCGCGTGCTCATCACAGGGGTACTGGCCATGGCGCTGGGCTTGTCTACCGGCTGCGCCACGGCCGCCGACCCGCCGCTGCGCGGCACCACCTGGTCACAAGGCCCGGTCGGCACCGGCCCCGACGCGCCGGCGGTGCCCAGCCTGAAGCTGGACCCGCAGGCCGCACGTGTCAGCGGTTATGCCGGCTGCAACCGCATCAATGGCAGCTACACGCTGGATGGCAACAAGCTCAGCTTCGGCAGCGTGGTGTCCACCCGCCGCGCCTGCTTTCCGGACGATGGCAGCGAATCGCGTTTTCTGAAAGCCATGTCCGAGGTGCGCGCCTGGCGGCTGGAAGGTGGTCAGTTGCTGCTGCTGTCGGACAACGGCACACCGCTGCTTCGGCTGCAGGCGTCCGCCGACCGACCCTGAATTGGCCCTGAATTGGCCTTGATCCCGACCCGCCTGCTGCGCCCCACCCCCGCGCTGCTGCCGGGTTTTCGCGCGGCGCTGGAACGCGGCTGGTCGGCCGACAACGTGCGTGGCGCAGCGGCCGCGCAAGAGACGCTGGCCCGCCTGGACAGCGAACCCGAGGTCTATTTCCAGACCACCGACGACCCCGAAGCCAAGGGCCCGCCCGTGAAGCTGCCCGATGGCAGCGAACGCGCCCGCATCCCCGGCCTGCAGCGCTGGATCTGGGACGCTGACGGCAGCGGCGCCGGCTTCTGCGGCAGCATCGGCCTGCGCTGGGCCGCAGACGGCGCCGCGCTGCCACCGCACGTGCTGGGCCACATCGGCTACGCGGTGGTGCCCTGGAAGAGCGGGCTGGGCCACGCCACGCGCGCGCTGGGCCTGGTGCTGCCGCTGGCACGTGCACAAGGTCTGGCGTCGGTGGAGATCACCACCGACCCCGACAACCTGGTTTCCCAGCGTGTCATCGTGGCCAATGGCGGCGTGCTGCTGGAAACCTTCACCAAAGACGCCGCGTACGGTGGCAAGCCGGGCCTGCGCTTCGTGATCGATCTGCGCTGAGCAGATTCAGCGCGGCGCGGAGGGCGCTGCAGCGGGCGCCACGATGACACTGGCCATGCCGCCCACGCAGCCCTGCGTCTGGCCCCGGCTGCAGCGTGGCACGTCGGCCGGTGGTGGCACCAATGCACGCGGCACGGGCGTGGGCGGAATGGTCAGCACCCACACGATGGTGCCGGCCGTGGCCACCGCCATCAGCAGCACCAGCAGGCGTTTGCGCCAGGTGGGCGCGGGGTACTGTTCGGTGTCGAGGTCGTTCACGGGGCGGGACTATCGCATGGGCGTCGCGGCACTGCCGGCCCTGCCTTGCGATCTCTGGCGCATGGCTTCAGCCGAACAGCCCCTGCAGGTGCCACGTCACTTCACCCGGCTGGCCAGGCAGGCGGCCGCGGTAGACCCACACCAGCGCGCCGTCGTGCGCCTGCGCGATGTAGTAGTCACGCGCCACGGCGTCGCCGTCCCACCAGCCGCTTTCGATGCGCTCGGGGCCGCTCACCAGTTGCAGCAGTCGGCCCTGCAGCATCGGCAAGGTGTCGCGTTCGGCCAGCGGCAGCGGTTCTGGCAGCAACCAGGCGGGATGGTGCAGTGGCAGTGCCGCGTCGGCGCGGGTTGCAGGCGCCAGCGACACGGCCGACGCACATTCACCCTGGGCCGGCACGGTGCGGCTGGCGTGTTCGGGCCGGTGGTCGGCCACCACCTCCAGGCGCAGCACCTGCTCGTCGCCCAAACGCGCACGCAAGCGTTCCAGCAGCCGCGTCAGGCCTTCAGCCTGGCTGCTGCGGGTGGGGAACAGTTCACCGTTGGGCATGGGGCCGGCCACCAGCTGGCTGCAGTGCAGCTGCAGGTCCAGCGTGGGCGCGACAAGTTCCAGCCGGCCCAGCCTCTCGCGCAGCAGGCCTTGCAGGTGCGCGGCGTCCAGCGCCGGTTCAGCCAGTTCGATGCGCAGCTCGGTGGCGGGGGTCAGCACCTGGCGCGACCGCTCGTGCAGCATGCGCAACGTGAAGGCGGCCACGCGGGCGTGGCGCGCCTGAGCCCAGGCCACCAGCCGCGCCAGCAGCACACTGGCGCCGTGCAGGACCTGGTCGGTGGTGTCGGCGCGGGCGAAAAGTTCCAGCTGGCTGTCGAACACGGCCGGCAGCGCGAGCGGCTGGCGCGGGTCGGGCTGCCGGCCCAGCGCGCGGTCCAGCTCATCGAGCAGGTTTTCGCCGAAGCGCCGCGCCAGGCCCGTGCGCGGCAGCGCCTGCAGGTCGGCCAGCGTGTGCAGACCCATGCCCTGCAGGGCTTCCCGGTGTTCACGGCCGGGGCCCAGCAGGTGCACGGGGGCCTGCAGCAGCAGCGCCTGCAAGGCCGGCAGCACGGTGGCGTGGCGCCCCCCTACCAGGTCTGCCAGACCGCGCGGGTGCCACTGCGCCAGCAGCGCCGCACCCAGCGCAGTGGGCGCGGCGGCCACCTGCACCCGATGCCCCAGTGGCACCAGCGCGGCCTGCAGCCGCTGCAGCAGCGCGGCCAGGCCGCCAAAGAGGCGCAGGCTGGACTGCACGTCCAGCAGCACGGTCTGCGCGCCGTGCAGGCACACCATGGGCGTGAAGGCCAGCGCCGCGTGGGCCACGGCGCGCAGCGCGGCGGCCTCGCGAGCCTCGTGATGGGGCTGGCTGTCGGCGATCAGCAGCTCGGCGGCCAGCACCAGCGCCGTGGCGCGCTTGATGCCGGGCCGCAGGCCGCGTTCAGCCGCTGCCGTGTTGACCTGGATGACGCGGTGATCGGCCACCAGCGCCACCGGCCGCGCCGCGTCCTGCGCCGACAAGGTGGCGCAGAAGGCCTCGAGTGGCAGCAGCGGCAGGTGCAGGGCAAGCCAGAGCATGCGGGCAGCGCGTGGCATGGGTGCGGACGGGTACGGCGCGTGCGGCGCGTGCGGCCGGGTCAAGGCAGCGCGTTGTCGAAGGCGTAGAAGTGCTGGCCCTGGGCGATGCGGATGTCCAGCCGGCCTTCCAGCCCCGGCAGCCCTTCGGTGACGGAGTCGGGCACCACGGTGATGGTGAGCTGCTTGTCACCGCGGCTCTGAAGGAAATGTGGCTTTGCCACTTTCCTTGATCCCCTTGGGGGACGGCCGGCCTCGGCCGGCCTTGGGGCGCGCATGAGGCCGGTGTGCTGGCCGGTGTGCTGCAAGACGAAGCTGCCGCTGGCGTGGTGTTGGGTCATGGCAAGGCTTTCGGAAGACTGAAGAGAGAAGAATGGAGACCAGACGGTAGGGATCGTGTCACTGCACGTCATCACACGTCACTGCGGCAAGGGCAGCCGCGCCGCTTCGGCCAGGCGCTGCGCACGCGCCAAAGTCGGCGGCGACAGCACCGCGGCCAGGGCCAGCACCAGGGCTTGGGCCAGCGGCGGGCCGCGCCGCTTGAGCAGCGCCACGCGCAGCAAATCGGGCCCGGCGCTGGACAGCAGCAGGCGCAGCGGCGCGGCGCTGGGGCGGTTGCGCTCTTGCACGTCGCGCAGCAGGAAAACCGGCCCGTCGTGGGCCTGCGCCGCCAGTTGCAGGCGGCGCAGCGCGTCGGCCGGCAGCCGCGCCGGCAACCAGGCCACGGCGGCACCCAGGTGACCGCTTTTCAGCGCCTGCTCCAGCGCCCACAGGATGTCGGCCGCCGGCAACTGGCGCCGCGCCGGGCCCTTGACCCGCCCCAGCACCGCCTGCCGCGACTGCACGATGACCAGTTGCCGCAGGTCGATGCCCAGCGCCGCCAGCACCCAGGCGCTGGGCGCGGCCGGCGGGTCGAACCACATCACGCCGCGCTGCTGTTGTTGCAGCCCCGCCAGCGCGGGCGCCAGCAGGCGCAGTTCACCCACGCCGGCATGCGGCAGCAGCAGTTCGGTCAGCACCCGGGCCGGCCAGCCGCCGCCGGGCAACTGGGCGTCCAGCTCGCCGTAGCCGCTGGCCACCACGCCCAGTGACGGCCCCAGCGGCCGGCCCAGCTGGTGCGCGCGCCACAAGGCCGGGTGCAGCGCTTCGGGTGCGAGCTGGGCCTGGGGGGGTGAATGGAAAAGGGAAAGTGGCACCAGAATACTGTACGTTCATACAGTTTTTCAGGCAAGCGGCACCGTGCACGTTTCAACCCCCCCCCGGGTTCAGGCGGGCCAGACGAGCAGGCGGGTGCGGCACGTCAACAGCCGGCTACGATGCCCCCAGGGCCGAACCGGCCTGGCCCAGCCAGCCCCGAAGGACAGGTGTGCAGACATTGGACGAGATGTTGAGTCGCAAGCTGCTGACACCCATCCAGCACGAAGAGATCAGGGCCTGGATCGCCCAGGCCCGCACGCCCGAGGCCATCCGGCAGATGCCGGCGCCGCTGTGGCGCACGCTGGAACTGGCCAGCGTGCTGATGGATGTCGACGCCGACCTGACGCAGCCGCCGCTGCTGTCCGACGGCAGTTGACCGCCGAGGCCCGCCCGTCCGCCCGTCACGCCGCCAGCAAGCCCGCCACCCGCTCGCGCAGCCCCGCCGGTGTCACCTGCGCCGCCGGCAATGCAGCACCCGCCGTCAGGCCCACGGGGCTGAACAGCCCGCGCCGGAAGGGCCGCACCATCGCCGTGCCCCTTTCCGCGCGTGAAAAGAAACTGCCCCACAGCTTGCTCAGCGCCATCGGCACCACGGGCACCGGGTGCGTCTGCAGGATCTTCATCACCCCGCCCTTGAACTGACCCAGCTCGCCGTCGCGGGTGAGGCCGCCTTCAGGGAAGATGCACAGCAGTTCACCGTCGTCCAGCACCCGCCGCGCCTGGGCAAAGGCGCGTTCGTAGGCCGCTGGGTCATCTTTGTGCGGCGCGATGGGAATCGCCTTGCCCAGACGGAACAGCGTGCCCAGCACCGGCGTGGCGAAGATGCGGTGGTCCATGATGAAACGGATGGGCCGCGGGCTGGCGGCCATCAGCAGCACCGCGTCGACAAAGCTGACGTGGTTGCACACCAGGATGGCCGCGCCCTGCGCCGGGATGTGTTCGTCGCCGCGCACCTTGAAGCGGTAGACCACGTGCGTGAGCAGCCAGGCCAGGAACCGCAGCAGGTACTCGGGCACCAGCAGGAAGATGTAGAAGGCCACCACCGCGTTCAGCAGGCCCACGACCAGGAAGACCTGCGGGATGGTGAAACCCGCCGCCAGCAGCGCGCCCACACCCACGCTGCTGACGATCATGAACAGCGCGTTCAGGATGTTGTTGGCCGCGATGATGCGCGCCCGGTGCGTGGGCTGGCTGCGGATCTGGATCAGCGCGTACATCGGCACGCTGTAGATGCCGGCAAACAGGCTCAGCACACCCAGGTCGGCCAGCACGCGCCCGTGCGCGGGCTGCGCCAAAAACTGCGACAACGTCAATGACGTGGCCGACGGCAGGCCGCGCGAGGCGAAGTACAGGTCGATGCTGAACACGCTCATGCCGATGGCGCCCAGCGGCACGAGGCCGATTTCCACGTGGCGGCGGCTGAGCATTTCACACAGCAGCGCGCCGATGCCGATGCCGATGGAAAACACCACCAGCAGCAGCGATGCCACCTGTTCGTTGCCGTGCAGCACATCGCGTGCGAAGCTGGGAAACTGGCTCAGGAAAACCGCGCCGAAGAACCACATCCAGCTGATGCCCAGCAGCGAGCGAAAGACCACCCGGTTGCCATGCGCCAGCGTCAGGTTGCGCCAGGTTTCGGTGAAGGGGTTCCAGTTGATGGTGAGCGTGGGATCGGTGGCCGGCGACACCGGCACCGCCTGCGCCAGCACACGGCCCGCGACGGCCAGTGCCAGGCAGGCCGCCGCCACGTAGGTGGGGCCCACCTGCGGCACGGCGATGAGCAGGCCGCCGGCCACGTTGCCCAGCAGGATGGCCACGAAGGTGCCCATCTCGACCATGCCGTTGCCACCCGTGAGTTCACGTTCGTTCAGGTGCTGCGGCAGGTAGGCAAACTTCACCGGTCCGAACAGCGTGCTGTGCAGCCCCATCAAGAACACGCAGGCCAGCAGCAGCGGCACGTTCTGCTGCATGAAGCCCAAGCCCGCCACCGCCATGATGGCGATCTCCAGGCTCTTGACGAAGCGGATCAGCACCTCCTTGGGGTACTTGTCGGCCAGTTGTCCGCTGGTGGCGCTGAACAGCAGGTACGGGGAGATGAACAGCGCACCGATCACCAGCCCGGCCATGCTGGCCGGCAGCCACTGCACCTGCAACTGGTAGGTGACCAGCACCGTGAACGCAAACTTGAAGACGTTGTCGTTGCCGGCGCCAAGAAACTGCACCCAGAAGAAGGGGCCGAAGCGGCGCTGGCCGAGCAGCGCGAACTGGTTGGGATGTTCAGCGGTCACGGGTGTGTTCATCTCGTTCTTGGGCTGTTCAAGCCGGGCGGACTGCAGACGCCAGCGCGCGGCCCTCGAACACAGCGGCCGGCAGTTGTGCGGAACCTGCACGCAGGCGGCGTTTCAGCACCAGTTCGAAGAGCAGCGGGTTGTGCTCGCGCACGCGGGTCAGCACGTCGATGTCGGCTTGCTGCAGCAGGCCGGCGCGCTGCAGCTTGGGCAGGCTGAAGAGTGGCATCACACCCGGCAGCGGGTGGTCGGACCCGTGCAGCAGGCGGCCATGCCAGTCGTCGCGCTGCAGCAGCGTGCGCCAGACGGTGTCGCTGCGGTTGCGCTGGAACACGGCCGAGATGTCGCCCAGCAGGCGGCCGCCCTGTGCGGCATTTTCGGATTCGTCCATGACCCGCGCAAACAGCCCGAAGGCCGGCACCTCGGGGCGCGATTTCAGGTCTTCGTCGATGGCATGACCCAGCGACCCGCAATGCGCCATCACCACCTGCACACCGTGCGCCAGCACGTGGCGCACATGCAGCGGGTTGCCCAGTTCATCGCGTCCCGCACCGGGCACGGCTTTCTCTTCGCCACAGTGCACGATCAGCGGCCGCCCGGCGCGTGCCAGCCGTTCGCAGAAGGGTCGGCAGCGCGGGTCGCGCAGGTCGATGTTCATGGCGCTGGGCAGCCACTTCACGGCCAGCGCGCCTGCGGCCAGCGCGGCATCCAGGCGCTGCAGCGCATCGGCGCGATAAGGGTGGATCGAGGCCACCCAGTCGAAGCGGTCGGCATGTTGCGCAGCGATTTGCGCGGTGTAGGCATCGGGCACGTGGAAGGTGCTGTGGTTCGGGTCGGGCCGGCCGGCGTCGTCGTGCGCCTGCTCGAAGGCAAACAGCCACCAGCGTGCGCCGGCCGGAAAGTCGGCGGCCAGGTCCAGCAGGCGCTGCACGTAGGCCCGGTCGATGGACGGTGCGTCGGCCGGCACACACGCCGCGTTCAGGATGCCGCGGCGGCGCAGCACCTCGCCCGGGTGCCACCACTGGTGCATGCTGGGGTGGATGCTGCAACCGCTGCCGGCGTCGCCGGTGCCCAGCAGGTGGGCGTGGGTGTCCACCACACGCGCCATGTCCAGGCCTTGCAGCGCAGCAAGCACGGTGTCGTGCTGCGCCAGTTCGCGGGGCAGCGTGCCACGGCAGGGGTTGCGCAATGACTTGGCGCCCATGACTCCCATAGCGCCCAGGCCCGTGAACAGGCCCACGCCCAGCGCTGCGCAGCAGCCCATCAAAAGGTGGCGGCGGTTCATGCGGTGCCTTTCACTGGGATGACCTTCAATTCACCACCTGCACCGGCTGCGCCATGCCGGCCCGCTGCAGCCAGGCGAAGACGGAATCGACGGTGACGGTTTCGATGCGGCTGCTGTAGCGCTTGTCGTCCGGGTGGTCGTCGAAGGCGATGTTGGCCGCCGTCAAACGTCCGCCCAGGCGCGTGAGCGTGCCGATGCGCAGCACCGTGGGCTCGTAGCCCTTGAAGCGCAACCAGGCCTGGGCACGTTCACGCGTGGCGGCGCCGGGCTCCTGGGCATGCGCCAGTGTCTCGATGGCCCACTGGTTGCTCTGCTGGTACTGCTGCGCCCAGGGGTAGGCCACCATGCTGTAAGCCGGCGTGTGCATCGCGGCGACGCGGCGGTTGTCCTGCAGCAGCGGCAGCAGACGCGCCTGGATGGCAGCGTCGGGCACGACGAAGGCACCCTGGTACTGGTGCAGGTCGTCCAGGAAAAACTCGCCCAGGCCCTGGCGGTGCAGGTCGGCGCGCGCGCTGCCACACTGGTTGAGCTTGTGCACCACCTTCCACAGCGCACCGTCGCGGTAGGCCAGGCCCAGGTGGCTCCAGCGCAGGCCGTACTTGCCCAGGTCCTGGCCGGCGCGGGCCAGCACCACCACCTGCGCGCCGCTGGCATGCAGGGCCTGTGCCGTGCGCTGCGCCAGTTCAAGCGAACGCTGCACATTGGTGGCGGTGGGCAAGCTGACCTCGCAGGTGCGGCCAGCGCGGGCCGGGGTCGTCACGCCCGCGGTCAGCAGCGCTGCGGTGGTCAGGGCCAGGGTCAGTGCTCTCATCGTGTCACCCGTTCGTTGTACAGCAGCGCCTTGCCCACTTCATTGGGGATGAAGGCGATGGCCTTGCCGGCGGCCGACAGCACCCAGCCGGCACTGAAGGCCGTGGCCACCACGGCCGTGCCCGACAGCACCGACACACCGCCCGCCGCATGGGCGCCGAGCGTGACGCTGGCCCGGGCGCCGTCCGACGCACGTTCCAGCACCCACACCGTGCCCTCGGACACCGCTTCCACGGCAACCACGGTGAACATCGCGCCGGCCGACAACAAGCCCACGGGCGCGGCCACCGAAAGGGCCACCGGCAGCATCGACAGGGCGCTGGCTTCGGATGCTCCCGTGTGGGCGCTGGCCGTGCCGCCCAGCGTGAAGGCCAGGGTCAGCGACAAGGTCACCGACAAGGTCACCGACAAGGCGGAGGCGAGAACAAGTTTCTTCATGAGGTTTCTCCTTCAAGTCTGACGGTCATTGCGCTTCGTGGCGATGGCCACGTGCGTCGGCCAGGGCAGCCTCGTGTGCATCGCGCAGCATCTTGGCCAGCGTGAACACGGTGGAAACCAAGAACAGCCAACTGACACCCAGGAACGCCTTGTAGGTGGGGTTCACCTCCATGCGCCACAGGCCCCAGGCAGTGAGTGACATGGCCAGCGCCAGGCCGCTCCACACCACCCAGCCCCACATCGGCGTGTCGACGCGCCGGCCTTCGTTGTCGCGCACGTGTTTCGACACCGCAAAGGCGGTGGACAGCGTGAACAGGTAGCCCATGAACATGAAGGCACGGTCCAGGTCCTGCCCCGGCAACCAGGCCAGGCCGGTGCCGGCCAGCGCAACGGCGGTGGCAAAGCTGGCCCACACCTGGAGCTTCCAGGCCTGGGTGTCGTGACGGAGGGTTTGCATGGCAGTGAGAGTTTTGTTGAACACGGCGCCAGTCTCTGCGATTGCCTTCACGGTATCCATCACCCCAGGGGGCGTGGCACTTCGTGGGACAACAGGTATCGTTAAGCGGTACTTGTCGACGCTTGGAGACACCCATGAGCAGCACCCTGGACCTGATCACCACGCTGAAGGCCGAACTGCGCCGCGCCGGCATCACCTACGCGCAGCTGGCGGTGGAGCTGGGCATGGCCGAGAGCAGCATCAAGCGCATCTTCGCCAAGGGCGACATGCCGCTGTCGCGCATCGACGAGGTGCTGGCGGTGCTGAAGATGGACTTCGCCGAGCTCGCGCGCCTGGTGGCCCAGGCCAGCCCGGCGCAGCAGGAAATGACGCTGGAACAGGAACGTGCCGTCGTGCGCGACCCCAAGCTGCTGCTGACGGCCATCTGCGCGCTGAGTCAGTGGACGCTGGAGCAGATCGTCGAGGTCTACGCCATCAGCAAGCCGCAGGCCGTGGCCTGCCTGCTGGCGCTGGACAAGCTGGGTTTTCTGGAACTTCGCGCCAACAACCGCTACCGCCTGAAGATCGACAAGACCTTCCGCTGGCGGCCCGACGGCCCGGTGATGCAGTTCTTCCGCCAGCACGCGGTGAGCGACTATTTCAGCGGCGACTTCGGCGGCGTGGGCGAACTGCTGACCCTGGTGCACGGGCAGATCAGCCCGGCGCAGGCGCAGCTGTTCAACGAACGCTTGCGCCGCATGGCGCAGGACTTTGCGCAGCAGCACCTGGCCGACCAGAAGCTGGCGCCAGGCGACCGGCGCGCCTACACGCTGGTCTTTGGCATGCGGTCGTGGTTGTTCGGCGGCTTTCGGCAGCTGCTCAGGCAGTCGGTTTGAACAGCGCTTCTTTCAACACCGCCGCGCACAGCGCCACGGCCGTGCGCGCTTCGTCCAGCACCCGACTCATGGGCAGAAAGCCGTGGATCTGGCGTTCGAAACAGACGGTCTGGCAGGGCGTGCCGGCAGCAGACAGCTTGTCGGCGTACTGCCGGCCTTCGTCCACCAGCGGGTCGTAGCCGGCAGTCAGCACCAGGGCCGGCGGCAGGTGCGTATGGTCGGCAGCCAGCAACGGCGACGCACGCCAGTCGGCCCACTGCGCGGGGTCGGCGATGTAGTGACCACGAAAGTAGGCGATGGTGTCGGCCGTGAGCACATAGCCCTGGCCGTTGCGCTGCTGCGAAGGGGCCAGCGCGCGCATGTCGGTGGCGGGGTAGATCAGCAGCTGGAAGGCCAGCGGCGCCCAGGCCGCAGCATCGGCTGCGTCGCGCAGCGACAAAGCCACGACGGCCGCCAGGTTGCCACCTGCGCTGTCGCCGCCAACGGCCAGCCGCGTAGCGTCCAGACCCAGATCGGCGGCCTGCGATTGCACCCAGCGTGTGGCCTCGACGCAGTCGTGCACGGCGGCAGGAAAGCGATGTTCCGGTCCCATGCGGTAGTCCACCGCGATCACCACCACGCCCGCACCGCTGCACAGCTGGCGACACAGCACGTCGTGCGTGTCCAGGTCGCCCATCGTCCAGCCGCCGCCGTGGAAGTAAACCATCGCCGGCAGCGCGGCCGCAGCGTCGGCACCCGTTGGGCGGTACAGGCGCAGCGGCACACCGCCCGTCGTGCAGAGCGCGCGCACTTGGGCCACGGCGGGCGGGTCGGGCTGCGTGAAGCCACGCCGGTCCAGGTAAGCCCGCCGCGCGTCGTGTGGCGTCAAGGTGTGCGTGGGTGGCACCTTGCGCGCGGCCATCAGGGCAATCAGCGCAGCGGCCTGGAGGTCGAGCATATTGAGTGTCCGGTTGCAGATGAATGTGAGCAGTGAGGCGGTTGGAGTATGGCAAGCTGCCTGCAAACCCGCTGGCCAGCGAACCCCGCACATGAAGCACAGATCCGCCCCACCACCCACCTGCCCTTGCGGCACGGGCTGGGCCTACGACGCCTGCTGCGGCCTGTGGCACAGCGGCCCGGAGCACCTGCAGGCGCCCACGGCCGAGGCGCTGGTGCGCAGCCGCTACAGCGCCTACGTGCTGGGCCTGGGCGACTACCTGCAGGACACCTGGCACCCCAGCACACGACCGGCAGAAGCCACCACCTTCGAGCCCGGCGTGCAGTGGCTGGGGCTGGACATCAAGCGCCATGCGGTGCCGAGCCCGGACCGCGCCGAAGTCACCTTCGTGGCGCGCAGCAAGTTCCGCGGCCGTGCCAGCCGGCTGCAGGAATGCAGCCGCTTCGTGCGCGAGGACGGCCGCTGGATCTATGTCGACGGCGACCTGAGCTGACGGATCACAAGGCTGTCGAAGGCCGCTCAGCCATGCGCGCCCGCCAGCGCTGCAAGTGCGGATGTGCATCTCCCGGCTTGACCTTCACCACGCGCGCAAAGTCCACCGCCACAACGGCCGTGATGTCGGCGATGCTGAACTGCCCGCCAGCGATGAAGTCGCGCGCCGCCAGGTGATCGTTGAGCAGCACAAAAAACTGCTGCACCCGCGCCAGTCCCCGCTGCGCCAGCTCAGGAATCTGCGCGTAGTCCACCGGCCCTGGCAGCGCCCGACTGGCCATTGCCGGTGAACCGTTGCGCAGCGCCTCGGCCACGGCCAGCAGGCCTTCGAATTCGATGCGCCACTGCCAGCTGGCGATGTCTGCCTTGTCGGCCGGCGTGCTGCCCAGCAGCGGCGGCTGCGGATGACGCGCTTCGGCGTAAGCGGTGATGGCCGCGTTGTCGGTCAGCAGCAGCCCGTCTTCGGTGCGCAACGCGGGCACGGTGCACTGCGGGTTGATGGCGCGGTAGGCGTCGCTGAGCTGTTCGCCACTGCGCAGGTCCACCTGCACGGTGTCGTGGGCCACGCCCTTTTCGGCCAGCAGGATGCGCGCTCGGCGCGGGCTGGGCGCGGTGGCACAGTCGTACAGGGTGAGCTTCATGGCGGGGTCAGCGGGTCGAAGTCGCTGGCCTCGTGCCGTTCAGGCAACTGGCTGTCGGGCTGGCCCCAGGTGCGGTTGACCCTGCGACCACGCTGCACGGCCGGCCGCTGCGCGATCTGGTCGGCCCAGCGCACGACATGTGTGTACTCGTGCACCTGCAGGAACTCACCCGCTTCGTACAACTGGCCCTTGGCCAATGCGCCGTACCAGGGCCAGATGGCGATGTCGGCGACTGTGTAGTCATCGCCCGCCAGGTACGGGCCCTGGGCCAGGCGGCGGTTCAGCACATCGAGCTGGCGTTTGATTTCCATGGCAAAGCGGTCGATGGCGTATTCGATCTTCGTCGGCGCGTAGGCGTAGAAGTGGCCGAATCCTCCACCCAGGTAGGGCGCGCTGCCCATCTGCCAGAACAGCCAGCTCAGGCATTCGGCACGCGCGGGTTGCTCAGCAGGCAGCAAGGCGTCGAACTTCTGCGCCAGGTGCAGCAGGATGGCGCCGCTTTCGAATACACGAACTGGCACGGGCCCGCTGCGGTCCAGCAGCGCCGGTATCTTGGAGTTGGGGTTGACGGCCACAAAGCCGCTGCCGAACTGGTCGCCATCATTGATCTTGATCAGCCAGGCGTCGTACTCCGCACCGCCGTGGCCCAGCGCCAGCAGCTCTTCCAGCATCACCGTCACCTTCACACCATTGGGCGTGGCCAAGGAATACAGCTGAAGGGGATGGCGGCCCACCGGCAGGTCCTTGTCATGCGTCGCGCCGGAAATGGGGCGGTTGATGTTGGCAAAGCGCCCCCCGCTGGCCTTGTTCCAGGTCCAGACGGTGGGCGGGGTGTAGGCAGGCGCATCACTCATGCTGCGGTCTCCGGGCAGTGATCAGGCCTGCACGGTAGCGGCGATTCACCAGCCTGGGGCTCATGCGGGTTTGCGGCGCGACCGCAAGGCGGGCAGCGGCGGCAGCTTCACCTGCCCCACATAGGCCGTGCGGTACGCCGCCAGCCGCGCGGCCAGGGCCTCACGCTGGCCGGCCAGCGCGGCTTCGTAGATGGTGGCCTTGCCCGAGGAATAGTTCAGCAAGGTCTTGGCCTTGTTGAACTTGAAAAACAGCACCTGCACCAGTTCGGTCTGCGCCTGCAGGTCGAAGGCCACCAGCGCAATCTGCAGCACACCACCCGCCGCCACCTCGGCCGTGGCCACCTGGAAGTGGGCCGATTGCTCCTGGCGCGAATGGCGCTCGAACAGCGTCACCCACGGCGAGTTTTCGGTCATCGTCTTCAAGCCGTCGAAGGCCGCCTGCAACACCGTCAGCGCTGTGGCCTGCGGGCCCAGCAGGGCCGTCAGCACAGGCATCACGGCTTCGTGGGCAATGGCGCCGCTGCTCTCGAAGCGGTACTTCTCGAAACGCTGGTCGCTCTGCGCCCAACCCAGTGCGGACAAGGCACCGAAGTAGGCCGTGTACCACTCGTTGACTTTGGTCGCGTCGCCTACCTCGGCCGTGGCCACCAGCTGCGCGAAGAGTGTGCAGTTGATGAGGTCTTCGCGCACCTGCACCGGTACCTTTTCGGTGGCGATGACCAGGCCGCTGCCCACCACCAGCGTCTGCGCCTCGCTGGCCTTCAGTTGCAGCGGCGGTGTGTCCTGCGGTGTGCCAGACCGGGTGCGCCGCTGCGCCGGCGGTCGTGGCAGATTCGTCTTGGCCACAAAGCGGCTGGCGCTGACATCGGTGACGATCATGGGGATGCTCCTTGTTGTTTCAGATGGAGAAGGGTTTCAACCCAGGCGTCAACCCAGGCGCACGGTCGCGATGGGCGAAAGGTGGCTGGACACGGTCTGCCAGCTGTCGCCGCCATCGCCGCTGGCCCACAGGTTGCCGGTGGTGCTGCCCATGATCAAGGTCTGGCCGTCGGCCGCCACGTCCAGGCCGTGGCGGTAGACCAGGTCGAAGGCGTTGTGCTGCGGCAGGCCCCGGCGCAGGGTGTCGAATGTCTGGCCGCCGTCACGCGTGCGGTTGACGACCATCGCGCCGTCCACCGGCACACGCTTTTCGTCCTTCACCGCGGGCACGAACCACGCGGTGTTGCCGTCCTCCGGGTGCACTGCCAACGCAAAACCGAAACTGCTGGGTTGGGCCTTCACCTCGTGCCAGTTGGCCGCGTTGTCGGTGCTGCGCCAGATGCCGCCATGGTGCTGGCACCACAGCACGTCGGGCTGTGCGGCGCAGCGCTGGATGCGGTGCGCGTCCTGGATGTTCTGGTCTTCGGCCGTGGGTGAGGCCACTTCCTGCCAGGTGGCCCCGGCGTCGGGTCTGGCGTGCAGCTTGACGCCGAAGTGCCCCAGGTTCAGCGCCGCCAGCATGCGACCCCGGTCATCGGGCGGCAGCAACATCGTCACCGGCTCACCCAGGAAGCTGCTGTTGTGCAAGTTCCAGTTGGTGCCTTGGCGGCGCAGTTCGAAAAGGACCTTGCGCGTGGCCACCCAGGCGCGGTCGTTGCTGTGCATGTGGTCATCCTCCGGACAAAGCCTGCAACACGTGCACCGTGCTGTCGGCAGGCAAGGTCTCATTCAGTTCGACGCGGTCGGAGCAATGCCGCCCGTCGATGAAGATCACGACATGGGGCCGCAGGTGGCCCTGGTCGTCCAGCACGTAACCGCGCAGACGCGGGTTGTGCTGGAAAGCATCGTCCAGCAGCGCGCGCAGGGTCAGTGCGGTGCCGCCCACGTCGGGCGTGTGTGTGAAGCGCCGCAGCTGCGGCGTGAACACGATGCGTGGCATGGCCCGAATGATGCGCGAGCCCGCGGGGCCCACGCACCTGGCTTTCCCGGCTGCAGCTTAGGGGGGCGACAATGGCCGGCTGCACATGAACCCCGGCCTCGTCTACGCCACCGCCGCCTTCGGGCTGTGGGGCCTGTTCCCCCTGTACTTCCTGTTCATCGCCGCGGTGCCGGCGGTGGAAGTGGTGCTGCAGCGGTCCGTCTGGTCGCTGTTGTTCATCGGCCTGGTGCTGGCCTGGCAGCGGCGCTGGTCGTGGCTGGCCGACTTTGTCGCGCAGCCGCGTCGCCTGCTGCCCTTCGTGCTGACTGGCCTGCTGCTGATGGCCAACACGCTGACCTACGTTTACGCCGTGCAGACGCATCAGGTGGTGGAGGCCAGCCTGGGTTACTTCATCAACCCGCTGGTCAACGTGCTGCTGGGTGTGCTGGTGCTGCGCGAGCGGCTCACGGCCGTGAAGTGGGTGGCCGTGGCACTGGCCTTCGGCGGCGTGCTGTGGCTCACCTGGCAGCTGGGCCGTTTGCCTTGGATCGCGCTGGTGCTTGCGGGCAGCTTCGGCCTCTATGGCCTGGTGCGCAAGACCGCGTCGCTGGGCGCGCTGGAAGGCCTGGCCCTGGAAACGCTGCTGCTGGCGCCGCTGGCGCTGCCGCTGCTGCTGTGGTGGACCTTCACGCAGAATGGCGTCTGGCTGCAGGGCGACTGGGGTCTGGTGGCCACGCTGGCCCTGCTGGGGCCCTTGAGCGCCTTGCCACTGATCTGGTTTTCTGCAGCAGCGCGGCGCCTGCCGCTGGCCACGCTGGGCCTGGTGCAATACATCTCGCCGACGATCCAGCTGTTGCTGGGGGTGTGGCTGTTCAACGAACCTTTCAGCGGCAGCCGCTTCATCGGCTTTGCTTTCATCTGGGCCGGGCTGGTGCTGGTCAGCGCCGATGCCGTGCGCCAGAGCTTCAGGGCCGGGCCGCGCCCCAACTAGGATTCGAGCCATGACACTGCACACCCTGACCACCCCCGCCGCGCTCTTGGACGAAGCCTGCATGCAGCGCAACATCCACCACATGCAGGACCGCGTCAACGCACTGGGCGCGCGGCTGCGGCCGCATGTAAAAACAGCCAAGTGCCTGCCGGTGGCGCAACAGCAGCTGGCCGCCGGGGCGCAGGGCATCACGGTGTCGACACTGAAAGAGGCCGAGGTCTTCTTCGATGCCGGCATCAGCGACATCCTGTATGCCGTGTGCATCGCACCGCCCAAGCTGGCCCAGGCCCAGACGCTGCGCGAACGCGGCTGTGCGCTGAAAATCGTGGTGGACTCGGTGGCGGCGGCGCAGGCCGTGGTGGCGCACGGCCAAGCGCAGCGCCACACCTTCGACGTGATGATTGAAGTCGACACCGACGGCCACCGCGCCGGGGTGCCGCCGGAGTCGGACCTGCTGCTGCAAGTGGGCCGCACGCTGCACGAAGGCGGCGCCACGCTGGTGGGTGTGATGACCCACGCCGGCGCCAGCTACGACTGCCGCACCCCCGAAGCCCTGCAAGCCATGGCCGAGCAAGAGCGCAGCCGCTGCGTGCGCGCGGCCGATCGGATGCGCGCCGCCGGCCTGCCCTGCCCCGAAGTCAGCGTGGGCAGCACACCCACCGCGTTGTCGGCACGCAGCCTGCAAGGCGTGACCGAAGTGCGCGCCGGTGTCTACGTCTTCAACGACCTGGTGATGTGGGGCGTGGGTGTGTGCGGCACGGCAGACATCGCGCTGTCGGTGCTGTGCACCGTGATCGGCCACCAGCAGGAAAAAGGCTGGGTGCTGGTGGACGCGGGCTGGATGGCGATGAGCCGCGACCGCGGCACGCAAGACCACGGCATGGACTTCGGCTACGGCGCGGTGTGCAACGACGCGGGCACGCTGATCGAGGGCCTGACCATGGGCGGCGCCAACCAGGAGCACGGCATCCTGTCCTGGCGCGACGGCCGGGTGGACGCCGACATGGCGAGCCAGTTTCCGGTGGGCACAAGGCTGCGTGTGCTGCCCAACCACGCCTGCGCCACAGCTGCGCAGTTTCCGCACTACGAGGTGCTGACCCGCAGCGGCGAGCTGGCGCGCTGGGACCGTTTCTACGGCTGGTAGGGCCCTGCGGTCCTGGCCGCCTAACTGATGACTTCAGGCCAATCGGTGTGGAACCACTGCCCGGCCGGTTTGTCCACCCGTTCGTAGGTGTGGGCGCCGAAGAAGTCGCGCTGGGCCTGCAGCAGGTTGGCCGGCAGCCGCGCGCTGCGGTAGCTGTCGTAGTAGCCCAGTGAAGCGCTCATGGCCGGCACCGGAATGCCGTGGCTCACGGCCAATGCCACCGCCTCGCGCCAGCCCTGCTGGCTGCGGCTGAGCACACCCTGGAAAAACGGCGCCAGCATCAGGTTGCCCAAGGCCGGGTCGTTGCGGTAGGCCTGGGTGATGGGGCTCAGGAATTGCGCGCGGATGATGCAGCCGCCGCGCCAGATGCCTGCAATGCCGCCCAGGTCCAGGCCCCATCCTTTTTTCTCGCTCATGGTGTGCATCAGGTCCAGGCCCTGCGTGTAGCTGATGACCTTTGACGCATACAGCGCGTCGTGGACCTTGGCCACCAGTTCACGCTGGCTCATCGACAGCTTGCCTGGCGGCCCGTGCAGCACCTTGCTCGCCGCCACCCGCGCCGCCTTCATCGACGACAGCACACGCGCTTCCACTGCCGCGTTGATGGTGCTCACCACCACGGCGTTGTCGGCGGCATTCATCAGCGTCCACTGGCCGGTGCCCTTCTGGCCGGCCTTGTCCAGGATCAGGTCGACCACCGGCTGCGCGGTTTCCGGGTCGCGCTGGCGCAGCGCCTTGGCGGTGATCTGAATCAGGTAACTCTGCAGGTCGCCCTGGTTCCAGCCGTCGAAGATGTCCGCCATCTCGTCGTTGCCCATGCCCGCGGCCTTGAACAGCGCATAGGCTTCGCAGATGAGCTGCATGTCGCCGTACTCGATGCCGTTGTGCACCATCTTCACGTAGTGCCCGGCACCACCTGGGCCGATGTGAATGACGCAGGGCAGCCCGTCCACCTGCGCCGCGATGCGCTCGAAGATGGGCTGGAGCTGGAGCCAGGACGACGCCGATCCGCCCGGCATGATGGACGGGCCCTTGCGTGCGCCCTCTTCGCCACCGGACACCCCCGCGCCGACAAAGCGTATGCCCAGGGGCGTGAGCCAGGCGTCGCGCCGTTCGGTTTCGGTGTACAGGCTGTTGCCGCCATCGATGACGATGTCGTCCTTGTCCAGCAGCGGCAGCAGCTGTCCGATGACGTCGTCCACCGCCGCGCCAGCCTTGACCATCAGCATGATCTTGCGCGGCCGCTCCAGGCTGGTCACGAAGTCGGCCAGGTTGCGCATGCCGAAGATCTTCTTGCCCGGATGCTGCGCGACGAAGCTGTCGGTGACCTCGGGGCTGCGGTTGAAGACGCTGACACCGAAGCCGCGGCTTTCGACGTTGAGCACCAGGTTTTGGCCCATCACGGCCAGGCCGATCAGGCCAAAGGGGTTTTTCATCGCGAGGTCCTCGTCAGGTCGCCTGCCAGGCAGGCCAGGGTCTCGGCCAACACGGTCACGTGCACCGGGTAGTTGGTGTGGTCACAGCCGATCTTCACCGAAGCCCCGGCGCGCACGGCTTCGCGCTGCGCGGTGTTGAATTCAAAACGCACGAAGTGCACGGCAGAAGTCTTCTCCGCGTTTTCGCGGTCCAGGTCTTCGTCGGCGATGGCATAGACCCGGCTGTGGCCTTCAACCTCGACAAACATGCGGTCCTCGACGCCGATCAGCCGCGACAGTTCGCGCTTGCGTTCGTGTGCATCGGGGTACTCGATCAGCATCGTGGCCTTCCAGTTGCTGCCGTCCGGCACCAGCGGCGCGTAGGCCTCAATCTCGGCCTGGATGCCGTCTTCGTCGAAGATCTTTTCAATGTGCAGCATCTCCTGGATCTGGCGCCGGACGGTGCGATCGTCCTCGAACTGCAGCGTCATGTGTTCGCCCAAGCACACGCTGCGCAGCTTGCGGTGCGCCATGGCCTCGGACTTGCTGCTCTTGCGCACCTTGGCGTAGGCCTCCAGCGTGAGCAGGTTGTCGCGGGTGATGGTGGGGGCGGGGGTGCTCATGCTTCACTCCAATCCGTAGGCCATGCGGACCAATGACAAAGGGTGCTGCAGCGCCCGCGCCGGCGTACCGGCGGCAGCCATGCCCTGCGCGATGTGGTGGCCGGCCAAGGCACAGTCGCTGCTGATGAAGTCCGGGTCGTCCCTGGCCATGCTCTTGAACACCGGCTTGCCGATCTTCATGGCCACCGGGTGGTAAGGTGTCTTCACGCCGTAGGTGCCGGCGTGGCCACTGCAGCGTTCCACGGTGTTGAGCTTGACTTCCACCGTCTGGCCGATGAGCTTGAACATCTCTTCGGTTTTCTTGCCGATGTTCTGCACCCGGCCGTGGCAGGGGATGTGGTAACTCACCTTGCCCAAGGCGGCCTTGAAGTCGGTCTTCAGCAGACCGTCCTTGTGGCGCGCGATGAAGTACTCGAAGGGGTCGAACATGGCTGACTTCACCAACTGCGTGTCGGCATCGTGCGCAAACATCAGCGGCAGTTCCTGCTTGAACATCAGCGTGCAGCTGGGAATGGCGGTGACGATGGCCCAGCCCTCGCGGGCGTAGCGGGCCAGCACAGGGATGTTGGCCTTCCAGCTTTGTTCGACAGATTCCAGATCGCCCAATTCCAGCTTGGGCATGCCGCAGCACTGCTCCTTCTCGACAATCTCGTAGGGAATCTGGTTGTGGTCCAGCAGCTTGATGAGGTCGGCGCCGATGCCGGGCTCGTTGTAGTTGACGTAGCAGGTGGCGAAGAGGGCCACCTTGCCCGGTGTGCGTTGGCCCTTAACAGCCGTGAAGGTGGTGTTGTTCATGGCCCGGCCCCAGCGAAAGCGCTGCTCGGCCAGGCTGGGCATCCAGGCGTCGGGGTGCACACCCAGCAGGCGGTCCATCTGCTGGCGCATGGCGCGGGTGCTGTTCACCGCGTTGACGATGTCCACCACGATGGGGATGCCGGCAAACTGGCCGTGCACGTCGGTGCTGGCCAGGAACTTTTCTTTCGCCGCCACGTGGCCGTTTTTGTGCTTGATGGCCTTGGCGCGCAGCATGAGGTGCGGAAAGTCCAGTTGCCACGGGTGCGGCGGTGTGTACGGGCACTTGGTCATGTAGCACAGGTCGCACAGGTAACACTGGTCGACGACGTTCCAGTAGGCCTCTTTCTTGATGCCGTGCACCTCGCCGTCGTCGGTGGTGTCGACCAGGTCGAACAGGGTCGGAAAGCTCTGGCACAGGCTCACGCAGCGGCGGCAGCCGTGACAGATGTCGAACACCCGCTCCATCTCGGCCAGCGCCTTGCCTTCATCGTAGAAGTCCGGGTTCTTCCAATCGATGGGATGGCGGGTGGGGGCTTCGAGATTGCCTTCGCGCATGGTGCGGTGCTCGCTTCAGTATTCTTCAAACGAACAAGGGGCACGAGGCCCCTTGTTCAACAGTGTGGCTGCAGGTCAATCGACGAGCGCGATGAGCTTGCCAATCGCCGCGCCCGTCAGTCGACGAGCGCGATGAACTTGCCAATCGCCGCGCCCGTCAGTCGACGAGCGCGTCGAGGGCCTTCTGGTAGCGGTTGGCATGCGAGCGCTCGGCCTTGGCCAGGGTCTCGAACCAGTCGGCGATTTCGTCGAAGCCTTCGTCGCGCGCCTGCTTGGCCATGCCCGGGTACATGTCGGTGTACTCGTGCGTTTCGCCGGCCACGGCGGCGGCCAGGTTCTGGCGGCTGTTGCCGATGGGCAGGCCGGTTGCCGGGTCGCCCGAACCGTGTTCCAGGAATTCGAGGTGGCCGTGTGCGTGGCCCGTTTCACCTTCGGCGGTGGATCGGAACAGCATCGCCACGTCGTTCTGGCCTTCCACGTCGGCCTTGTTGGCGAAGTACAGGTAACGGCGGTTGGCCTGCGATTCGCCAGCGAAGGCGTCCTTCAGGTTTTGTTCGGTCTTCGAACCTTTCAAGCCCATGGTGTGCTCCTGTGTTCAATGTTGACTCGGGCGCCAATGGCACGGCATGCCGCAGCGCAACCGGGGGCAGACGGTAACAAAGTGACCCCGGCGGGGCCAATACAAAGCTTCAATGCGGCTCATAGCACGGGCAGACCCTAAGTCTGTTCGCCGCCTGGCGCGTCAGCGCAGCCCCAACAAGCGCAGTGCCAGATGGTGCAGGCGGTGCGTCGGGTCGGCCAGGCGGTTGAGCACGGTGAAGTGGTTGGCGCCGGGCACGGTCTCGCATACCGGCACGGCCGTGGGCCCCCAGACATCGCGAATCAGCCGGTTCTGGCGCAGGAACTCGTCGCTTTCGTCCAGCCCCACGGCCGCATACAGCTTGGCGCCTTTGGGCCGCGGGAAAAAGGCCGGGCTCAGGCGGCCCACCGATGCGGCTGTGAGTTGCAGGTCAGGCTGCAGCATGGGCGTGTGGCGCAGCGGTTCCAGGTCATACAGACCCGAGATCGACAAGGCCCCCGACACCGGCGTGGCCGGAAGGTCGTCGGCCAGGTCCTTCCAACGACAGCTGAGCAGCATCGTCGCCAGGTGCCCGCCGGCCGAGTGGCCTGCCAGCGCGATGCGCGCCGGGTCGCCGCCAAAGCTGGCGGCATGCCGCCACACCCAGGTCACGGCACGGGCCATCTGAAGGCAGATGTGTTCGATGCTGACGGCCGGGCACAACGCATAGTTGGGCACCACCACCGTGGCGCCGTTGGCGTTGAAGGCCGGGGCGACAAACGAGTGGTCCGCCTTGTCCAGCGAACGCCAGTAGCCGCCATGAATGAACACCAGCACCGGCGCACCGGCCTGCGGCGCAGGAAATATGTCAAGCACTTCGCCGGCGCCTTCGCCATAGAGCACATCCAGTTGCACACCCTGCTGTACACCGGGCTGCGAACCAGCGCCGCCACTGCGTGCCAGCGCCGAAGCCTGCGTCCAGTTGGCCATCACCTGCGCGTGCTCGGGCACACGGGCGCGGTTGCTGTACTGCGCATCCAGCCAAGCGGGGTCCAGGCGTGGTCGCATCGGCAGTCTCCTGAAATGTTGGGGCCGGCGGATGGCCGGGGTTCAAGGCGCGGCGATGTTAATCGCCGCTGCAAGGCTTGCCGCACAGGCCCGGTGCTAAACTGCGCGCCGCGTGTGGGGGGGTAGCTCAGCTGGGAGAGCGTCGCGTTCGCAATGCGAAGGTC
>JBBRCN010000031.1:0-46767 GCA_038204775.1 Burkholderiales bacterium | reverse complement strand
CATGTCGTCGCCTTCGCCCGTGGGCGCGGCGCTGCTGGGCGTTTCGCGAATGCCGTCGAAGTCGTCCCTTTCGGTGCCGTTTTCCCAGTCATCTCGTTCGGTGGTGCCAAATTCTTCGGCACGCAACTCGGTCGTGCCTTCAGGCGCGTCGGGTGCGTCTGGTGCATCGGCCGTGCTGTCAGCCACACGGTCTGCCGCCTGACGTTCTGGCGGCGTCTCGAAAGGCGTGGCCGCGCCGTCTTCTTCCATTTCAAGGAAGGGGTTCTGATCGAGCATCTGCCCGACTTCCTGGTGCAGTTCCAGCGTGGACAGCTGCAACAGGCGGATGGATTGCTGCAACTGGGGCGTGAGCGCCAGATGCTGGGAGAGTCTGACCTGGAGTGACGGCTTCATGAACGGGCACAAATCAAGGTCACGCGCGGAACCGGCTTGGCCGGGCCGCTGCGTGAGCCCGCGACGATGACGTTGCGTGCGCTCGCAGGCGAGAAACAGTCCGCAGGGACTGTTTCTCGTCCGACTCGCCCCCCTTGGGGGGTGGCGAAGGCGCGAAGCGACAAGCTTGGGGGCCTCATGTCACATCTTGAAATGTTCGCCGAGGTACACCTTGCGCACCTGGGCGTCGGCAACGATCTCTTGCGGCGTGCCTTCGGCCAGCACGCTGCCTTCGCTGATGATGTAGGCGCGGTCGCAGATGCCCAGCGTCTCGCGCACGTTGTGGTCGGTGATGAGCACGCCGATGCCACGCGAACGCAGGAAACCGATGATGCGTTGGATCTCGATCACCGCGATGGGATCGACACCGGCAAAAGGTTCGTCCAGCAGGATGAACCTGGGCTGCGTGGCCAGCGCACGGGCGATCTCCACGCGCCGCCTTTCGCCGCCCGACAAGGCCGGCGCTGGTGAATCGCGCAGCTTGTCGATGGACAGGTCGTGCAGCAGCTTTTCCAGCAGCTCCTCGATCAAGGCCGGCTTGAGCGCGCGGCCGTCGGGGCCGATCTGCAGCTCCAGCACGGCACGGATGTTTTCTTCCACCGTCAACTTGCGGAAGATCGACGCTTCTTGCGGCAGGTAGCTCAGCCCCAGCCGCGAGCGGCGGTGGATGGGCAAACCTTCAACCGCCTGGCCGTCGATGCGTATCTGGCCTTCGTCAGGGCGCACCAAACCCACCACCATGTAGAAGGTGGTGGTCTTGCCGGCACCATTGGGGCCGAGCAGTCCGACGACTTCGCCGGCGCCTACGGCCAGGTGCACGTCTTTCACCACCATGCGCGGTCCGAAACTCTTGCGCAGGTTCTCGGCTTCCAGGCGGCTACCCGATGTGGGCGAGCCTGCGCTTGTGACTGCCGCCGTGGTCACCGTTGCGTCCGCCGCAGCAGCCATCAGCGGCGCTCTCCGAGCGCGCGCGACGGTGTCAGCGGTGACGTGCTGGGAACAGAAGCCGCAGGCTCCACACGGGGGCTCAGCACCGCCCGCACACGACCCGTGGGGTTGCTGGCCGACTTCGCACCCCCTTCGACCTTGAAGACCTCGGCGGTGTTGTCCCACACGATGCTGGCGCCGGTGATTTCGTCGGCCACGACGCCACCGCGCAGCCGCCGCACGGCGCCATCGCCGATGAAGCGCAGCGTGTCGGCGCGGCCGTCGAATTCGATGCGGTCGGCCGTGCCTTCCACGGTTTCGTCCACACCGTCGCGGCGCTGGCGCCAGCTGGCCGGGCGGGCGGCCGAACCCAAGGCCGTGGCGGCGCGATAACCGTCTGGCATCTCGCGCATTTCCACCCGTTCGGCACGCAGCACCATCGAACCCTGGGTGATGACCACGTTGCCTGAGTACACCAGCACCTGGCGCTGCAGGTCGATGACACCGTCGCGGTCGGCTTCCACGACCCAGGGCTTGGTGCGGTCGGCCTTTTCGGCCCAGGCGAGGCCGGGCAGCAAGACCCAGGCCAGGGTCAGCACCCAGGTCAGCAGGCGGGGGAGGGAAAGTGAGGACCTCAGAGGCATTGATGCGGCATGAAAGTTGCAGGGCAGTATAGCCACAACATCTATGCCAGCGGCTGAAAGCGCGTGGACAGCGGCGTGAAATCGAGCCGCAGATGGCCCGCGGCACCTGGGCGGCGGCCGGGCCGCGAAAGCGCCCGGATCAGGCTTTCTGGCGCGCCAGCTGGATCAGAAAGTCCGCCACCGCCACCGCACGCTCGTGGTTGCCCGCCAGCGAGGCCGAAGTGTAGAACCTGCCGTTGATGCCCAGCGCAGGCACACCGTCGATCTTGTAGGCGTCTGCCAACTGCTTGGCGCGATTGGCCTTGGTGGCGACGCTGAAGGACTTCATGGCCGCCGCCAGCTTGGCGCCATCCGCACCATTGGCGGTGGCAAAGGCCACGATGTCGGACTCGCTGGCCAGGCGCCTGTTCTGCTGGTGGATGGCAGCAAAGACCTTGCGGTGCAGGGCCTCGAGCTGGCCCATTTCTTCCAGCGCGTAGAACAGCTTCTGGTGCTGCTGGTGCGGCGCCATGAAGCCCACCGGCACCTGGCGAAAGCTCACATCGGCGGGCAGCTTCTTGACCCAGGCCTCGAGCGTGGGTTCAAACGCGTAACAATGCGGGCAGCCGTACCAGAAGAACTCGACCACTTCGATCTTCTTGTCCGGCGTGGGCAGCGTCACCGGCGCCGGGCTGGACAAACGCACGTAATGCGTCCCCTCCTTGGGTGCGCCCTGGGCGCGGGCTGCGCCAGTCAGGGCCAAGCCCAGGCCTGCGCCGGCCAGTTGCTTGGAGAAGTCGCGCCGTTGCATGAAGTTCCTTTCGAGATGACGGGATGTTCGGGAGTCGGATGGCCGGGTACGGGTTCCTGGCTGGCTCGGGCCAGCTGGCGATTCAGAGCCTCACGCCCTCTCGACGCGCACGATCTGCGCTTCGATGCCCTGTTCCTGCAGCTTGACCTGCAGCGCGTCGGCCTCTGCCCGCGTGCTGAACGGTCCCAGGCGCACCCGGTACACCGTGCGGCCCGCCTGTTCGCGCTCGCTGATCTTGGCCGACTGGCCGACGATCGCCAGCTTGGCCCTTTGTTGTTCGGCATCTTCGCTGCGCGTGAAGGCCCCGGCCTGCACAAAGAAGATGAACGGTTCAGCCACCGCTGCGGTGGACCGGGCCACGGAAGAAGCTGCGTTGGCGGCCGGTGCGGTGGCCCGGTCGGCCAGGATGGCCGCCGGATCCCGCGACGGTGGGGGCTTGACAGCCGGGCCTGAAGCTGCCGCCGGGGCATCGGGCACGATCGGCTGCGCCGCAGCACTGCCACCGGCCGCTGCGCTGGCGGCTCGCGCCGCGGTGCGCCCGCCCAGGGCCGCGTTGGGGTCCCAGTTGCGGTTGCGGGCAGCCTCTGCGGTGTCCATCTCGGCCGTGCGCTGCGGCACCTTGTTGAGGAAGGGTACCGGCACCTTGGTGATGTACAGCGCCACGGCCAGCGCCAGCGCCAGACCGACGAGCAGACCCACCACCAGGCCGATTGCAAAACCACCGCGCTGCTTGATCATGCGCTCACCTCGGCGGCCGGGGCCGCAGCACTGGGAATCTCACGGTTCATCGACGCCGGCGCCGACACGCCCAGCAAGGCCAGCGCGTTGCGCAGCACCTGTGCGGTGGCCGCCAGCAGCGCCATGCGCGCCCGCGCCAGCGCCACGTCGTCAACCAGGAATCGTTCTGCGGCGTAGTAGGCGTGGAAGGCCGCGGCCAGTTCGCGCAGGTAGAAGGCCACGTCGTGCGGCGCCAACTCGGCTGCGGCGCGGGTCAGCATGTCGGGAAACTCGGCCAGCTTGACCATCAGCGCGGCTTCGCTGGGCGCGGTCAGCATGCGCAAGTCGGCGTCGGCAAAACTGCGCTCGCCTTCATGCTGGTCCGCGTAGGCCGTCAGCACCGAGCAGATGCGGGCGTGGGCGTACTGAACGTAGAACACCGGGTTTTCGTCGTTGGCCTTCAGCGCCAGGTCGACGTCGAAGGTGAACTCGGTGTCGGCCTTGCGGCTGATGAGGAAAAAGCGCACCGCGTCGCGGCTGGTCCAGTCGATGAGGTCGCGCACCGACACTGAAGTGCCCGCGCGCTTGGACATCTTCACTTCCTGGCCATCCTTCACGACGGCAATCATCTTGTACAGCACGTAGTCGGGGTAACCCGCCGGGATGCCCAGACTGAATGTTTCGGACAGGGCCTGCAGGCCGGCGCGCACCCGGGCCACGGTGCCGTGGTGGTCGCTGCCCTGCAAGTTGATGACCTGGCTGTAGCCGCGCTCGAACTTGGCCAGGTGGTAGGCCACGTCGGGCACGAAGTAGGTGTAGCTGCCGTCCTGCTTGCGCATGACACGGTCCTTGTCGTCGCCGTAGTCGGTGGTGCGCAGCCACAGCGCGCCGCCTTCTTCGTAGGTCTTGCCGGCGGCCACCAGGCGCTTGACGGTGTCGTCGACGCGGCCGCTGGTGTAGAGGCTGCTTTCCAGGAAGTAGTGGTCGAAGTGCACGCCAAAGGCCTGCAGGTCCAGGTCTTGTTCGTGGCGCAGGAAGGCCACCGCAAACTGGGTGATGGCGTGCAGATCGTCCACATCGCCGCTGGCGGTGAAGCTGCGGTCATCGGCCTGCACGGTCTTGCACGCCGCAAAGTCGGCGGCGATGTCGGCGATGTAGTCGCCGTTGTAGGCGGCTTCGGGCCAACCGGCGTCGCCGGGTTTCAGGCCCTGCAGGCGGCGCTGCACCGACAGGCCCAGGTTGTTGATCTGCACACCCGCGTCGTTGTAGTAGAACTCGCGCAGCACCTCGTCGCCCTGGCTTTCCAGCAGGCTGCAGATGCAGTCGCCTAAAGCTGCGTTGCGGCCGTGGCCCACGTGCAGCGGGCCGGTGGGGTTGGCGGAGACAAACTCCACCATCACTTTCTTGCCGCTGCGCGGCTGGCTGCCAAAACTGTCCTGTGCGGCCAGCACTTCGGCCACCACGGCCTGCTTGGCGGCGGCGGCCAGGCGCAGGTTGATGAAGCCCGGCCCGGCGATTTCAATCGCCTGCACCCAGCGTTGCACCGCCGGCTGCGCGTTCAGCAGGTCAACCAGCCGTTGCGCCAATTCACGTGGGTTTTTCTTGAGGGGCCGCGCCAGCTGCATGGCGCTGGTCACGGCCAGGTCGCCGTGGCTGGCCTGCTTGGGCGACTCGAAATTGGCCTCGGGGGCGGCCACGCCGGCCTCACCCGCCAGCTGCGCCAGCGCCACCTGCAGCGCCTGCCGCAACTCCTGCTTCACATGGATCATCGGCCGATTCTACTTTTGGGGGCTGAAGCAGGCTGGAGATGAACCAGGCTGCAAATGAAGCAGGCTGAAGAAGGCGCGGCTTTCCTGCCCTGTTCGGGCCACCGCCGCTGCGGCCGCCGGGCGACCATCGTGCCGCATCCCCTGGCCACCATGACCCTGCCCCAGCTCGCCCATCCCGAGATGTCACTGCCCCGCGCGGCTTTGCCGTCGCGTATCGGCAAGTACGTCGTCAAGTCCAAGATCGGCGAAGGCGCCACCAGCGAAGTTTTCCTGGCGCACGACCCCTTCCGCAAGCAGGACGTGGCCATCAAGCGCGTACGCCTGGGCCAGGGCCTGGGCAGCGGCAACCCGGCCGACAGCCGCGGGGCCCACTTCCAGCAGCGTTTTTTCGACGCCGAGGCCGCGCTGGTAGGCCAGCTGCAGCACCCCAACGTCGTGCAGATCCTGGACGCCGTGGCCGATGCCGAAGCACCCTACCTGGTGATGGAATACGTCGAAGGCTTCACGCTGCGGCGCTTCTGCCGCGCCGACAAGCTGCTGCCGCTGACGCAGGTCATTGAAATCGGCTTCAAGTGCGCCATGGCGCTGGGCTACTGCTACCGCCAGGGCCTGGTGCACCGCGACGTGAAACCGGCCAACCTGCTGGTCACCCTGGACGGTGACCGCATCGGCGAGGTCAAGGTCACCGACTTCGGCAGCGTCTTCAACCTGGGCGCCGACCACACGCAGGTCTACCGCGTGGGCAGCCTGGCCTACATGTCGCCCGAGCAACTGGACGGCGACTTGCTGGACTGCCGTGCCGACATCTATTCGATGGCTGCGGTGCTGTATCACCTGGTTGCCGGCCGTCCGCCCTTCGACGCCATCCAGCAGCCGGCGATCATGAACCAGATCTACCACGGCACGGCGCCGCCGCTGTCGTCGCTGCGCGATGGTGTGCCCGAAGGGCTGCAGGCGCTGATCGAACGCTGCCTGGCCAAGGAACGTGAACTGCGCCCGGCCAGCTGGGACGAGTTTGCACACGCGCTGTCGGCCGTCAGCGCGCAAAACCCGCATCTGCGCGGGCCGCTGCAAGAGGTGCTGGACTCCGAACGTTTCACGCTGTTGCGCAGCCAGGAGTTTTTTGCCGACTTCGGCGACGTCGAGCTCTGGGAAGTGGTGCACCGCGCCACCTGGCACCGCCACACCTATGGCCATGCGCTGTACCGCAAGGGCGAAGAAGGCAACAGCTTTCACATCGTCACCCAAGGCCAGGTCGAGGTCTACCGCGACGGCCGTTCGGTGGCTTCGCTGGGTGCAGGCAGCTCGGTGGGCGAGATGGCCTACCTGGCGCCCAACCCGTCGCTGCGTGTGCACACGGTGGACATCCTGGTGTCACAGCCGGCCACCACGGTGTCGTTCACGCCCGACAGCCTGCAACGGCTGTCGCTGTCCACGCGCCACCTGTTCGACAAGGCTTTCATCCGCGTGCTGGTCAAGCGCCTGCACGCGGCTCACGAAGCTGCGGCCAGACGCAACGCCTGACCACCAACCAAAGTCGGGGGGTCGGCGCCGCACGACACCCGTGCGTTTACCTGTGGCCGGGCGCTGCCCGGTCTGCTGCAATCCCTGGCGGCGTGCTGGTGCTGTCACACGGTCACACGGTCGCGCTGTCATTCAATACCCAAGAGGAGTCTTGCCATGAAAAAGTGCCTGATCGGTATCGCCATCGCCGCCATAGCTGCCATGAGCCTGTTTGCCACTTCGGCCTACGCGGCGGGTGATTGCGAAGCCAAGGCGGTCAGCAAAGAGGGCAAAGCGCTGACCGGCGCTGCCAAGGCCAGCTTCGTCAAGAAGTGCGAAAAGGACGCAGCGCCACCTGCCGCCGCCAGCCCGGCCTGCGAAAAGAGCGCCACCGACAAAAAACTGGCTGGTGCCGCCAAGACCAGCCACATCAGGAAGTGCATGGCTGAAGCGAAATAGCGCCCACCCCCGGAGCGGTTGCGCCGCTCCCCCTCAAGGGGGCGACGCCAGCGGACCCGGCAGAGCCGGATCCGCGGCGTCTACTTGATGCGCGTCACGCCTGTGGTGTGGCTTCGTTGCCGCGCCAGTATTCGGCATCGCCGTAGCTGTGCTTGAGGAAGTCGATCCACAAGCGCACCCGCAGCGGCAGGTGTTTGCGCTGCGCGAACACGGCGTAGATGCCGTTGGCCGGGGCGGCAAATTCCTGCAGCACCACTTGCAGATGGCCGGCGGCCACGTCCTGTTCCACCTCCCAGGTGCTGCGCCAGGCCAGGCCCAGGCCGCTCAGGCACCAGTCGTGCAGCACTTGGCCGTCGCTGCAGTCCAGGCGGCCGCCGGGGCGCAGGTGGATCACCTCGCCTTCGTTCGTGAAAGCCCAGCCACGGGTCTGGCTGGCGTCTGAACTCAGGGTCAGGCATTGGTGGCGCATCAGCTCGGCGGGTGTGGCCGGAATGCCGGCCCGCTGCAGGTAGGCCGGGGCAGCCACGCACAAGCGCCGGTTGTCGGCCAGGCGCACGCTGACCAGGCTGCTGTCGGGCAGGTCGCCCACGCGCACGGCGCAGTCGAAGCCTTCGTTGACGATATCGACCACCCGGTCGCTGAGGTTCAGGCTCAGGCTCACGTCCGGGTGCTGGGCGATGAAGGCCGGCACCAGCGGCGCCACGTGGCGGCGGCCAAAACCGGCCGGTGCGGTGATGCGAAGATGGCCGCTGGCCTTGACGCCGCCTTCGCTGACGCTGGCTTCGGCGTTGGCCAGATCGGCCAGCAGGCGCTGGCAGTCCTCCAAAAAGGCGCTGCCTTCGTGGGTCAGCGTGATGCGGCGCGTGGTGCGCACCAGCAGCTTCACGCCCAGCCGTTCTTCCAGCGCATCGATGCGCCGGCCGACGACCGCTGGCGCCACACCTTCAGCGTTTGCAGCGGCCGTCAGGCTGCCTTTGGCAGACACGGCGACAAAGGATTCGATCTGTTTCAGTCGAGCCATGAGTCGGGATTATGCCTATCGAGCACACAAATCAAACGCTGAACGGACACTTAATGCCATCACGCACATCGAATAGATTCGCAAGATGAAAATTCGCGCTGTCCTCTTTGACGCCTATGGCACCTTGTTCGATGTGCACAGCGTGGCCTTGCTGGCCGAACAGCTGTTTCCGGGCAACGGCGACAAGCTGTCGCAGCTGTGGCGAGAAAAGCAGATCGAATACACGCGCCTGATCACCATGTCCTCGCCCCCGGGCCAGGAAACGCAGCGCTATCGGCCCTTCTGGGACCTCACCCGCGCCGGCCTGCGCTACGCCGCAGCCAAACTGGGCCTGGACCTGCAAGCCGCCGCCGAAGAGCAGCTAATGAACCAGTACCGCCACCTCAGCGCCTTTGCAGAGAACCACGAGGTGTTGAAGGCGCTGAAGCAGCGTGGTGTGCTGGCCGGCGTGCTGAGCAACGGCGACCCCGGCATGCTGGGCGTGGCCGTCAAGAGCGCAGGCTTTGCCGACTTGCTGCAGCACGTCATCAGCGTGCACAGCGTGCGCCGCTACAAGACCGACCCCGCCGCCTACGCACTGGGGCCAGCGGCGCTGGGCCTGCCTGCGCGCGAGATTCTCTTTGTCAGCAGCAACGCCTGGGACGCCATCGGCGCCACCTGGTACGGCTACACCACGCTGTGGGTCAACCGCAGCGGCTTGCCACCCGAACAACTGGGCACCGAACCCACCTTCACCGGGCGCAGCCTGCGCGACGTGCTGAACCACTTTCCCGCACCCGCCCGAACGGCTTGAACCACCTGATCCAGACAAGGGACCGACCCATGCGCTCCACCCTCCACAGCCTGCAAGTTGACACCGCGCTGCACCGATTCATCGACGACGAGGTGCTGCCCGGCACGGGCATCACGGCGGCCACCTTCTGGGCCGGCTTCGATGCCATCGTGCGCGACCTGGCGCCGCGCAATGCCGCGCTACTGGCCGATCGCGACCGGCTGCAGGCCGACATCGACGCCTGGCACCGTGCGCACCCGGGCCCCATCAACGACATGCCAGGGTACCGGGCGTTTCTTGAGCGCATCGGCTACCTGCAGGTGCCGCCGTCACGTGTGCAGGCCACCACCGCCCATGTCGATGCAGAACTGGCCCTGCAAGCCGGCCCGCAACTGGTAGTGCCCATCCTCAACGCCCGTTATGCGCTGAACGCAGCCAATGCACGCTGGGGCAGTCTTTACGACGCGCTGTACGGCACCGACGTGATCAGCGAAGACGGCGGCGCAGAACGTGCGGGTGGCTACAACCCCGCGCGTGGCGCCAAGGTGATCGCCTTTGCGCGCAACTTCCTGGACCATGCGGTGCCGCTGGCGAACCACGAAGAAGGCGGCTTGCATGCCGACAGCGTCAACTACCGCATCGACGGCGGCCAGTTGCTGGTGACACTGGCCGGTGGCCATGTGGCAGGCCTGAAGGACAAGTCGGCGCTGGTGGGCTTTCAGGGTGACGCGGCATCACCGCAGTCGGTGCTGCTGAAGCACAACGGCCTGCACATCGATATCCGCATCGACCGCACGGCGGCCATCGGCAAGGCCGACGCCGCCGGTGTGGCCGACGTGGTGCTGGAAGCGGCGCTGTCCACCATCCTCGATCTCGAAGACTCGGTGGCCGCTGTGGACGCCGAAGACAAGATCGTCGGCTACCGCAACTGGCTGGGCATCTTGAAAGGCACGCTCACCGAGGACGTGACCAAGGGCGGCAAGACCATCAAGCGCGGACTCAACCCCGACCGCCGCTACCACGCGCCGGCAGGTGGCGCCGATGTGGTGCTGCACGGCCGCAGCTTGATGTTCCTGCGCAATGTGGGCCACCTGATGAACAACCCGGCCGTGCTGTGGGGCGGCAACAAGGAAATTCCCGAAGGCATCCTCGACGCGGTGGTCACCACCACCATCGCCCTGCATGACCTGCAGCGCCATGGCGCCGGTGGCATCGTCAACAGCCGCAGCGGCAGTGTCTACATCGTCAAGCCCAAGATGCACGGCCCCACCGAGGTGGCCTTTGCGGCCGAGCTATTCGGCCGCGTCGAACAGCTGCTGGGCCTGCCCGACAGCACCGTCAAGCTGGGCATCATGGACGAAGAGCGCCGCACCAGCGTCAACCTGAAAAGCTGCATTGCCGCCGCCGCCAGCCGCGTGGCCTTCATCAACACGGGCTTCCTGGACCGCACCGGCGACGAGATGCACACCGCCATGCTGGCCGGACCCATGCGCCGCAAGGGTGACATGAAAAACAGCGAGTGGATTGCGGCCTACGAAAAGAGCAACGTGCTGGTGGGCCTGGAATGTGGCTTGCGCGGCAAGGCCCAGATCGGCAAAGGCATGTGGGCCATGCCCGACCTGATGGCGGCCATGCTGGAACAGAAAATCGGCCACCCCAAGGCCGGCGCCAACACGGCCTGGGTGCCCAGCCCCACCGCCGCCACCTTGCACGCCTTGCACTACCACCAGGTGGACGTGTCGGCGGTGCAGCAGGAACTGGAAAAGTCCGACATCGCCGGCCAGCGTGAAGCGCTGCTCACAGGCTTGCTGACCGTGCCCGTGGTGAACGAGGTGACCTGGAGCGCCAGCGAACGCCAGCAGGAGCTGGACAACAACGTGCAGGGCATCCTGGGCTACGTGGTGCGCTGGGTGGACCAGGGTGTGGGCTGCAGCAAGGTGCCCGACATCCACAACGTGGCCTTGATGGAAGACCGTGCCACGCTGCGCATCAGCAGCCAGCACATTGCCAACTGGCTGCACCACGGCGTCATCACCACCGAGCAGGTGCACGCTTCGTTCCAGCGCATGGCTGCGGTGGTGGACGGCCAGAACCAGGGCGACCCGCTGTACAGGCCGATGGCCGGCTCATGGGAAGAAGGAAACCACACCAGCATGGCCTACCATGCCGCGCTGGACCTGGTGTTCAAAGGCAAGGAGCAACCCAGCGGCTACACCGAGCCCTTGCTGCACGCCTGGCGCCTGAAGGTGAAAGCCCGCTGAGCCTGCCGCGCGCGCTGCGGCAGGCGCGCGTTGCTCAGCTGGGTACCGGCGTACCGCTCATGCGGTCGTGCTTCAGGAAGTACTTGCGCGCCATCGCCACCAGCTGGTTTTCGCTGGGGTGGTCCACCACTTCGTAGGCCACGATGCGGCCGGCGGTCTCGGCGCGGTGCTTCTTGGCGTAGTGCTCGAAGGCGTTCAGACCCGTGCTGGGGCCGACGACCAGCACCTCGGGTATGCCGTCCAACGCGTCGCAGACGTGGCCGAAAAATTCGTGCTCGGTGCGCACGGTGCTGCCGTGCTGCTTGGTGTGGTGGGTTTGCGTCTTCACCTTGCTGGACTGCACGTGTTCTTCGTCGAACTGCAGGACCTGGGCGCTCTGATGATCGGTCCAGACGACGGCGTGGAAAAGTGTCATGTTGAATGTGTCCTGATGGGTGCGCGGGGGGATGGGTGAATGGCTGGGTGCAGGCTCAAGTCGCGGAGCGGCTGTCTTCGTGCTGCGTCTCGCAGGCCACGCAACGCAGGGCCCAGGGCTCGACCTTGAGGCGGTCGAATGGGATGTCGATGCCGCAGTCGCTGCAGCGGCCATAGCTGTTGGCGGCCATGCGCGCCAGCGCCTGGCCAACGGCGCCCAGCTCCCGGGTTTCCAGGTCCGACAGCGCCATGTCCAGTTCTCGCTCGCCCTCGCGCTGCGGCGCGTCGTCGCCGTCCTGCTGCAGCACCTCGTGGGCGTGTTCGGCTCGACTCAGGCCGCCGTGGTGTTCGCTCAGCCGCCGCTGCAGCTGCTGCTGGCGCTGCTGGAGGCTGGCCTCAAGCAGGGCATGCTGGCCGGGTGTCAACACCTTCTTCTGCTGTGTCATGCGTGTGTCTCCTCAGTGGCAGGCTTGGCAGGCCATCTTGCGCCGCGCAAACGCTGTCTGACTTGAGCGCGGTCAAGTCCGGCGCCTGTCCGTCCGCAGACGCATGCCCTGTCCTACGCCAGGTGCAGCGCGCTACCTACAATGCAGCGCTTCGCCTGGACTGACCCTGCATCTGTGCCCTTGAACGACGCTGCCTTGCCTTCCATGCCCACCCGTTGCGACGTGCTGGTCGTCGGCGCCGGCCCTGCCGGCAGCGCCTGCGCCCAGTTGCTGGCCGCGGCAGGCCTGCAGGTGGTGCTGGCCGACCAGCACAACTTCCCGCGCGACAAGATCTGCGGCGACGGGCTGATCCCCGACAGCCATGCGGCGTTGCGCCGGCTGGGTGTGTATGACGAAGTTGCGGCCCTGGCACAAGCGGTGCAGTTTGTGCGCTGCGTCGGCCCGCGTGGCGGTGTGGTGGACGTGCCGGGCACGATGTCGGTGGTGCCACGACTGGTGCTGGACCACGTGCTGGTGCGGGCCGCCCAGCGCGCGGGTGCACAGCTGCACACACCCTGGCGCTTCGAGGCGCCGTTGCTCGATGGGGAACGTGTCGTCGGTGGCCGCTTCAAGACACCGGCAGGCACACATGAAATCACTGCGCAATGGGTCGTGCTGGCCACCGGTGCGGTGCCGCAGGCCAGCATCGCGGCCGGCCTGTGCGAGCGCCGCACACCCAGCGGGGTGGCACTGCGGGGTTATGTGAAGAATCCCGCCATGGCGCAGCAGATCACGCAGCTGCAACTGTTGTGGCACCCCCGCCTGCGCGGTGGCTACGGCTGGATATTCCCCGAGCCCGACGGCGTGTTCAACATCGGTGCCGGCGTGACCAGCGGCCACTGGGTGCAGCGCAAGGGCAAGGGCAAGGGCCGCCACCAGGACTTCAACCTGCGCGACATGTTCGACGCCTTCTGCGACGTCTACGCGCCGGCACGTGACTTGATGGCCGGCGGCACCTTGCTGGGCGAGATCAAGGGTGCGCCCCTTCGGTGCTCGTTGAAGGGTGCGCGCTGGACACGCCCGGGTCTGCTGGGCACAGGCGAGGTGGTGGGCAGCACCTACGACCTCTCGGGCGAAGGCATCGGCAAGGCGATGGAGACCGGCATGCTGGCAGCCCAAGCCATCGTGCAAGGCTTGCAGGCCAGCGAGGCCGATGTGCGCCAGCGCTACGAAGCGGGCCTGGCCGCACTGAAGCCACGTTTCGATATGTATGAAACCGCCGCCTACTTCAACCACCTGCCCTGGATCGCCGACTTGCTGGTGTGGCGGGCTCGCAAGAGCCCGCGTATCCTGCGCCGCATGTCGGGCATGCTGGATGAAACCCAGAACCCGAGCCGCCTGTTCAGCTTCGGCGGCATGCGCAAACTGATGTTCGAATGATTCACGCGAAAGGTCCGTCGATGCAAACCCGTTCCCTGGCCGCCATGGTCTTGAGCTCCACGCTGCTGGCCTCTTGTGGTGGTGGTGGTGGTGATGCCGGCAGCCAGCCGCCCACGATCACCAGTTCCACGGTGGGCACCGCGCGTTACAGCGATGCCCTGCTGATCACCTTGCTGGGCAGCAATCTCGACCAGACACTCACCTTCAACACCACGGGCTGCCGCAACTTCACGCGCCTGACCACGGCACCCACGGCCAGCACGGCCACCGTGGCTTATTACAACTGCACGGTGTCCGGCGTGGGCGACCAGACCATCGCCGTCAACGGTGGCGGCATCACGCTGCGCACGCTGAACTTCAACGCCCCGGTGCCGCAGGTGACACTGCTCATCACCAACGGGGTGGCGGTGTCGGGCTCACTGGTCATCACACTGTCGCCCACGGCCGCGCCGATCACGGTAGACAATTTCCTGGCCTACGTGAAAAGCGGCTTCTACAACAACACGGTTTTCCACCGCAACGCACGCACCGGCACCGGCGGGTCCTTCGTGGTGCAGGGGGGCGGCTACACCGCACCGGTGAACAGTGCCCAGCCGCTGCCCACGCCCAAGCCCACCAACCCGCCCATCGTGCTGGAGCGTGGTTTGTCCAATGTGCGCTACACGGTGGCCATGGCACGGCTGAGCTCGCCCAACACCGCAACGTCCGAATTTTTCATCAACACCGCGAACAACCTGTTCCTCAACGGCGACGGCACGGCGGCCAACCCCGGCTACGCCACCTTCGGCACGGTGACGACAGGCACCGCGCTGGTGGACGCGATGGACACGGCGCCTTGCGTGGCCAACTACTACGGCGTGGGCAACCCCGACTGCCTGCCCGAGCCCAACCTGGTGATCGCCAGCGCCCAGCAAACGCGCTGAAACACGGGCCGACTTCGACCGCGCAAGTCGGCCCACCGCCGCCCGCCAGCTTTCGCCCAGCGCCCTGCACGATGTGCCAGCTGCTCGGCATGAACGCCAACGTCCCCACCGACGTCATGTTCAGCTTTGCCGGGCTGGCGACAAGGGCCGACGAACACAAGGACGGCTTCGGCATCGCCTTCTTCGAAGACCGCGGCCTGCGCCACTTCATCGACCACCACGGCGCGCGCAGCAGCCCGGTGGCCGATCTGGTGAAACGCTACCCGATCAAGAGCGAAAACGTCATCGCGCACATCCGCAAGGCCACGCAAGGCCGGGTGGCGCTGGAAAACACCCACCCCTTCATGCGTGAACTCTGGGGCCGCTACTGGGTGTTTGCGCACAACGGCGACCTCAAGGGTTTCAAGCCGCGCCTGCACGGCGCCTTCCGTCCCGTGGGCGGCACCGACAGCGAACACGCCTTCTGCTGGCTGATGCAGGAACTGGCCAAGGCCCACGCCAGCGTGCCCAGTGTGCAAGAGCTCAGCTGCACGCTGCAAGAGCTGCTGCCGCAGGCGGCGTTGCACGGCACCTTCAACCTGCTGCTCAGCAACGGCCAGGCGCTGTGGGCGCACTGCTCGACGCAGCTGCATGTGCTGCAACGGGCCCATCCTTTCGGCCCCGCGCAGCTGGCCGACGAAGACCTGCGCGTGGACTTTGCAGCCCACACCACGCCGCAAGACTGCGTGGCCATCGTCGCCACCACGCCGCTCACACACGGCGAAGCCTGGCAGGCGATGGCGCCGGGGCAGATGCAAGTCTTCGCAGGCGGGCGCAGCGTGCGCGGCCTGAACTGCAACTGATTCGCGCCGGCAACCACTGGCGCAGCGCAGCCTGCTGCTCGTCGCCGCGTGGGGCCAAAGGCCAGCCACCGCCCCTAGACTGGCCGCCATGAGATCGCCACGCATCGAATGGCACCAGCTCTGGTACCCCGGTCGTCGCACGCCCTTCACGGCCGACGAGATGGCGCGCGCCGGCAGCAACGCACCCGGTCCCACGATGGTGGTGGCGGTGCTCAGCAACGTGCTCATGCTGGGTGCCTTGGCCATGCAGCTGGCGCCCCGGGGCCAGGCCTGGCAGGTGGCGCTGTCGATGTCGCTGATGGCGGTGGCGGGCGGCCTGGCCGCGCGCTGGTTGTGGTGGCAACCCTGGCGCCGGCCGCTGATGCAGGTGTCGATCGGCATCGTCGTGTTGCTGCTCGTGCTGGCCCTTTTCATCCGATGGCAGGTGCCCAACCGGGACGATCGCCAAGGTCTGGCGCTGGTGGTGGGCGGTGGCTGCGCGATGCTGCCGCTGCTGATGTGGTTTCTGGTCATCTGGCGCGCGCAGCAGATCGAGGGCCGGCTGCGTGAACTGGCCGAACGTGAGCAAGCCATCGAGATGGCACGCCGCCTGACCGCCGCGCAGCTGGAGCCGCACTTCCTGTTCAACACACTGGCCTCGCTGCAGCACTGGGTGCAGACCAAGGACGACCGCGCCGCACCGCTGCTGAGCGCGCTGACCGGCTACCTGCGCGCCACGCTGCCGATGTTCAAGCGCCCGCTGCTGGCGCTGGCCGACGAGCTGCTGGCGGTTGAACGCTACCTGCAGGTGATGCAGGCGCGCATGGGCTCGCGGCTGACTTGGCACATCCACCTCGACCCGGCGCTGCACACGCTGCAACTGCCACCGGGTGTGCTGCTGACGCTGGTTGAAAACGCCGTCATGCATGGCCTGGAGCCGCAGCTGGCTGGCGGTGAACTGCACATCCGCGGCACCAGGCAAGCCCAGCAGGCGCTGATCGAAGTCAGCGACAACGGCGCCGGCCCGCCGGCCGAACTGCACGAAGGCGTGGGCCTGAGCAACATCCGGCAGCGACTGCAGCTCACCTGCGGCCCCACGGCGGCGCTGGAACTGGGCGCCGCGCCTGGCGGCGGCTTTCGTGCGCAACTTCTGCTGCCTTTCAACTCCGCAACACCATGACCCGCATCCTGATTGCCGACGACGAAGAAGCCCCGCGTGAACAGCTGCTGGCGGCGCTGCGCCTGGCCTGGCCATCGGCGCAGGTGGTGGCCACGGCCGTCAACGGCGTCGATGCCTGGGATGCGTTTCTGGAGCACGAGCCCGAGGTCTGCTTCCTGGACATCCGCATGCCCGGCTTGAGCGGCATCGACGTGGCCCGCCGCATCGGCCAGCAGGCCCAGGTGGTGTTTGTCACCGCCTACGACGACCACGCGCTGTCGGCCTTTGACGCCGGCGCGGTGGACTACCTGCTCAAACCGGTGGAAACCGAACGGCTGGCGCAGACGGTGCAAAGACTGCAGGCCCGCCTGACCCCCAGCGCAAGCGCGGGCCTGCCCGACATGCAGACGCTGCTGCGCCAGTTGACGGAGCAGTCGCGCCGCGCGCCGCCGCTGGCCGTGCTGCAGGCCGCCGTGGGGCGCGAAGTGCGCATGATCCGCACCGACGAGGTGGTGTATTTCGAAAGCGACAGCCGCTACACCCGCGTCGTGCACGGCAGCGCGGC
This sequence comes from Burkholderiales bacterium, assembly GCA_038204775.1. Classification (GTDB taxonomy): domain Bacteria; phylum Pseudomonadota; class Gammaproteobacteria; order Burkholderiales; family Burkholderiaceae_C; genus Rubrivivax. The sequence continues at coordinate 29,725 of JBBRCN010000031.1, read as the reverse complement.
GGCAGGCGCCGATGCGCTGATCCGCACACCGCTGAAAGAGTTGCTGGCGCAACTGGATGAACAGCTGTTCTGGCAGGTGCACCGCTCGGTGATCGTCAACCACCGCCACATCGCCGCCGCCGTGCGCGTGGACGAAGGGCACATGCACCTCACGCTGCGGGGTCGGCCCGAGACGCTGCCGGTCTCGCGCCACTTCCAGGCGCTGTTCAAGGGCCAGTGATGCCTTGTCTGACCCCGGCTGGACGATGCCCGCACGGGTAGCATCGGGGCAAAACGCCGAACCCGGCCAAACCCAGCTCGCAAAGCCCTACATGCCCGCGATTCCCGTCCCCCGCTTCGACCAGTTCTACCGCTACGCCGAACTCACACGCCTGCTGCAGGACTACGCGGCGGCCGCGCCGCAGCTGGTGAGCTTGCGCTCGATCGGCAAGAGCTTCGAGGGCCGCGACATCTGGCTGCTGGCCATCACCAACCGGGCCACCGGCGTCGACACCGACAAGCCCGCGTTCTGGGTCGACGGCAACATCCACGCCGCCGAGCTGACGGCCTGCACCGCCTGCTTGTACTGGCTGCACCATCTGGTGGCCGGGCACGAGGCCGGCGACAGCCACGCCGTGCAGCTGCTGGACACACGCGTGGTCTACATCGTGCCGCGCCTGAACCCCGATGGCGCCGAGCTGGCGCTGGCCGACAAGCCCCGTCACATCCGCTCGTCGACACGGCCCTACCCCTTCGATGAAGAACCGGTGGACGGCCTGACCATCGAGGACGTGGACGGCGACGGCCGCATGCTCAGCATGCGCATCCCCGACCCGCATGGCCCCTACAAAAAGCACCCCAGCGAGTCGCGCCTGATGGTGGCGCGCGAGCCGGGAGAGTTTGGCGGCCAGTACTACCGCATCATTCCCGAAGGCACACTGAAGAATTTCGACGGCTTCAAGATCACGGCCAACCCCGACATCGAAGGCCTGGACCTCAACCGCAACTTTCCCTCGCACTGGCGGCAGAACTTCGAACAGGTGGGTGCCGGTCCTTTCCCCACCAGCGAGCCCGAGGTGCGTGCCATGGTGGCCTTCATCACCGAACACCCCAACATCGGCGCGGCGGTCAGCTTTCACACCCACAGCGGCGTCATCTTGCGGCCCATGGGCACGCAGAGCGACGACGACATGACGCCCGAAGACCTGTGGATGATCAAGCGCCTGTCCGATCATGGCGCGCGCCTGACGGGCTACCCGGTGGTCAGCATCTGGCACGACTTCAAGTACCACCCCAAGCAGGTCGTCACCGGCACCCAGGACTGGGTCTACGAGCACCTGGGCGCGTTGTTCTGGACCGTGGAAATCTGGTCGCCGAACAAGGAAGCCGGCATCAACGACTACAAGTGGATCGAGTGGTACCGCGACCACCCCATCGAAGACGACCTGAAGCTGCTGAAGTGGAGCGACGAGCAGTGCGAAGGCAAGGCCTATGTCGACTGGTACAGCTACCGCCACCCGCAGCTGGGCATGGTCGAATTTGGTGGCTGGGACCGCATGAATTTCTGGCGCAACCCGCCGCCTCACCTGCGCGAACGCGAGGCGGCACGCTTCCCGGCCTGGCTGATGCAGATCGGCCTGAGCCTGCCCAGACTGGAGGTGCTGCGCGCCGAGGTGCGGGCGCTGGGCGCCGACACCTGGCGCATCCGTTTTGCAGTGGCCAACAGCGGCTACCTGCCGGCCTACGTGACGCAGCGCGCCAAAGAGCGCAAGGCCGTGCGCGGGACGATTTTCAGCCTCCACCTGCCGGCTGGCGTGAGTCTGGTCACGGGCAAAGAAAGGGTCGAAGCCGGGCACCTGGAAGGCCACGCACCCAAGTCTTCACTGCAGGCTTTCCTGTCCAACCGCGAGGTCACCGGCGACCGCGCGGTGGTGGAATGGGTGGTGCGCGGGGCACGCGGCACGGCCATTGCGCTGACGGCGGTTGCCGACCGCGCCGGCACCGTGCGCACCGAAGTCACGCTGGACTGACGTGGCCCCGGCTGAAGGCGCAGGCGCTGCGGATGAGGGTCCGCGCGAGGGTCCAGGTGAAGGTCCAGGTGAGGGATCGAGCGACAACTTCCTGTCGCTGTTTGAATTCCTGCCCATCGGCGCCTACCGCTCTTCACCGAAAGGCCACATGCTGCGCGCCAACCCGGCGCTGGTGCGGCTGAACGGTTATGCGTCCGAAGCCGAACAGCTGCTGGGCGTGCGCGACATCGCGGCCAGCTGGTACGTGGAGCCGCAACGCCGCATGCAGTTCATGCAGCAGCTTGAAAACGACGGCCAGGTCACCGGCTTCGAGTCCGAGGTCTGGCGCCACAAGACACGCGAGCGCATCTGGATCAGCGAAAACGCCCACGCCGTGCGCAACGCCCAGGGCCAAGTGCTGTTCTATGAAGGCACGGTGGAAGAAATCACCGACCGCGTGGCCGCCAGAGAAGCGCTGCGGCGCAGCCGCGAAGAGCTGCGTCAGATCGTCGAGCTTGTGCCGGGCATGGTTTACCGCGTCATCATCCTGCCCGACGGCGACCGCCGCGCCACCTATGTCAGCCCGGGCGTGCGTGAGCTGTTTGAACTGGAGCCCGCAGACATCCTGAGCGACGGCAGGCTCATGCACCGGCTGCGCCACGTCGAAGACCAGCAGCGCGTCCAAGCTGCCACCGCCGCCGCCGAGCGCAGCGGGCAGCCGCTGCAGCTGGAGTACCGTGTCCAGCTGGGCAGTGGCGCGACGAAGTGGGTGCACGTGATCAGTGCCCAGGCGCCGCCCGAACAGGGCCATGGCGTGCGCGTGGGCATGGTCTTCGACATCACCGCACGCAAGAAAATCGAACAGGCCCTGCTGGAAAGCGAAGCCCGGCTGCAGCAGCTAGTCACACTGATCCCGGGCATCGTCTACCGGCTCGTCGTCGACGCTCAAGGCAAACCTCGCTACACCTATGTCAGCGACCATGTGCGCGACATCTACGGCCTGGAGCCACAAGAAGCGCTGGCCGACGGTGAAGCCATGACCCGCCTTCGACACCCCGAAGACGCAACTCACGTGGCCGCCTTGTCTGCCGCAGGGCTGCGTGAGCGGCGCTCGACTCACTATGAAACCCGTGTCCTGCTGCGCGACGGCACCGAGAAGTGGATCGAGGTCTTCAGCATTCCCGCACCCGATGAAGCAGGCCGCGTCGTACGCGTCGGCGTGCTGATGGACATCACGCAGCGCAAGCGCGCCGAGCTGGCCCTGGTGGAGCAGGCCGAGATATGGAAGCGCGCCATGGAATCCACCGGCGACGGCGTCTGGGACTGGCACATCCAGGCCGGCATCGAACAGCTGTCACCGCACTGCAAGGCCATGTACGGTTTTGCACCCGATGAACTGCCCGACCTGCCATCGGCTTTGGATGAGCTGACCCACCCCGACGACGTGGCGCAGATGGTGATCGACCGCGACGCCCACTTTGCCGGCCAGACGCCGCGCTACGTCAACGAACACCGCCTGCGCTGCAAGGACGGGCAGTGGAAGTGGGTGCTGTCGCGTGGCATCGTCATCAGCCGCGACGCCCAGGGCGCGCCGCTGCGCATGATCGGCACCCACACCGACATCTCCGCGGCCAAACAGGCGCAGGCGCTGCGCCTGGAGCGCGACAGCGCGGCGGCGGCCGACCTGGCCAAGTCACAGTTCCTGTCCCGCGTCAGCCACGAGCTGCGCACGCCGCTGAACGCGATCCTGGGCTTTGCGCAGCTGCTGGAACTGGAACCCGGCGCCGGCGAACGCCAACAGGACTGGAATCGTCACGTGCTGAACAGCGGTCGCCACCTGCTGGCCTTGATGGACGACATCCTGGACCTGAGCAGTGTGCAGACCGGCCGCCTGTCGATGCGCATCGAAGCCGTGCCGGTTCGCGCAGCCCTGGAAGAAGCCTGGACCATGCTGGCCGGCTCAGCGCAGGACCGGCACATCATGTTCATCAACCAGGTGCCTCCCGACGAAGCCTGCCAGGTGCTGGCCGACCGCCGCCGCCTCAAGCAGATCCTGAGCAACCTGCTGTCCAATGCCATCAAATACAACCGCGACGGCGGCTGGGTGCGCGTGACGCTGACGGCGGCCGAAGGCCAACTCGCCGTGCACATGGCCGACAGCGGGCCCGGGCTGGACGAGCGGCAGCAGGCGCGGCTGTTTGTGCCCTTCGAACGTGCCGGCGCAGAGCGTGGGCCGGTGGCCGGCACGGGCCTGGGCCTGGCCCTGTCGCGTCAGCTGGCCGAAGCCTTGGGCGGCACACTGGCCGTGCGCAGCCGCGCCGGCGAAGGGGCCACTTTCACATTGCAGTTGCCGGCGGCTGAGAACCCGGTCCGCTAGGAGCGTGGGCGGCAGAAGGCGTCGAAGCGAAACGTGCGAAAACCGAGGATCGCTGGGGCGTACCGACAAGCCCAGGGCTTGCCCCCTGGGCGCAGGCGGTGATACCCGGCGAGACCGGTTTCTCGCGCGTTGCAGCCGACGTCCTTCTGCCGCCCATGCTCCTAGCGTTGTTCGAAGCGGAACACCGCCACGCTGGCCAGCAAGTTGGGCCAGCGCCGCACCACCCGCCCGGCCTGCAGGCCGAAGCTGTCGGTGACCTGCAGGCCACAGCTGCCGGCCAGCACCTCGAAGTCGGCAAAGGTGCCGACGCGGATGTTGGGCGTGTCGTGCCACTGGTAGGGCAAGGCGCGTGTCACGGGCATGCGGCCGGTCAACACGTGCAGCCGGTTGGGCCAGTGCGCAAAGTTGGGGAAGCTGACGATGCCGATGCGGCCCACCCGCGCCGTCTCACGCAGCATGCGTTCGGTGTTGCGCAGGTGCTGCAGCGTGTCGACCTGCAGCACCACGTCAAAGCTGGCATCGTCAAACAGCGCCAGGCCTTCTTCCAGGTTCAGCTGGATGACGTTGACGCCCCGTTTGACGCAGGCGTGCACATTGGCATCGGCCAGTTCGATGCCATAGCCGGTGCAGCTCTTGTGCTGCTGCAGCCAGGCCAGCAGTTCGCCGTTGCCGCAGCCCAGGTCCAGCACGCGACTGCCGGCGGGCACCAGCTCGGCGATCAGCTCCAGGTCCTTGCGCTCACTCACCGCTGCTCCCCGATGCGGTCAAAGTAGGCGCGCATCACCGCGTGGTAACGCGGGTCGTCCAGCAAGAAGGCGTCGTGGCCGTGCGGCGCTTCGATCTCGGCGTAGCTCACGTCGATGCGGTTGTCCACCAGCGCCTTCACGATCTCTCGGCTGCGTGCGGGAGAAAAGCGCCAATCGGTGGTGAAGCTGACGAGCATGAAGCGGTTCTGGCGCGCAGTGGCAAAAGCACGCGCCAGGCTGCCGCCGTGTGCCAGCGCCGGGTCGAAGTAGTCCAGCGCGCGGGTGATCAGCAAGTAGGTGTTGGCATCGAAGTACTCGCTGAATTTGTCACCCTGGTGGCGCAGGTAGCTTTCGATCTGGAACTCGATGTCCTGCGTGGTGTAGCCCAGCCGGCCGTCCAGCGCCTTCAGTTCGCGGCCGAACTTGGCCTCCATCGCGTCGTCGCTGAGGTAGGTGATGTGGCCGATCATGCGGGCCACGCGCAGGCCGCGTTTGGGCAGCGTGGCCTGCGCCAGGTAGTGGCCGCCGTGGAAGTCGGGGTCGGTGACGATGGCGCGGCGTGCCACCTCGTTGAAGGCGATGTTCTGCGCGCTCAGGTTGGGCGCCGTGGCCACGGCCACGCAGTGGCGCAGCAGCGTCGGGTGGCGCAAGGTCCAGTCCAGCGCCTGCATGCCGCCCAGGCTGCCGCCCACCACCGCGGCCAGTTGCTCGATGCCCAGGCGGTGCACCAGGCGCACCTGCGCATCGACCCAGTCTTCCACCGTGACCACCGGGAAGTCCGCGCCGTAGGGGTTGCCCGTGGCCGGGTTCAGGTGCGTCGGCCCGGTGGAGCCAAAACAAGAGCCCGGGTTGTTGACGCCGATGACGAAGAACCGCTCGGTGTCCAGTGGTTTGCCCGGGCCAACCAGGTTGTCCCACCAGCCCGTGCTGCCGTCTTCGTGCCGGCCCGCTACGTGGTGGCTGGCGTTGAGGGCGTGGCACACCAGCACGGCGTTGCTCTTGTCGGCATTGAGCGTGCCGTAGGTCTCAAAGACCAACGCGTAATCGGCCAGCGCGGCGCCGCTCTTCAGCGGCAGCGGTTCGCTGAAGTGCATCTGCTGCGGCGTGACCAGACCGATGGAGCCCATGAACGAAAAAACCCGGCGCCGCCAAAGGCGGGCACCGGGCAGGTGTCTCTCTTTAGCGGCATTTGTTGAAGCGCCCGCAAGTCGGAACAAATCGGCGCTGTGAGGCGGGAAGTATAGCCACGGCCTAATCTGCGCCGCGATGCGCGCGTGGACAGCTCGGAAGGTGCCGCACAGCAAAGAACTTGCGCCTGAACTGAGCGGTCTTCACCGGGCAACTCGCGGCACTGACGCCGCAGCGCTGCGCCTACGATTGGCCCCCCGACCTGCGCTGAAGAGAAACCGCATGCACGAGTGGCTGCACCGAATGGACGCTCACTTCCCGGTGCGCTACGCCGCCTGGCTGGCCAGCGCCGTGGGCACGCTGCTGTTTGCTTTCACCTTTGTCGCCTTCGATGTGGGCGGCGTCGCGGCGCTGGTGTGCCTGTTCCTGATGGGCCTGGGCTGGCGCGACACGCGGCAACGCCGGCACTCGGTGCTGCGCAATTACCCGGTCATCGGACACTTCCGTTTCCTGCTCGAGTTCATCCGGCCCGAGATCCGCCAGTACTTCATCGAAAGCGACCACGAGGCGGCGCCCTTTTCGCGCCAGCAGCGCAGCCTGGTCTACCAGCGCGCCAAGGGCGAAGCCGACAAACGGCCCTTCGGCACGCAGCTGGACGTGCACGCCATCGGCTACGAATGGATCAACCATTCGATGGCACCGCGCCACATCGCCAGCCATGATTTCCGCATCACCATCGGTGACGGCGGCAGCAGTTGCACCCAGCCCTACAGCGCCAGCGTGTTCAACATCTCGGCCATGAGCTTTGGTGCACTCAGCGCCAACGCCGTGCTGGCACTGAACGGTGGCGCCAGGAGGGGCAACTTTGCGCACGACACCGGCGAAGGCTCGATCAGCCAGCACCACCGCGTGCACGGCGGCGACTTGATCTGGGAAATCGGCAGCGGCTATTTTGGCTGTCGCAACGACGACGGGTCTTTCAGCGAAGCCCGCTTCACCGCCAATGCGCTGGACCCGCAGGTGAAGATGATCGAGCTCAAGCTGAGCCAGGGCGCCAAACCCGGCCATGGTGGCGTGCTGCCGGGCCCCAAGGTGACCACCGAAATTGCGGCCGCGCGGGGTGTGCCCGAGGGCGTGGACTGCATCAGCCCGGCCAGCCATGGCGCTTTTTCCACACCGGTGGAGATGATGCATTTCATCGAACGCCTGCGGCAGCTGTCGGGCGGCAAGCCCACGGGCTTCAAGCTGTGCATCGGCCACCCGTGGGAGTGGTTTGCCATCTGCAAGGCGATGCTGCAGACCGGCATCCTGCCCGACTTCATCGTCATCGACGGTGCTGAAGGTGGCACCGGCGCGGCGCCGCTTGAATTCACCGACCACGTGGGCGCGCCGCTGCAAGAAGGCCTGCTGCTGGTGCACAACACGCTGACCGGTTTGAACCTGCGCTCGCGCATACGCCTGGGCTGCGCGGGCAAGGTGGTGAGTGCCTTCGACATCGCACGCAACATGGCGCTGGGTGCCGACTGGTGCAACTCGGCACGCGGCTTCATGTTTGCGCTGGGCTGCATCCAGGCCCAGGCCTGCCACACCGGCAGCTGCCCCACAGGGGTGACCACCCAAGACCCCAAGCGCCAGCAGGCGTTGGTGGTGCCGACCAAGATGGAACGGGTCTGGCGCTTCCACCAGAACACGCTGGAAGCCCTGAAAGAACTGGTGCAGGCCGCGGGGCTGGACCACCCGAACCAGATCACCGCAGCCCACATCGTGCGGCGCATGTCCGACAACGAGGTCAAGCTGCTGGCCAATCAGCTGGCCTTCGTGAAACCCGGCTCCTTGCTGCCGGCCATGGAAGGCCGCGGCGACTGGCCGCACAACGTGTTCAGGCTGTACTGGCCGCTGGCGCAAAGCGACAGCTTCAGTCCCGCAGCTTGACCAAGTGCCAGGCACGGAACCGGCTCTGCCGGGCCGTCGCCTGAGCCCCCTTGGGGGGTGGCGGGCGCCAGCGAGCCTGTGGGCCTCACCCCACGGGTGGCGCGCTGTCGATGAAGCTTTGCCGTGCAGCGAGCTTGTCGCTCAGCTTGTGCAGATTGGGATGGTCGGCGCGCCAGTCGATGTGCGCAAAGCGGTAATCCAGGTAACCCAGCGCGCAGCCCACGGCCACGTCGGCCAGTGTGAAAGCGTTGCCGTTGCACCAGGGCTTGTCGCCCAGGCCCTGGCTCATCGACTTGATCGAGGCCATGACGCGGCTCATCTGGCGGTCGATCCAGGCCTGCGAGCGTTGTTCGGCCGCGCGGCCGCCCCAGCTGGCTTCCAGGCGCGCGAGGATGCTGGCGTCCAGCAGGCCGTCGGCCAGCGCTTCCCAGGTGCGCACCTCGATGCGTTCACGGCCCGACGGCGGGATCAGCTTGCCCACCGGTGACAGCGTGTCCAGGTACTCGACGATGACCCGTGAGTCGAACACCGCCTCGCCACCGTCCAGCACCAGGCAGGGCACCTTGCCCAGCGGGTTGCTCTTGAGGATGTCGTCCTTGCCCCATACGTCTTCCAGCTCCAGCTGGCAGTCGAGCTTTTTCTCGGCCATCACGATGCGCACTTTGCGCACGTAGGGGCTGGTGAGTGATCCGAGCAGTTTCATTTTGTGCGAGCGAGGCTCTTCTTCCCTGGTCAGGTCCATTCTAACGATCGGGCCCCTGCGCTGTGGCCGGCGGTTGTCGCGTGAAATCCACGTGCGTCGGGCGCCCGGGCAGGGCCAGTTGGGCCACAGCAGGCGCCATGCGCGACACGATGGTGCCGCCGCGCACCACCAGCAGGCGCTGCGCGCGCAAGCGGATGGCTTCTTCGGGCGAACCGGCCTGCAGCAGCACGAAGTCGGCGCGGCAACCCGGCTCCAGGCCATAACCCTGCAGGCCCAGCACACGCGCGTTGTTCACGGTGACGGCGTCAAAACACTGGCGCTGGCCCTGCACCGAGGTCATCTGCGCCACGTGCAGGCCCATGGCGGCCACCTCCAGCATGTCGGCCGAACCCAGCGCGTACCACGGGTCCATCACGCAGTCGTGGCCGAAACCCACGTTCACGCCTGCAGCCATCAGTTCGGGCACCCGGGTCATGCCGCGGCGCTTCGGGTAGCTGTCGTGGCGGCCCTGCAAGGTGATGTTGATCAGCGGGTTGGCCACTGCGTGTACCTGGCTCTGGGCGATCAGCGGGATCAGCTTGCTGACATAGTAGTTGTCCATCGAGTGCATCGACGTCAGGTGCGAGCCCGTGACACGACCCTGCAGGCCCAGGCGCTGGGTGTGGAATGCCAGCGTCTCGATGTGTCGCGACAGCGGGTCGTCACTTTCGTCGCAGTGCATGTCCACCGGCAAGCCGCGCTGGGCGGCCAATTCGCAGAGTATGCGCACACTTTCCGTACCCTCGGCCATGGTGCGCTCGAAGTGCGGGATGCCACCGACCACGTCCACGCCCAGGTCCAGCGCACGTTTCAGGTTGGCCAAAGCGCCGGGCGAACGCAGCACGCCATCTTGTGGAAAGGCCACCAGCTGCAGGTCCAGGTAGGGCGCCACACGGCGTTTCACGTCCAGCAGCGCACGCACCGCCAACAGCCGGTCGTCGCACACGTCCACATGGCTGCGGATGGCCAGCAGGCCGCGCGCTACGGCCCAGTCGCAGTACGCCAGGGCGCGCTCGGCGATGGCTTCTTCGGTCAGCAGCGGCTTGAGTTCGCCCCACAGCGTGATGCCCTCCAGCAGCGTGCCGCTGTCGTTGACGCGCGGCAGGCCGTGGCTCAGGGTGGCATCCAGGTGGAAATGGGCATCGACGAAAGGCGGGCTCAGCAGCGCGCCGTGGGCTTGCAGCACCTGGGCGCCGGGCGGCACCGGCAAGGTTGCACCGAGCGCTTCGATGAGGCCATTTCTTGCCAGCAGGTCCTGCCCGCGGCGCCCATCGGGCAGCGTGGCATCGCGGATCAGCAGGTCGGCAGGCTGGGCTGGCATGGGGGTGAGCGCGTGGTCAGGGACGGGCGCAGCATAAGGCGGGCCCGGCGGGGCGGGGCGTGGCGTGGCGTGGCGTGGCGTGGCGTGGCGTGGCGTGGCGGGGCGGGGCGGGGCGGGCGGACTGTGCCGATGGATAGGCATCCAGCTGCCAAATCCGCGTCAGTGACGGGTGCTTGCAATGTGTCACACCGCAAGACCAGCAGGGCCTCGGCGACTCGCTTGTCAGGGGCTTGCAACGGGTGCACACTGGGTCGAACGTGGCGCCCACGGCGACCCCGACCTGCTGTTCCTCTCCCCCCCTCTTCCTTCCCCCATCCCCCCCCGTTTCCCCACGTGGCTGGCAACTCGCCTGCCAGCCGTTTTATCCCCTCGCAAAGGAGGTTCTGATGAACTTGACGATCAGCGGCCATCACCTGGAAGTCACCCCGGCCTTGAGAGAGTACGTACTCACAAAGCTGGATCGCGTGACACGGCACTTTGACCAAGTGGTCGATGTGACCGTGCTGCTGACGGTGGAAAAACTGAAAGAAAAGGATCGACGGCAGAAGGCAGAAGTCACGGTGCACGTCAAGGGCCGCGACATCTTTGTCGAACAGTCGGCAGAAGACCTGTACGCCGCCATCGATCAGTTGATGGACAAGCTGGACCGCCAAGTGGTGCGCCACAAGGACAGGCTGCAAGACCATCACCACATCAGCCCCAAGCGGGCACCTGCCAGCGCGGCTTGAACGCGCCAGCAGACAAGATCGACGGCCCTGCGGGGCCGTTTTTCGTGCCGCCGCGCAAAAAGTGTGCGGCAATGGGGCCGTCTGTTGCTGCAGCGCCGCATGAATCCAAAGAACCACCCGATTCGGGGCTTTGCTTGGTGGTTGCAGCACAGGGGCGGTTGCTATCATGACCGGCTGAAGTCAACGTGCGTTCGCCTGTGAGCATTTGTGTGCAGGGCGACAAGGGAATGCTCCCATGAACCGACTCGCCGCCATCCTGCCTGCCAGCAACGTGCTGGTGAACGTGGACGCGACCAGCAAAAAACGCGTCTTCGAACACGCGGGTCTGCTGTTTGAAAACCAACATGCCATTGCCCGCGGCATCGTCACGGACAACCTGTTTGCACGCGAGCGCCTGGGCTCCACGGGTCTGGGCCATGCGGTGGCCATTCCGCACGGGCGCATCAAGGGCCTGAAGAACCCCCTGGCCGCCGTGGTGCGCGTCACCCAGCCGATACCCTTCGACGCCCCCGACGACGAAGCCGTGGCCCTGCTGATCTTCCTGCTGGTGCCTGAGGCAGCGACGCAGCGGCACCTGGAGATCTTGTCCGAGATCGCCGAGATGCTGTCCGACCGCGAACTGCGCGAGCGCCTGAAGACCGAGCCCGACGCCGCCGCCGTGCACAAGCTGATTTCCGACTGGGAACCGCTCAAATCCGTAGCCTAGCGGTGGCTGGTTTCGATCAAGCCATCGCCAGGATCCGGCTCCGCCGGTCCGCAGCGAGCACCCCCCTGGGGGGCCGAGGGCCGCGGCTCCATGTCCGCCTGCGCGGACCTGGACGGCCCGAGGGCCCGGCGACTCTGGCGGCGGGCAGCGACCGAAGGGAGCGCGGGGGCCCATGAAACCGACCTCCATCAGCGCGGAGGCGCTGTTTGAAGCGCACCGCGAGGCGCTGCACTGGGAGTGGATTGCCGGTCACGCCCACCCCGAGCGCCGTTTTGACGACGCTGCCGTGCGCGACGCACGCTCGGCGGCCGACCTGGTGGGCTACCTCAACTACATCCACCCTTACCGGGTGCAGATCGTGGGCCGGCGCGAGGTGGCCTACCTCAACAACCCGTCGCCCGAGGTGGTGGAACGGCGCATCTCGCGCATCGTGACGCTGGAGCCGCCGGTGCTCATCGTGGCCGATGGCGAAGCGCCGCCCGACCGCCTGGTGGCCATGTGCGACCGCGCCGAGATTCCGCTGTTCGTGACCGCCGAATCGGCCGGCCACGTGATCGACCTGGTGCGCGGTTACCTGGGCCAGCACTTTGCCGACCGCACCACGCGCCACGGTGTGTTCATGGACATCCTGGGACTGGGCGTGCTGCTCACCGGCGAGTCGGGCCTGGGCAAAAGTGAACTTGGGCTGGAGCTGGTGTCACGCGGTCACGGCCTGGTGGCCGACGACGCGGTGGACATCTACCGCACCAGCCAGACCGGACTCGAAGGCCGCTGCCCCGAACTGCTGCAGAACCTGCTGGAAGTGCGAGGCATCGGCCTGCTGGACATCAAAGCCATCTTTGGCGAGACCGCCGTACGGCGCAAGATGCGCGTGAAGCTCATCGTGCACCTGGTGCGCAAGGAAACGCTGGAACGCGACTTCGAGCGCCTGCCCTACGAGCCGCTCTACGAAGACATCCTGGGCTTGCCCGTGCGCAAGGTGGTGATCGCCGTGGACGCCGGCCGCAACCTGGCGGTGCTGGTGGAAGCTGCGGTACGCAACACCGTGCTGCAGCTGCGCGGCATCGACACCTACCAGGAGTTCATCAAGCGCCACCAGCTGGCCATGGACAAAGGTGCAGAAGATTGAGCGCCAACTGATCAAGTAGCGCCGCCGGCCAGGGTCCCCCTGGACGCGAAGCTCCCCCCCTCGGAGACTGGGAGCGAAGCGACCTTGGGGCCCGTTTCGGCGCCGGATCTCCCGGGCCGAAACGCCTCCCCCCCGGGGGGCTGCGACCGAAGGGAGCTGGGGGGCCCTATTTCTGCCGGTGTTCGCAGTTGACTTTGGTGCAACGGGCGTACAGAGCCAGCGAATGCTCCTGCAGCTCAAAGCCGCGTGACACCGACACCTCGCGCTGGCGCTGTTCGATCTGCGGGTCATAGAACTCCTCGACACGGCCGCAGTCCAGGCACACCAGGTGGTCGTGGTGCTGGCCCTCGTTGAGCTCAAAAACCGCCTTGCCGCTCTCGAAGTTGCTGCGGCGCAGAAGGCCCGCCTGTTCAAACTGCATCAGCACGCGGTACACCGTGGCCAGGCCGATGTCGGCGTCTTCGCCGAGCAGCGCCTTGAACACGTCTTCGGCCGTCATGTGGCGGCGCTCTGAACGCTGGAAGATCTCCAGGATCTTGATGCGCGGCAGCGTGGCCTTCAGGCCACTGCTCTTGAGTTCGTCAGCGTGCTTCAATTGCCTCTCCTGACCGGGATGTCCGGGCTGCGCGGCCGACCGGGGCCCCCCGCTAGAATCCGGCGATCATAGCCAGCGGGCACCAGCCCAGCGGCAAGCCCACTTCCAGCGACCCATGACCCGACTCCCCATCGTCCTGTGCGCCCTTGCGGCCAGCGCCCTGCTGTCGGGCTGCGAGTCGTTGCAGCGCACCGACAGCTTCCTGGGTTTCATCACGCCCTACCGCATCGACATCGTGCAGGGCAATGCCATTACCAAGGAACAGGCCGCACTCATCAAACCAGGCCTGTCGCGGCTGCAGGTGCGCGACGTGCTGGGCACACCGCTGGTGGCCGACCCCTTTCACGCCGCCCGCTGGGACTACATCTTCACGCTGCGCCGGCCCAACACCGACCTGCAGCGCCGCAGTGTGGTGGTGTTTTTCGATGGCGACGTCGTGAAGAGCCTGGAAGCGCCAGACTTGCCGTCCGAGCGCGAGTTTGTGGCTTCCATCAGCCGCTTCAAGGACCTGCGCGCGCCCAAGCTCGAGCTCACCGAAGACGAGCGCAAGGCGCTGCCGCCGCCAGTGCGCCGCGAACAGCCCGTGCCCGAGCCCGAAGGCCCGGTGCGCGACTACCCGTCGCTCGAAAGCTGATTTTTGTGGCGGCCGGCGCGGTGTTGAACATCGCCATCGCAGGCAGCTCGGGCCGCATGGGCCGCATGCTGCTGCAAGCCGTGGCCGCCGACCCCAACACCCGCCTGACTGGCGCGCTCGACCTGCACGGCAGCCCGGCCATCGGCCAGGACGCCACGGCAGCCTTCGGGCGGGCCAGCGGTGTGGCGGTGACGGCCGACTTGCACCAGGGCCTGGCCGGCGCCGATGTGCTGATCGATTTCACACGGCCCGAAGGCACGCTGGCGCACCTGGCACTTTGCGAGCAGCTGGGCGTTTGCGCCGTCATCGGCACCACGGGCTTCAGCCCCGAGCAGAAGGCCACACTGGCCGCGCACGCGCAGCACATCGGCATCGTCTGGGCACCCAACATGAGTGTGGGCGTGACCGTCATGTTGCGGTTGCTGGACATGGCGGCGCGGTCGCTGGGCGACGGCTATGACGTCGAAATCATCGAGGCCCACCACAAACACAAGATCGACGCCCCCAGCGGCACCGCGCTGGCCCTGGGCGAAGCCGTGGCCCGCGCGCGCGGCGTGGACCTGGCGGCGCAGGGCGTTTTTGCTCGCCACGGCCACACCGGTGAACGGCCGCCCGGCGCCATCGGCTTTGCCACCGTGCGAGGCGGCGACATCGTCGGCGAACACACGGTCATGTTTGCCGGCACCGGTGAACGCATCGAGATCACGCACAAGAGCAGCAGCCGCGCCAACTACGCCGAAGGCAGCCTGCGCGCCGCGCACTTCCTGGCCGCCCGCGGCCCGGGCTTGTACGGCATGGCCGACGTGCTGGGCCTGGCCGCATGAGCCCGCTGGTCTGACCCATGCATGGCCTGCAGCAGTTCTGGGCCGGCACCGATGGTGTGGGCCGCGCGGTGGCGTTGCTGCTGCTGGCGATGTCGGTGGCGGCCTGGGTGCTCATCTTGTGGAAGGGCTGGGTGCTGCGGCGCGCCAGTGCCGACATCGCTCGCGCCGTGCCGGCATTCTGGGATGCCGTTGACCTGGCCGACGGACGCGCTCGCCTGGCGGCGATGGACCGCGAACGTGTGTTGCAGCCCTTGCTCGACGCCGCCACCACCCAGCCGCTGGCGCACACGCTGGAAGCCGCTGGCCGGTTTGAAGCGCAGCTCACTCGGCGCCTGCGCGACGCGCTGCACCGAGGCCTGGCGCACCTGCAGTTTGGCCAGGTGTTGCTGGCCAGCGTGGGCAGCACGGCGCCCTTTGTCGGCCTGTTCGGCACCGTCTGGGGCATCTACCACGCACTGGCGGGCATGGCAGCGGCCGGCGGCATCACCATCGACAAGGTCAGCGGGCCCATCGGCGAAGCCTTGATCATGACTGCCGCTGGCATTGCGGTTGCGGTGCCCGCGGTGCTGGCTTACAACGTCTTCGGCAAGTGGGCTTCCGCCTGCGAGGCCGAGCTGGAGGGTTTCGCCCATGACCTGCGCGGAATGATGATCGACGGCGGCAAAGGCTGACCATGGCGTTGGGCCGCCTGGAGCGCAACGCGGGCTCGCGCCCGATGAGCGAGATCAACATGACGCCGCTGATCGACGTGATGCTGGTGCTGCTGGTGATTTTCATCATCACCGCACCGCTGATGGCCAGCAGCCTGAAGCTTGACCTTCCCAAGTCCGACGCCACCACCACCAGCGACGCGCCGGCCTTCGTGGCCTTGGCCATCGACAGCGAAGGCCAGCTCTTCCTGGGCGAACAGCGGCTGGACCCGGCGCAGGCGCAGGCGCTGGTCAGCGCCCGTGTGCGCGACGCGGCGCGACGCGATCCGGACACCGAGGTGCAGCTGCGCGCCGACCACCGCGTGCCCTACGGCCGGGTGGCTGAACTGATCGGCTGGGTGCAGCAGGCCGGCCTGAGCCGCATAGGCCTTGTGACCGAAGCACCGCCCAGGTAGCCGTCCCTACAATCGGCGGATGAACGAAAAATACGTCGCCGCCGAGGTCGAATCCGCCGCTCAGGCGCATTGGGACGCCACCGACGCACACCGCGCCAGCGAAGACACGTCGCGCCCCAAGTTCTACGCCTGCAGCATGCTGCCGTATCCCAGCGGCAAGCTGCACATGGGCCATGTGCGCAACTACACCATCGGCGACATGATGGGACGCTACCTGCGCATGAAGGGCATGAACGTGCTCATGCCGATGGGCTGGGACGCCTTCGGCCTGCCGGCAGAAAACGCGGCCATCGACAACAACGTGCCGCCCGAGCAGTGGACCCGCGCCAACATCGCCGACATGAAGAGCCAGATGAAGCCACTGGGCCTGGCCTTCGACTGGAGCCGCGAGCTGGCCACCTGCGACCCCGAGTACTACAAGTGGAACCAGTGGTTTTTCCTGAAGATGCTGGAAAAGGGCATCGCCTACAAAAAAACGCAGGTCGTCAACTGGGACCCGGTGGACCAGACCGTGCTGGCCAACGAACAGGTGGTGGACGGGCGCGGCTGGCGCAGCAACGCCGTCGTCGAAAAGCGCGAGATCCCGGGCTACTACCTGGCCATCACCCAGTACGCCGACGAACTGCTGGCCGGCGTGAACGACAGCACCCACCTGCACTACCTGGAAGGCTGGCCCGAGCGTGTGCGCCTGATGCAGGAACACTGGATCGGCAAGAGCGAGGGTGTGCGCTTTGCGTTCACCCACAACATCCAGGGCGACGACGGCCAGCCCATCCAGGGCGGCCAGATGTTTGTCTTCACGACACGTGCCGACACCATCAAGGGTGTCACCTTCTGCGCCGTGGCACCTGAGCACCCGCTGGCCACGCACGCCGCAGCCACGCAGCCCAAGCTGGCCGCCTTCATCGAGCAGTGCAAGAAGGGTGGCACGACAGAAGCCGAGCTCGCGCTGAGGGAAAAGGAAGGCATGCCCACCGGCTTCACGGTGAAGCACCCGCTGAACGACCGCCAGATTCCGGTCTGGGTGGGCAACTACGTGTTGATGGGTTACGGCGACGGCGCCGTGATGGGTGTGCCGGCACACGACGAGCGGGACTTTGTGTTTGCCAAGAAATACGGCATCCCGATCCAGCAGGTCATCCACATCGACGGCGAAACCTTCGACTACGGCCACTGGAACGACTGGTACGCCGACAAGTCGCGTGGCTTCACCATCAACAGCGGCGTCTACAGCGGCCTGGCACACAAACCGGCGGTCAACGCCATCGCAGCGGCGCTGCTGGACCTGGGCCTGGGCGAGAAAAATACCACCTGGCGCCTGCGCGACTGGGGCATCAGCCGCCAGCGCTACTGGGGCACGCCGATCCCCATCATCCATTGCCAGGCTTGTGGATCGCTTCCCGTGCCAGAGCAGGACCTGCCTGTCATCCTGCCGCCCGACCTGGTGCCCGACGGCAGCGGCAACCCACTGAACAAGTGTGAGTCCTTCCTGAACGTCGCGTGTCCGCAGTGCGCCAAGCCCGCGCGGCGCGAGACCGACACCATGGACACCTTCGTCGACAGCGCCTGGTACTACATGCGCTACTGCTGCCCGGGCAGCAGCGACGCCATGGTGGACGCGCGCAACGACTACTGGATGCCGATGGACCAGTACATCGGCGGCATCGAACACGCGGTGCTGCACCTGCTGTACGCGCGCTTCTGGACCAAGGCCATGCGCGACCTGGGCCTGGTGAAGTTCAGCGAACCGTTTACCAAACTCTTCACCCAGGGCATGCTGCTCAACGAGAGCTTCTTCCGCACAGAAGCCAGTGGCAAGACGCGCTGGTTCTACCCCGGCGAAGTGGATGTGAGCTGCGACGACAAGGGCCAGCCCACGGGCGCCACCGCACGCGCCGACGGCCTGCCGGTGCAGCTGGGGGGCATCGAAAAGATGTCCAAGAGCAAGAACAACGTCGTCGAGCCCAAGGACATCATTGCCAGGTTCGGCGCCGACACCGCCCGGGTGTTCACCATGTTTGCCGGCCCGCCCGACCAGAGCGCGGCCTGGTCCGATTCTGGCGCCGAGGGCAGCTTCCGCTTCCTGCGCCGCCTGTGGTCCAGCGCCGTGCGGGTGCAGCCGCGTCTGTCGTCTGCGGCATCTGCCTTTGACGGCCTTTCACCGGCCGCCGCCACGCTGCGCCGCGAGATGCACCTGCTGCTGCGCCAGGTGAGCCACGACTACGACCGCATGCACTACAACACCGTGGTCTCGGGCGCGATGAAGATGCTCAACGCCATCGACGACGCCAAGCTGTCGGACACACCGGCCGATGGCGCGGCGGCCGCTGAGTCGATGGGCGTTCTGCTGCGGGTGCTGTACCCGGCCGCGCCGCACATCACCCACGCCTTGTGGCGCGAACTGGGTTACGAGGCGCGCCACGGCGAAATCATCGACGCACCGTGGCCCACGGTGGACGAAGCCGCGCTGGTGCAGGCCGAGGTCGAGTTGATGTTGCAGGTGTCGGGCAAGCTGCGCGGTTCGATCCGCGTGCCGGCCGACGCCGATCGCGCCACCGTGACCGCCGCTGCCCTGACTTCGCCCGAGTTCGCCCGCTTTTCCGAAGGCAGACCGGCCAAGAACGTGATCGTGGTGCCGGGCCGCCTGGTCAATGTGGTCGTCTGAACGTCGCCTGCTGCTGGGGGCCGGCGGCGCGCTGTTGACGGCCACGCTGGCCGGCTGCGGCTTCAAGCTGCGCCAGCCCGCGCGGGTGTCCTTCAGCAGCATCGCGCTCGTGGGCTTTGCGCGGCGCTCGCCGCTGGCCGATGAGCTGAAGCGGCAGCTCCAGCGGCAGGTGCAGGTGCTGGAAACGCCCGACAAGGCCGAGGTGGTTTTGCAGTCCCTGGACGACGTGCGCGAAAAGAGCGTGGTCGCATCCACCGCAGCCGCGCAGGTGCGCGAACTGCAGCTGCGTGTGAAGTTCAACTTCCGCGTGCGCACACCCGGCGGCCGTGAGCTGATCCCCCGCGCCGAGCTGCTGGTCTCGCGCGACCTGAGCTACAGCGAAACCGCCGCGCTGGCCAAAGAAGCAGAAGAGGCCGAGCTCTTTCGCGAGATGCAGTCCGACGTGGTGGCGCAGGTGTTGCGCCGGCTGGCGTCCGTCAATGTCTAGTGTCGATGTCCAGTGTCGATGTCTAGTGTCGATGCCCAGGGTCAACGTCTAGGCGCCACGCATGCAAATCCGCCCTGAGCAGTTGGAGACCGCACTCGCACGTGGCCTGCGCTCGCTGTACACCATCCACGGCGACGAGCCGCTGCTGGCCCAGGAAGCGGGCGACGCCATCCGCGCCGCAGCACGGGCCGCGGGCTACACCGAGCGGCAGGTCTTCACCGTCAGCGGTGCACACTTCGACTGGAGCGGCGTGCTGGGCGCGGCACAGGCCATGAGCCTGTTTGCCGAGCGGCAGCTGATCGAGATCCGCATCCCCGGCGGCAAACCCGGCAAAGACGGCAGCGAAGCGCTGCAGCGCTATTGCGACGGGGTGTGCACACGCCTGCCCGACGAAGTGCTGACCCTGGTCACGCTGCCCAAACTGGACTTCCAGCAAAGCAAGGCCGCGTGGTTCTTGGCACTCGACAGCGCGGGTGTCACCTTGCGAGTCGAAACATTGGCCCGCCACGCCCTGCCCGGCTGGCTGGCGCAGCGCCTGGCGCGGCAGAACCAGCGTGTGGTCGAAGGTGAAGAAGGTCAGCGCACGCTGGCATTTTTTGCCGACCGCATCGAAGGCAACCTGCTGGCCGCGCACCAGGAACTGCAAAAGCTGGCGCTCCTGCACCCGGCCGGCGAACTGCGTTTCGAGCAGGTGGAAGCGGCGGTGCTGAACGTGGCCCGTTACGACGTCAGCAAACTGGCCGAAGCCATCTGGACCGGCCAGACGACACGCGCGCTGCGCATGCTGGACGGCCTGCAGGCCGAAGGCGAAGCCGTGGTCATGGTGCACTGGACGCTGGCCGAGGACATCCGCGCCCTGGCGCGTGCCCACGCCGCGCTGGAAGCCGGCAAGCCGCTGCCGCTGGCGCTGAAGGACGCGCGGGTCTGGGGCGCGAAGGAAAAACTGCTTGAACGGGTACTGCCGCTGCTGTCCGGCCACCAGGCGGCTTGTTTGCTGGACGCGGCCAGCGTCGTCGACGGCATCGCCAAGGGCCTGAAACACCCCGACTGGCCACACGAGCCCTGGCAGGCGCTGCGGCGCTGGGTGCTGATGATGCTGCAGGTCAGCGCGTCACAAGGGCGCACGCGCTTGCGGCTGGCACTGCACGCTTGAATCTGCAGGCTTGAATCTGCAGGGTTGAAGCTGCACGCTTGAATCCGCACGCCTGAAAGTCTGAAGACGCTCAGTAACCACGCCCCGGGTCCACCAGGTGCCGCAGTTCAGCACCGTCACGCAAAGCGCGCAGATTGGCCACTGCCACGGCGGCTGCGCTGCGTGCATCCGTGCCGGCGGCGGCGTGCGGCAGAAGGGTCACGCGCGGGTGTTGCCAGTAGCGGTGATCGGTGGGCAAAGGTTCGGTGTGAAAGACATCCAGCACGGCATGCCGCAGGTGGCCACTGTCCAGCGCGTCCAGCAAGTCGGCATCGACCACGTGTGCGCCGCGGGCCAGGTTGACGATGCTGGCCTTGGGCGGCAAGGCGGCAAAAAACTGCTGGTTGAGCAGGCCACGTGTGTGCTCGGTCAGCGGCAGCAAGTTGACAACGATGTCGGACTGGGGCAGCAGCAAGTCCAAGTCGCTGCCGTCGCGCCGCCAGCTGCTGATGGAGTAGCCCTGTTGTGCGATGCAGGCGGATGCGGTGCGGCCCATCTGGCCGTTGCCCAGCACCAGCACACGCACTTCATCGGCACGCCGCTGCGTATGCACCTGCCACACCCCTTCGCGCTGGCGACGGGCATAGACAAACATTCCGCGGTGCAGCGACAGCACGGCCCACAACACGGTCTCGGCCATGGCCGCGTTCATGGCCGGATCGACCATGCGCGCAATGGGCACACCGGTCGGCAGCGTGGGGTCGGCCAACAGCCGGTCAACACCAGCCCACAGGCTCTGGATGAGTTGCAGCGCGGGCAGACCTTGCAGGCTGCCGGGCGCAGGATTGGCCACCACGGCGGCCTGGATCGTGGACCGCACATCGGCTGTCGCGTCGCGGGCCGCCGCGCTGTCCAGCCATTGCGCTTCGGGCATCGCAGCAGACAGCGCCGCCAGCCACTGCGCCCGTTCGTCGTCGTCGAAGCTGCCTTCCAACAAAACCTTCATGGACTGGTCCGCGTCTGCACAAACGCCAGCAAGTGCTGCAGCGCTTGCTGCACGGCGGCACCACGCACCGCGTCGCGGTCACCCGCCAGTTGCAGGCGTTTGGCTTGGATGCCCTGTGCATCACCCCAGGCCAGCCACACGGTGCCCACCGGTTTGCTCGGCACCGCCCCGCCGGGCCCGGCGATGCCGGTCACGGCCACGGCGAACTGCACCGGTGCAGCTTTCACGGTGCCTTGCACCATGGCACGCGCCACTTCTTCGCTGACAGCGCCCACACGCACAAAAAGCGCGGGATCCACGCCCAGCATCTGCGCCTTGGCTTCATTCGTGTAGGTGACAAAACCGCGCTCGAACCAGTCGCTGCTGCCGGCCAGTGATGTGCATGCGGCTGCGATCAGGCCACCTGTGCAGCTTTCGGCCGTGGCCATGCGCCAGCCGCGGGCACGCAGCGCATCGGCCAGGGGCAGCACCAGCGGTTCAAAGCTCAAGAGTTCCATATCCGCACCCACAGGGCCAGAAACAGCAATGTGCACAGCGCGGCCACGCCGTCGTCCAGCAAGATGCCAAAGCCTTGCCGCCAGCCGATGGCTTGCCCGGGCTGCAGCTTGAAGCGCCGGTCGGCCCAGCCCACGGGGCCGGGTTTGGCGGCGTCGAAGTAGCGGAACAGCACAAACGCGGCCAGCTGCGTCAGCCCCGAGGCCGGCATCAGTACCCACAGCACGAACCAGAAGGCAAGGACCTCGTCCCAGACGATGGCGCCAGGGTCGGCAATGCCCAGGTGCTGCGCCGTGCGTGTGCAGGCCCACCAGCCCAGCAGCGTGCCCAGCGCCAGTGCGAAGCCCCAGCCCACGGGCCCCAGCCAATGGCTGAAGACCACAAAGGACACCCAGGCCCACAACGTGCCCACGGTACCCGGCGCCTTGGGCGACAGGCCGCTGCCAAAGCCCAGCGCCAGCGCGTGCGCGGGGTGGCTGAACATGAAACGGGCGCTGACCCGGAATGAATTGCGTGCCATCTGCAGCGACAGGCTAATCTTCGAAGTGATCGAAACCACGCCAGGCCTGTGGCAGCACGCGGCCTTGCCCGTCCACCACCTGCAGGCCGGCGCCTGCCGTGATGACACCGCAGCGTGTGGCGGCCACACCCGCGTCGCGTGCGGCTGCAGCCACGGCCTGGCGGTGTGCCGGCGGCGCGGTGAAAAGCAGCTCGTAGTCGTCACCGCCAGCCAGCAAGCAGCGGTGCTGCAAGGCCTGGTCTTGCGCCGACAGCACGGCGCTGCGTGGCAGGGCGGACACGTCCACCTGCGCCGCCACGCCCGACCGTTTCAGCACGTGCCCCAGGTCGCCCAGCAACCCATCGCTCAGGTCGATGGCGCTGCTGGCCAGGCCGCGCAGCGCCAGGCCCAGCGCCACCCGCGGCTGCGGCAGTTCCATCGCGCGGCGCACCTGCTCGAATGCCTGGCCGTCCAGCGCCACGGCGCCGCGAAAGACCTCCAGCGCCAGGCGTGCATCGCCCAGCTCGCCACTGACCCACAGGTCGTCGCCCGGCCGCGCGCCGCTGCGCAGCAGCGCCTGGCCCGGTGGCACCTGGCCCATCGCCGTGATGCAGATGTTCAGCGGCCCGGCCGTGGTGTCGCCGCCCACCAGTTCGATGCCCTGCGTGTCGGCCAGTGCGAAGACGCCACGCGCCAGGCCTGCAGCGAAGTTGTCGTCGCCGCTTGGCAAGGCCAGCGCCAGCGTGAAGGCCAGCGGCTCGGCGCCGCAGGCTGCCAGGTCGCTCAGGTTGACCGCCAGCGCCTTGTGGCCCAGCCGTTCGGGCGCCACGGTGGACAGGAAGTGGCGGCCCTCGACCAGCATGTCGCTGGACACCACCAGCTGCATGCCCGGCGCCACACGCAGCAGCGCA
The DNA here is from genome assembly GCA_038204775.1 of Burkholderiales bacterium. Classification (GTDB taxonomy): domain Bacteria; phylum Pseudomonadota; class Gammaproteobacteria; order Burkholderiales; family Burkholderiaceae_C; genus Rubrivivax. The sequence continues at coordinate 6,575 of JBBRCN010000031.1, read as the reverse complement.
CAGTCATCACCCACGCCCAGGTCCACCTGTGCGCCGCGCACCGGCCGCGTGAAGTGCCTGGCGATGAGCTCGAACTCACCGGCCATCAGTGGCGCTCCGCGCTGGCCATCAGCCGCGATCCCCGTTCGCCAGCAGGTTGGCCAGTTCGACCGCGCTCTTGACGTTCATCTTGTCGAAGACCCGCGCGCGGTGCACTTCCACCGTGCGCACGCTGATGTCCAGCTCGTCGGCAATCAGCTTGTTGGGCCGCCCTTCCACCACCAGGCGCATGACCTCGCGTTCGCGGTCGGTCAAGTCGGACAGGGCCCGGCTCAGCAGGCCGCGGCCGCGCCTATCGTGCAGCGCCAGCGCACTGACTTCCAGCGCCTGTTCCACCCGGTCGACCAGGCTGTTGTTGGAAAAGGGCTTCTCGACAAAGTCAAAGGCGCCGCGTTTGACCGCCGACACTGCGGTGGGCACGTCGCCGTGGCCGGTGAGAAAGATCACCGGCAGCAGCGCTTTCAAGCCCCGTTCGGCCAGGCGTTCAAACAGCACCAGCCCGCTGGTGCCGGGCATGCGCACGTCCAGCACCAGGCACGAAGGCGATGCGGGCCAGTGGGCGCGGCCGGGTGCAGTCTGGCCGGCCAGCCAGGCCTCGAAAGCGTCGGCGCTGGCAAAACCTTCGGACAGCAGGCGGCGCGACCGCAGCAGCCAGGCCAGCGCATCGCGCACGACGTCTTCGTCGTCCACGAGGTAGACCATCGGGATGCCGAGCGCGGGGTCCAGAGCCATGACGCGGGTTCATGCGTTGTCGACAGGGACTGGAGTTTCGCTGCTTTCTGCAGCCTTGGGGCTGGGCAGCGTGAAGCGGAACTCGGTGCCGCGTTTGCCTGGGCCAGGGCCGAAGTCCAGCGCGCCGCCGTGTTGTTCAATGACCGTGCGGCACAGGCTCAGACCCAGCCCCATGCCTTCGGCGCGGGTGCTGAAAAACGGCGTGAAGAGTTTGGCCGCCACCTCGGGCGTGATGCCCGGGCCGGCGTCGATGACCGTGAAGGTCACCCAGCGCGGGTGGGTCTGGCGCGCGCGCAGCACGAGCACACGGTCGGCCAGCTCGGTGGCCGTTTCCATGGCCTGGATGCCGTTGCGGCTGAGGTTGAGCAGCACCTGCTCGACCATCGTGCGGTCGCAGCGCACACGGGCCGGCGCCGGCCGTGCACCAGCTTCAACCGGCGGCAGATCCAGCTCGATGCGCGTGCCGCTCTTGCGCGCCTGCATACGCACCAGCGGCAACACGGCCTCGAACAGCAGTTCGGCACTGATCGTTTCATGCTGCTGCTCGCGCCGGCGCACAAAGGCATGCACGCTCTTGATGACACGGCCCGCACGGTCGGCCTGCTCGGCGATGCGGGTCAAGGCCTGCTGCAGCATGGCCGGTGTGTCGGCGTCCGGGCTTTCGATCAGGTTCAGCGAGCCGCTGGCGTAGCTGGCGATGGCAGCCAGCGGCTGGTTCAGCTCGTGGCTCAACAGCGAAGCCATTTCGCCCACCGTGGCCAGGCGCGCGCTGGCCTGCAGGCGGTCTTGCTGCTGGCGCGACATGTCTTCGACACGGCGCTGCGCGCTCAGGTCCATGGCCGCACTCATCCAGCCCGTGTGCCGGCCCTGGCCATCCACCAGCGGCGCTTCGTAGATCATGACCGGGAAACGTTCGCCGTTCTTGCGCATGAAGACGGTCTCGAAGCCCTCGCGCGATTCCGCCGTGCTGCGGCCGTGGCCGCCCAGACGCAAGGTCTGGCGGCGTTGGTATTCGGCCGAAAACTCGGGTGGCCAGTAGGGGGGCATGCCGGTGACCTTGGCAAAGGAACGCAGCTCGTCCTGCGTGAAGCCCACCATCACGCAGAAGGCCGGGTTGGCGTAGGTCACGGCACCTTGCAGGTCACGCGCGCGCAAGCCGGTGGGCAGCGAGTCTTCCATCGCGTTGCGAAAGGCCAGAGCCTCTGCCAGGCTGCTCTCGGCCAGTGCGCGGCGGCGCCCGTCGCGCGCCAGCAGCAGCACCACCGCAAACAACGCCAGCGACAGGCCCATCACCAGCGCCGTGGTCACGTTGGGCAACAGGCTCGGGCGGCCGGCGGCGCTGTCGGCGCGCATCTGCAGCGTGGCGCCGGGCAGGTCCACCACCTGCTGCGCCACGTAGACGTTGGCCCCGCGCGAAACCCCCGCCCGGGCCAGGCGTGTGCCGTCGGCTTCGACGATGGAGTACTCGTGGCGCCGTGCCTCGCGCACCGTGAGCACGCCGTCCAGCACCCGTGTCAGCGCGAAGCTGCCGACCAGGTAGCCGGCTTCTCGACCGGCACGCAGCACCGGCACACACAGGTCCATCACTTCCACACCCAGGCCTTCGGGCAGCGGCACATAGAAGGAGCGCGAAAAGCTGGGCGACGCGCTGCGCCGTGCCTGCGTGCAGGCCAGATCGGCTTCCAGACTGAGCGACGGTCGCGCCATCTGGCTGAACAGCAGCGGCGCAAAGGGGGTGTCAACCGCGGTCTGCACAGCCAGGTTGCTGTCGCGCCATTCGATGCGTTCAAGCCCCAGGCGTGGGCGCAGCAGACCTGCGGCTTCGGCCTGCCAGGCTGCGTCGGCCTGATCGGTGGAGGCCAGCGTCTGCAGCTGCTGCATCTGGCGCAGCATCTCGCGGCGGAACTCTGCGGCGGCCTCGACGGCTGCACGATCGGCGTCGGCCTGCGCGCGGCCCTCCTCGTAGTTGATGGTCAGCGCCACCAGCAGCGACTGCGCCACCAACAGCAGCGTCACGAGCAGGGTCCACAGCAGCGCACGGCGCAGCCGGCGCGGCTGCGCCAGGGTTCGAGGGGCTGCGGTGTCCAGGGTGGAGGTGTCCATGCAAGGCGGGCCGGTGACGCTTCGGGCGGGCCCTTGCGGCCGGGCACCGAAAGGACGACCCGCCCAGTATTGGCGGCCGCAGCCCACCCGCCCCTACGCAGTTTCTCGCATGGGTTGCGGCGGCCGCAGCGCAGACACTGCACACCTACAATTCGCGCCCGCTGTCCCTTCAGCGCGCGCCCGACGGAGACAAGCCCGATGCCCAGCTCGACAGACATGCCCCTGCCCCCCCAGCCCGACAGGCCGGCCGCTGCGCCGCAAGAGAAGGCTCAAGACAAGGTGCAGGACCGAGCCGCCGAGCTGCGCCGCGCCGCGCTGGAGTACCACGAGTTTCCGACGCCTGGCAAGCTGGCCGTGACCGCCACCAAGCAGATGATCAACCAGCATGACTTGGCACTGGCCTACAGCCCCGGCGTGGCGGCGGCCTGCGAAGAAATCGTGGCCGACCCGGCGAATGCGTTTCGATACACCGCACGCGGCAACCTGGTGGGCGTGATCACCAACGGCACGGCGGTGCTGGGCCTGGGCGACATCGGACCGCTGGCGGCCAAGCCGGTGATGGAGGGCAAGGCCGTGCTCTTCAAGAAGTTCGCCGGCATCGATGTGTTTGACATCGAGCTCAACGAGCGCAACCTGGACAAGCTGTGCGACGTGATCGCCGCCATGGAGCCCACCTTCGGCGGCATCAACCTCGAAGACATCAAGGCGCCCGATTGCTTCTACGTCGAACGCAAGCTGCGCGAGCGCATGAAGATCCCGGTCTTTCACGACGACCAGCACGGCACGGCCATCGTGGTCGGGGCTGCCCTTCTCAATGGCCTGAAGGTGGTCGGCAAGCGCATCGGCGAGATCAAGCTCGTCACCAGCGGTGCCGGCGCTGCCGCTTTGGCCTGTCTGGGTCTGCTGATGAAGCTGGGCGTGCGGCGCGAAAATATCTGGGTCACCGACCTGGGCGGCGTTGTGTACCAGGGCCGCACCGAACTGATGGACGACGACAAGGCGGCCTTCATGCAAAAGACCAGCGCGCGTTCGCTGGCCGAGGTGATCGCTGGCGCCGACGTTTTCCTCGGCTTGTCGGCCGGTGGTGTGCTGAAGCCGGCGATGGTGCAGAAGATGGCGCCGCGTCCGTTGATCTTCGCGTTGGCCAACCCGACCCCCGAAATTTCGCCCGACGAGGCCAAGGCCGTCAGGCCCGATGCCATCCTGGCCACCGGGCGCACCGACTACCCGAACCAGGTCAACAACGTCCTGTGTTTCCCGTACATCTTTCGCGGTGCGCTGGACTGTGGCGCCACCACCGTCACCGATGCCATGGAAATTGCAGCCGTGCACGCCATCGCGGAGCTGGCGCAGGCCGAACAAAGCGACATCGTGGCGGCAGCCTATGCCGGTGCAAATCTGTCATTCGGTGCCGAGTATCTGATTCCCAAGCCCTTTGATCACCGGCTGATGATGATGATTGCGCCTGCGGTGGCGCAGGCGGCGGTCGACTCGGGCGTCGCCCGGCGCCCCATCGCCGACCTGCTGGCCTATCGCGAGCGGTTGAAGAACTTCGTCTACGCATCGGGCACGACGATGAAGCCCATCTACGACCAGGCCAAGAAGGCAAGCAAGAAGCGCGTGGCCTATGCCGAAGGTGAAGAAGAACGGGTGCTGCGCGCCGTGCAGGTGGTGGTTGACGAAGGTCTTGCGCGGCCCACCTTGATCGGCCGGCCGCTGGTGATTGCCCAGCGTGTGGACAAGTTCGGGCTGAGGCTGAAAGAGGGCGTGGACTATGACGTCGTCAACCCCGAGCAAGACGAGCGCTACCGTGACTTCTGGATGACCTACCACCAGATGACCGAGCGCAAGGGCGTTTCGGTGCATCTGGCCAAGATCGAGATGCGTCGCCGGCTGACGCTGATCGGCTGCATGCTGCTGTACAAGGGCCACGTCGACGGCATGCTCTGTGGCACCTGGGGCACCACGGCCAATCACTTGCATTACATCGACCAGGTGATCGGCAAACGACAGGGTGGCAGCCCCAGCACGCCGCAGGATGTGCAGGTGTATGCCTGCATGAACGGCCTGGTGCTGCCGGGACGTCAGGTGTTCCTGGTGGACACGCACGTGAATGCCGACCCCAGCGCCGAAGAATTGACCGAGATCACGGTCATGGCGGCCGAGGAGATGATGCGCTTTGGTCTCACGCCGCGCGTTGCGCTGCTGTCGCACTCCAATTTCGGAACCAGTGACCACCCCAGCGCGGTGAAGATGCGGCGCACGCTGCAACTTCTGCGCGTGCAGGCGCCCTGGCTCGAAGTTGACGGTGAGATGCACGGCGACGTTGCGTTGGACGCGGCGGGGCGCCACAAGTTGATGCCGCGCAGTACCTTGACCGGCGAAGCCAACCTGCTGGTGCTGCCCAACATCGACGCCGCCAACATCGCCTACAACCTGCTCAAAACCGCTGCGGGCGGCGGCATTGCCATCGGGCCGGTGCTGTTGGGCGCCGACAAGCCGCTGCATGTTCTGACGCCCTCGGCGACAGTGCGCCGTATCGTGAACATGACGGCCTTGACAGTGGCCGACGCGAACGCGGTGCGCTGATTTCACGCAGGAAGGGCGGCTGGGTACCTTGCACGCACCGTTGTGGTGCTTTCAGGGTAGACCCTTGCAACAAGGACAAAGACCCATCAAGAGAGCGTGTACCAACTGACAAATCTACGCAGGGGAATCAGGAGCAGCCCCTAACTTGAACTTTTGTTGCGTACGCGGTACTATTTGGGTTTGCGATTTCAGGGTTACCCCGTGTTTGCGCCCCTTTTTGCTGCCTGCAGGTTGGTCATTTCAGCCAACACCGTTGGAACACCCCTGAAGTGGTGCTTGGCCGGTTCGCTCGTCCTTGCATTGTCTGGTGGCCCTGTGGCGGCGAAAGGCGCTGATGCCGGTTTTGCGGCAGAAGTGGCATTGGCCACGCTTCCACCCGAAGCCAAGGCCACGCACCGGCTCATCCTCAGCGGCGGACCCTTTCCTTATGACAAGGACGGCAGCGTGTTCGGCAACCGCGAACGTCAACTGCCAGGCAAGGCGAGGGGTTATTACAAGGAATACACCGTCAAGACCCCGGGCGCCCGCAACCGCGGAGCCCGGCGCATCGTTTGTGGTGGCAAGCCGCCCACGCAGCCCGACGCCTGCTACTACACCGCTGATCATTACGCCAGTTTTCGGCGCATCGCGCAGTAAACCCGGCACCGACAAACGCCGTGAATACTGCTTCTTCGATTCCTGTTCATTTGCCACCACTCTGGAGGACCGCGACCATGGAGTTGCAGACCACCCGTCCGAACCTGGTACAGGCCATCCGAGCCTACCGGGTTGACGACCTGATGCAAGCCGCTGACAAGGCGGGCCATCACTTTTTATACGCCAATCTGGCAGAAGCGCAGTCCAAGCAGGATGTTCTGGATGGGTTGGCTGCGGCCTTCCTGTTCCCTGCGCACTTTGGCAAGAATCTGGACGCGTTGTATGACTGCATGACCGACCTTGTGCACAAGGCCGGCCAGCAGCCTGGTTTTGTGGTGGTGTTGGAGCAGTTGCCCGACAACCCGCGCTTCGACCGTGAGGCTCGCGAGCAGTTGCTCGAGGTCTTTCGCGATGCGGCCGAATATTGGGGGGAACGACGAATACCGTTCAGGTGTTTCTATTCTTTTCAGTAGCCC
>JBBRCN010000030.1:0-47099 GCA_038204775.1 Burkholderiales bacterium | reverse complement strand
GTCTGGTGCTGGATCCGGGCCTGATGTTCCGGGCTACCGCCGTGATGACGCTGGTGACGGGCACGATGTTCCTGATGTGGCTGGGTGAGCAGATCACCGAGCGCGGTCTGGGCAACGGGATCTCGATCATCATCTTCGGCGGGATTGCAGCGGGTCTGCCCAACGCCATCGGCGGGCTGTTTGAGCTGGTGCGTACGGGGTCGATGGGGATTTTCTCCTCGATCCTGGTGGTGGCGATCATTGCTGGGGTGACGTTCGTGGTGGTGTTCATTGAACGCGGCCAGCGCAAGATCCTCGTCAACTACGCCAAGCGCCAGGTTGGTAACAAGATTTATGGCGGTCAGTCGTCGCATCTGCCGCTGAAGTTGAATATGGCTGGGGTGATTCCGCCGATCTTCGCGTCGTCGATCATTCTGTTCCCGGCTACGATCGCAGGCTGGTTTACAGCCGGCAACTCGACGAATCCGGTTGCACGGTTCGTCAAGGACCTGGCGGCGACGCTGTCGCCGGGTCAGCCGGTGTACATCCTGCTGTATGCGGCGGCGATCATCTTCTTCTGTTTCTTCTACACGGCGCTGGTCTATAACAGCCGCGAAGTGGCAGATAACCTGAAGAAGAGTGGGGCGTTCATTCCGGGCATCCGTCCGGGCGAGCAAACCACGCGGTATATCGACAAGATTCTGGTGCGTTTGACCCTGGCGGGTGCGATCTACATCACGCTGGTGTGTCTGTTGCCAGAGTTCTTGGTGCTGCGCTGGAATGTACCGTTCTACTTTGGTGGGACGTCGCTGTTGATCATCGTGGTCGTCACGATGGACTTCATGGCGCAAGTGCAGTCGTATGTGATGTCTCAGCAGTATGAGTCTTTGATGAAGAAGGCGAATTTCAAGGGTAACTTGACGCTCCGTTAAACCGGGCGGTCGCACGAAGCAGAAAGGACATGGCCAAAGACGACGTGATCCAGATGCAGGGTGAGGTGCTGGAAAACCTCCCCAACGCGACATTTCGCGTGAAGCTGGAAAACGGTCACGTTGTGCTGGGCCATATATCCGGGAAGATGCGCATGCATTACATCCGCATCCTGCCTGGAGACAAGGTGACGGTCGAGTTGACTCCGTATGATCTGTCCCGCGCGCGCATCGTATTCCGGGCGAAGTGAGCGGACTGGAATTGAAGGAAGAGGAAAATCATGAAAGTGCTGGCTTCTGTTAAGCGCATTTGCCGCAACTGCAAAATCATCAAGCGCAAGGGCGTGGTGCGTGTGATCTGCTCGTCGGACCCGCGTCATAAGCAGCGCCAAGGCTAATTTCGCAAAGAGGATTGACGAATGGCACGTATCGCAGGGGTCAATATCCCCAACCACCAACATACCGTGATCGGCCTGACGGCTGTGTACGGTATCGGCCGCTCGCGCGCTCAAAAGATTTGCGAGGCTACCGGCGTCCCGACCAACAAGAAGGTCAAGGACCTGACTGACGCGGACTTGGAAAAGCTGCGTGACGAAGTCAACAAGTTCACCGTCGAAGGCGATCTGCGCCGTGAAACGACGATGAACATCAAGCGCCTGATGGACTTGGGCTGCTACCGCGGCGTGCGCCATCGCAAGGGCCTGCCGATGCGTGGTCAGCGTACCCGCACGAATGCCCGTACCCGTAAGGGTCCGCGCAAGGCCGGTATCGCGCTCAAGAAGTAATCCGTCGGCTAAAGGATAGGAACTATGGCAAAAGCAGCGAATACCGCCGCCCAGCGCGCGCGCAAGAAGGTTCGCAAGAACGTCGCCGACGGCATCGCGCACGTTCACGCGTCGTTCAACAACACGATCATCACCATCACCGACCGTCAGGGCAACGCCCTGTCGTGGGCGACGTCGGGCGGCCAGGGCTTCAAGGGCTCGCGCAAGTCGACGCCGTTCGCAGCACAGGTGGCGGCTGAAAGTGCTGGCCGCGTGGCACAGGACCAAGGCATCAAGAACCTGGAAGTGCGCATCAAGGGCCCGGGCCCGGGTCGTGAGTCGGCCGTGCGTGCACTGAACAACCTGGGTATCAAGATCCAGCTGATCGAAGACGTGACGCCGGTGCCGCACAACGGCTGCCGTCCGCCGAAGCGTCGTCGCATCTAAGTGATTTGACCGGCCACGCCAGGCAGCTGGCGAGGTCGGTCTGCGGGTGCTATACTCGCCCGCTTGCCTGTCTTCCGGATTTTTCCGGAAGGCGGGTTTCGTCTTTTCATAAGCCCACCGTTCGCCGCGCTCCGATTATGGAGTTTGATGGCGAACCATCCACAGCGCTCGTCGCCGTGGATGACTGATAACGAAGGAACGCAACGTGGCACGCTATACCGGCCCCAAGGCGAAACTGTCTCGCCGTGAAGGTACTGACCTTTTCCTGAAGAGCGCACGTCGCTCGCTCGCCGACAAGTGCAAGCTGGACAGCAAGCCTGGCCAGCACGGCCGCACCTCCGGCGCCCGCACTTCCGACTACGGCAACCAGCTGCGTGAAAAGCAGAAGGTCAAGCGCATCTACGGCGTGCTGGAGCGTCAGTTCCGCCGCTACTTCGCTGAAGCCGACCGCCGCAAGGGCAACACGGGTGAAACCCTGCTGCAACTGCTGGAATCGCGCCTGGACAACGTCGTCTACCGCATGGGCTTCGGCTCGACCCGCGCTGAAGCGCGTCAGCTGGTGTCGCACAAGGCGATCCTGGTGAACGGTCAAGCCCTGAACGTGCCGTCGGCCCAGATCAAGTCGGGCGACGTGATTGCCATCCGCGAAAAGTCGAAGAAGCAAGTGCGTATCGCTGAATCGCTGACGCTGGCTGAGCAGACCGGCTTCCCGATGTGGGTGGCTGTGGATGCCAAGAAGATGGAAGGCACCTTCAAGCAAGCCCCGGATCGCGCCGATATCGCTGGCGATATCAACGAAAGCCTGATCGTCGAATTGTATTCGCGTTAATGACGGCGCCCGTGCCGCAAGGCGCGGGCATCGAAAGCGCCTCTGGGGACGCTCATCGTCAACGACATTGTGTTCGCGCGCCGGCAGGATCTTGGCGCCGTACCAATCCGAATCGTCACGTGCCGCAACGCGATTGCGGCACGCGCGTCTTCCGTCGCAGTGTCTGCGGCGGGATCTCTCCGGTCCAATCCGTCAGCCTTATCGGTGTAACGAGCCGAGGGTATTGAAATAGGACAACCTATGCAAACAGCACTCCTGAAGCCCAAAATTATTGCGGTTGAGCCGCTTGGCGATCATCACGCGAAGGTCGTCATGGAACCGTTCGAGCGCGGCTATGGCCACACGCTCGGTAACGCGCTGCGCCGCGTGCTGCTGTCGTCGATGGTCGGCTTTGCCCCGACCGAAGTCACGATCGCTGGGGTCGTCCACGAATATTCCACCATCGATGGCGTGCAGGAAGACGTCGTCAACCTGCTGCTGAACCTGAAGGGCGTGGTGTTCAAGCTGCACAACCGTGACGAAGTCACGGTGTCGCTGCGCAAGGAAGGCGAAGGCGTGGTCACGGCTGCCGACATCGAGCTGCCGCACGACGTCGAGATCATCAACCCGGGTCACGTGATCGCCAACCTGTCGGCCGGCGGCAAGCTGGACCTGCAGTTGAAGGTCGAGCAAGGCCGCGGCTACGTGCCGGGCAACGTGCGCAAGTTCGGCGACGAGTCGAGCAAGGTGATCGGCCGCATCGTGCTGGATGCCTCGTTCGCGCCGGTGCGCCGCGTGTCGTACGCGGTTGAGTCTGCCCGTGTGGAGCAGCGTACCGACCTCGACAAGCTGGTGATGAACATCGAGACCAACGGCGTGATCTCGCCGGAAGAAGCGATCCGCCAGTCGGCTCGCATCTTGGTCGACCAGCTGTCGGTGTTCGCCGCCCTGGAAGGCACCGAAAGCGCCGCTGAGGCCGCCGCCGCCCGCGCACCGCAGATCGATCCGATCCTGCTGCGCCCGGTCGACGACCTGGAGCTGACGGTGCGCTCGGCCAACTGCCTGAAGGCCGAGAACATCTACTACATCGGCGACCTGATCCAGCGTACCGAGAACGAGCTGCTCAAGACCCCGAACCTGGGTCGCAAGTCGCTCAACGAGATCAAGGAAGTCCTCGCTTCGCGTGGCCTGACGCTCGGCATGAAGCTCGAGAACTGGCCGCCCGCAGGTCTCGAGAAGTAAGTTGTAGTTGTCGGCCGGTGCGTGTGCGCCGGCCGGTTTGTTCCCGCCGTCGTAGTCTGGACGGCCTATTGTTAAAGCCACCGGCCCGCGCCGCGCAAGCAGCGATAGAAGAGCTGGTCAAACACTCTTAAGAAGGAATCATCATGCGTCACCGTCATGGTTTGCGGAAACTGAACCGCACCTCGTCGCACCGCCTCGCGATGCTGCGCAACATGTCCAACTCGCTGCTGCAGCACGAGCTGATCAAGACCACGCTGCCGAAGGCCAAGGAACTGCGCAAGGTCGTCGAGCCGCTGATCACGCTGGCCAAGAAGGACACCGTCGCCAACCGCCGCCTGGCCTTCGCCCGCCTGCGCGACCGCGACATGGTCACCAAGCTGTTCAACGAACTGGGCCCGCGTTTCGCGACCCGTCCGGGCGGCTACACCCGTATCCTGAAGTTCGGCTTCCGTCAGGGCGACAACGCGCCGATGGCGCTGGTCGAACTGCTCGACCGTCCGGAAGTTGCCGAGGCTGTGGACGCTGAAGGCGCTGCCGAGTAAGGTCAGCCGGGGGTTGCCGGTGCGACATGACGTCGCGCCGAGCATCCCCAAGATGCGCGTTTCAGGCGCGCATTACAATGAAGCCAGGATTCACGTCCTGGCTTTTTTGTTGCCTGCGCACGCGGTGGGCGTGGTCGCGGGGCGTGTTCAAGGAGTTCCCATGTCGCCGGAAACCGACGTGCTGCTGGTGCTGACCAACTTGCCCGATGGCGACAGTGTCGACCGTGTCACCAAAGTCGTGCTGGAATCTCGCACGGCCGCATGTGTCAATCAGATGCCGGCCTGCGTGTCGTCGTACTGGTGGAATGGTGTGATCGAGCATGCAACCGAGATCCCGCTGCTGATCAAGACCACGCGCGCGGCGTACCCAGCGCTGGAGGCGGCGTTGCGCAAGGCGCACCCTTACGAGGTGCCCGAGATCATCGCGGTGCCGGTAGAGGCCGGCCTGCCGGCGTATCTGGCGTGGGTGGTGGCTGAAACCCGCCCACGCTCCGTTTGATGTCCGAGTGCTGTTGATATGACGTCTTCTGTGTCCTTGCTTATCCGACGCGCCCTGCAATTGCTGGCCCTGTTGATTGCCACGGCGACGTTGGCATTACCTGCCCGCGCGGCCGACGATTTGCTGCCCCCGGAACAGGCCTTCCGCTTCAGTGCGACGCAGGTGGACGGGCAGACCGTCGAGGTGAAGTTCGCCATCGCTGACGGCTATTACATGTACCGCGAGCGGCTGTCCGTGGCGGCCGACCCGGCCACGGCGGCGTTCGCGCCGCTGGAGTTGCCTGCCGGCCACGTCAAGTTCGACGAGACGTTCAACAAGAATGTCGAGACGTATCGGCATGAGTTGGCTTTCCGTGTGAAAGCGCAGAGCGCGAGCGCCCCGTTCACGCTGGTGGTGACCTCGCAGGGGTGCGCGGATCAGGGGGTGTGCTACCCGCCGATGAAGAGCCGCTTCCATGTCGAGCCGACCTCCATGGCGTCACGCGAGCGCCCTGCCGCCGGATCGACCGATACCTCAGGCCGCATCGCCAGCACGCTGGGCAGCGGCAATCTTGGCGCGATCGCCGCGCTGTTCTTCGGGCTCGGTTTGCTGCTGACGTTCACGCCGTGCGTGCTGCCCATGCTGCCGATCGTGTCGGCCATCGTGGTGGGCGAGCACGCCACGCGCACGCGGGCCGCGGCGGTGTCGGTGGCGTACGTGGCGGGCATGGCCCTCGTGTACACGGCACTGGGCGTGGCGGCCGGGCTGGCAGGGCAGGGCCTGCAGGCGGCACTGCAGAACGCCTGGGTACTGGGTGCATTTGCGCTGCTGATGGTGCTGCTGTCCCTGTCGATGTTCGGTCTGTACGAGCTGCAGTTGCCGGCGTCGTGGCACCACCACCTGACGCAGGCCTCGAACAAGCTGAGCGGCGGGCAGATCGTCGGCGCCGCCGTCATGGGCGCGCTGTCGGCGCTGATCGTGTCGCCGTGTGTGACGCCGGCGCTGGCCGGGGCGCTCGCCTACATCGCCCAGACCGGCAATGCCACCATCGGGGGCGCGGCGTTGCTGTCGCTGTCGGTCGGCATGGGCGTGCCGCTGATCCTGGTGGGGATGGGTGCGGGCAACCTGCTGCCACGCTCGGGTCGCTGGCTGGTGGTGACCAAGGCGGTCTTCGGCTTCATCCTGCTGGCGGTGGCCTTGTGGATCGTGCAGCCGGTGCTGCCGTCGTGGCTGGTGATGGTGGCGTGGGGCGCGTTGCTGATCGGCGCCGCCGTGTTTCTGCGGACGTTCGATTCGCTGCCGGATGGGGCGGGCAACGTGCAGCGGTTGGGCAAGGTGGTTGGCGTGTTGCTGGCGCTGGCGGGGGCGGCCCAGTTGGTGGGGGTGGCCGCCGGCGGGCGCGATCCGCTGCAGCCACTGTCTGGCGTGATGCGTGCGTCGACCGGCGCATCCGCGCAAGCCGATGCGCATGGCGTTACCTTCAAGCGCGTGAAGAGCAGCGCCGAACTCGACGCCGAAGTGCGCAACGCCAGTGCGTCGGGTCGCGCGGTGATGCTCGATTTCTACGCCGACTGGTGCGTGAGCTGCAAGGAGATGGAGCGCCTGACCTTCACCGATGCGCGGGTGCGCACGGCGCTCGCCGAGTTGGTGCTGCTGCAGGCCGACGTGACGGCCAACTCTGCGGATGACCAGGCGCTGCTCAAGCGCTTTGGCCTGTTCGGCCCGCCCGGCACGGTCTTCTTCGACCCGCAGGGCAAGGAGGTGTCTGCGCGCGTGATCGGGTTCGAGCCCGTCGACACCTTCCTCGAGAGCCTGCGCCGCGCGCTGGGCGCGACGCAAACCACTAAGCCGACCGCTTGATCAGCCGCGCAGCAAGCGAGCGGCGTCCAGCGCGAAGTACGTCAGGATGCCGTTTGCGCCCGCGCGCTTGAACGCCAGCAGCGATTCCAGCACGACCTTGTCGTGGTCCAGCCAGCCGTTCTGCGCGGCGGCCTTGAGCATCGCGTATTCGCCGCTGACCTGGTAGACATAGGTCGGGAAGCGGAATTCGTCCTTCACGCGGCGCACGATGTCGAGATACGGCATGCCGGGCTTGACCATCACCATGTCGGCGCCTTCGGCGATGTCCAGTGCCACTTCGCGCAGCGCTTCGTCGCTGTTGCCGGGGTCCATCTGGTAGACCTTCTTGTCGGCACGGCCCAGGTTGCCGGCGCTGCCCACGGCGTCGCGGAAGGGGCCGTAGAAGGCGCTGGCGTACTTGGCGCTGTAGGCCATGATGCGCGTGTGGATGAGGCCCGTTTCTTCCAGCGTGCTTCGAATGGCACCGATGCGCCCGTCCATCATGTCGCTGGGCGCCACGATGTCCACACCCGCTTCGGCCTGCACCCGGGCCTGCTGGCGCAGCACCGCCACCGTGGCGTCGTTCAGGATGTAGCCGCTGTCGTCCAGCAGACCGTCCTGGCCGTGGCTGGTGAAAGGGTCCAGCGCCACGTCGGTGAGCAGCCCCAGTTCGGGGAAGCGCTTCTTCAACTCGCGCACGCAGCGCGGCACCAGGCCTTCGGGGTTCAGTGCCTCGCGGCCATCCGCGGTCTTCAGCGAGGCGTCGATGACCGGGAACAGCGCCATCACCGGCACACCCAGCGTCATGCACTGCTCGGCCACGGCAAAGAGGCCGTCGATGCTGCGCCGCTGCACACCCGGCATGCTGGCCACGTCTTGCGCCTGGCGCTGGCCGTCCAGCACAAACACCGGCAGGATCAGGTCTTCCGGCTTGAGGTGGTTCTCGCGCACCAGCGCACGTGTGAATGCATCGCGGCGCAGCCGGCGCGGCCGGCTGGCGGGAAACGGTGGGGGGTTCGGCACGCACGGCTCCTTTTGGGCCTGAAAGGTGACGCGGCCCCGGGGTGAAACCGACGTGGCGCGCCGTTTTTCGTTCTGCTAAAGTGGTCGGTGAATGATAGCCGCGAGGTTGTCGTTCCCTGCTTTTCCTCCCTGAGCAGGTGCCTTAGCGTGATGACAGCGATAAGGCTTACCAGCCCCGGCTTCGGCCGGGGCTCTTTTTTTGGTCGCCGCGATAATGCGGGGCATGAGCAGCGGATACCTTTGGGTCAAGGCCTTTCACATCATTTTCGTGGCCAGCTGGTTTGCCGGCCTGTTCTACCTGCCGCGCTTGTTTGTCAACCTGTCCATGGTGCCGGCCGACAGTCACGCCGAACGCGAGCGGCTGTTGCTGATGGCCCGCAAGCTCTACCGCTTTTCCAGCCTGCTGATGGTGCCGGCACTGGTGCTGGGCCTGTGGCTTTGGCTCGGCTATGGCATCGGCAAGGGCCAGGGCTGGATTTACGTCAAGCTGCTGCTGGTGGTGGGTGCCATCGGCTACCACCACATGTGCCGTTCGTTTCTGCGCAGCTTCGAGCAACTGGCCAACAAACGCAGCCACAAGTGGTTTCGCGTGTTCAACGAAACGTCGGTGCTGTTGTTTGCGCTGATGGTGGTGCTGGTGGTCGTCAAGCCCTTCTGACGCATGCCGATGGCACCGGAGCGCCACCGCAGTTCGGCCACGCTGCTGGCGCTGGTCTACGCAGCCTTGGTGCTGTATGCCAGCCTCTACCCTTTTGTCGGCTGGCGTTGGCCGCCGGGTCAGTCGCTGGGGGCGCTGGTCGCCTTGCCCAGCGCGCTGTACCAGTCGCCTTTTGATGTCAGCTCCAACCTGTTGGGCTATCTGCCGCTAAGTGCGCTGATCACCGTTGCATCGCTGCGCAGCGGCATGCGTGCTCGCAGCGCCGTGCTGCTGGCCTTGATGCTGTCGGTGTTGCTGTCCTTCAGCTGCGAACTGCTGCAACAGTTTGTGCCCGGGCGTGTGCCGGCGCGTGAAGACCTGGCCATGAACGCGGCAGGCGCAGCGGCGGGCACCCTGGTGGCGCTGGCGCTGCACGCCAGCGGCCTGGTGGACCGCTGGAACACGCTGCGGGCACGCTGGTTTTCGGGCGACGCCGCCGTTGCGCTGGCGCTGCTGGTGCTGTGGCCTGTGGGCCTGCTGTTCCCGGCGCCGGTGCCCTTGGGTCTGGGCCAGGTGGGCGAACGGCTGCGTGAAGTGCTGGCACAAACACTGGAGGGTGTGCCCTGGGCCGAGCCGACTTACGAACTGCTGGTCGCAGCGGCGCCGGCGGCAGCGCCTTTGCGACCGCTGACCGAATCCCTGATCGTCGCACTGGGTTTGCTGGCACCGGTGCTGGTGGCGTACTCCGTGGTCGCACCTGGCTGGCGTCGCTTGGTGATGGCTTTGGGTGCAGGGGCTTTGGCCATGGGCGCCATGGCGCTGTCGACCGCGCTGAACTTCGGCCCCGATCACATCTGGGCCTGGCTGGGCCCGCGCACCTTGCCGGGCCTGGTGCTGGGCACGGCGTTGTCGATCCTGCTGGTGCCCATGCCGCGCCGCCTGGTGGCGGGCATCGGGCTGGTGGCGCTGACCGGGCTGGTGGTGGGTGTGGCGCAAGCGCCAGCCGACCCTTACTTCGCGCAAAGACTGTTGGCCTGGGAACAGGGCCGCTTCGTGCGCTTTCACGGGCTGGCGCAATGGATCGGCTGGCTCTGGCCCTACGCGGCCATGGCCTGGTTGCTGTCGCGCCTGGGCGGGCGCAAGTAGGCCCTTCCCTACAATCCCGGGCATGAGCTACTACAAGCACCATGTGTTTTTCTGCCTGAACGAACGCAGCAGTGGCGAAGCCTGTTGCGCCAACCAGGGCGCGCAGGCTGCCTTCGACCACTGCAAGTCACGCGTCAAGTCCGAAGGCCTGGCCGGCCCCGGTGGTGTGCGTGTCAACAAGGCCGGCTGTCTGGACCGCTGCGCTGGCGGCCCTGTGGTCGTGGTCTACCCCGAAGAGACCTGGTACACCTACGTCGACTCGCACGACATCGACGAGATCGTCGACAGCCACCTGAAAAAAGGCGAACCGGTGCAGCGGCTGCTGCTGCCGCCGAACATCGGCCGATGAACAGTGCCACGCAACGCACCACGGTCGCAGGCCCGGCAGGGGCAATTGAATGTGCCATCAGCACACCGGCCGGCGCGCCACGCGGGCTGGCCGTGTTGTGTCATCCACACCCGCAGCACGGGGGCACGATGGACAACAAGGTCGTGCAGACGCTGGCGCGCGCCCTGGTGCAGCTGGGCTACCGCAGCGTGCGCTTCAACTTCCGCGGCATCGGGGCGTCCTTGGGTGTGTGGGACGAGGGCCGGGGCGAGATCGACGATGCCTTGGCCGTGATCGCCGCCCACCAGACGGCAGGCGTGCCGCTGGTGCTGGGTGGTTTTTCCTTCGGGGCCTACGTGGCCTCGCAAGCCGCAACAAAGCTGGCCACGGCGGCTGAACGCCTGGTGCTGGTGGGCCCGGCAGTGCAGAACTTCAGCGTCGCAGCGGTACCGGCCGACACACTGGTGGTGCACGGCGAAGTCGACGACGTCGTCCCGCTGTCCGCGGTCTTCGATTGGGCACGTCCGCAGGCCCTGCCGGTCACCGTGCTGCCCGGCGCTGGCCACTTCTTCCACGGGCAGCTTCCCGTGCTCAAACAGATCGTCGTCAGCGCGTGGGCTTCACGCGCGGCGGCTTGAACAAACCTTCATGAAATCACTCTTCGTCTTCATCCTCGTTGCCTTCACCGCTGCCGCTCTGGCGCAGACACCGCAGCCGCCCGAGATCGCGGCCCGCCAGTACATCCTGATGGACCTGGCCAGCAACCAGGTGCTGGCCGAACGCGACGCCGACGCGCAGGCCGATCCCGCATCGTTGACCAAGCTGATGACCGCCTACCTGGTGTTCAACGCCCTGCGGGACAAGAAGCTCACCCAGGAGCAGACGCTGCCGGTGTCGCAGCGCGCCTGGGCGCAGCGCAAGGGCGGCGGTTCGCTGATGTTCATCGACACCACCATGACCCCCACGGTGGCCGAACTGCTGCGCGGCCTGATCGTGCAGAGTGGCAACGACGCGGCTGTGGCGCTGGCCGAAGGCGTGGGCGGCACCGTGGAAACCTTCGTTGCGAGCATGAACCGCCAGGCCCAGGCCTGGGGCTTGAAGAACACCCAGTTCAAGAACGTCGAAGGCCTGTCCGAAGCCGGCCACTACAGCAGCGCACGCGACGTGGCGCTGGTGGCTGCGCGCATCGTGCTGGACCACCCCGAGCACTACGCGCTTTACAGCATCCGGCAGTACACCTTCAACAACATCAAGCAGGACAACCGCAACATGCTGCTGGGCCGCGACCCGGCGGTGGACGGCATGAAAACCGGTTACACCGAAGCTGCCGGCTATTGCCTGGTGGCCAGCGCCGTGCGCGACACACCGGCCGGCAAGCGACGCCTGATGAGCGTGGTCCTGGGCACGGCCAGCCGCGAGGCCCGCGCGGCCGAAAGCCAGAAGCTGCTGAACTGGGGTTGGCAGGCCTGGGACGCGGTACGCCTGTTCGAAGCCGGCAAGCCGATGGCCACCGTGCCCGTGTGGAAGGGCGACAAGGCCCAGGCCAGGCTGGGCGCCGCCGGCGGCCTGATCGTCACCGTGCCCAAGGGCGAAGGCGACAAGCTCAAGACCACCATCGAACGCACCGACCCGCTGCTGGCGCCGCTGACGGCGGGCCAGGCCGTGGGCATCATCAAGATCACCACATCGGGCGGTGGCGCGGTCACGATGCGGCCGCTGGTGGTACTGGAACCGGTGGGCTTGGCGGGCATCTTCGGCCGCGCCTGGGACGCCATCCGGCTGTGGATCAAGTAACGGCCTGAGCCCGCAGCCAGTCCCTGAAGGCTGTCACCGAGGGCTTGCCCTCTGAGGCCGGCGACACCACCAACCAGTAGCTGCGGTCTCCGCGCACCTGCACCGGCGACAGCCGCAGCAGGCGCCGCCGAGACACCGCGTCGGCCGTCATGAACCCCGGCAGCAAGGCCACACCCAGGCCGACGAGCGCGGCGTTCAGCGCCATCGACATCAAATCGTGGCGTGGGCCATCCGTCAGCGCCGCCGGCGACAGCCCCGCCTGTGCAAACCAGCGTGGCCAGAGTTCCGGCGCGGTGGTGTGCTGGATCAGCATGCCCGCGGGCGTCCGCGGCCCCAGCGTGCGGCCATGCTGGCGCACCCAGGCCGGGCTGGCATAGGCGCTCACTTCAAGCGGCAGCACGTATTCGCTGTGCAAACCCGGGCGCTGGCCGTCGCCATATTCGAGCGAGGCGTCCAATCGCAAGCCCGCGGCGCCGGCGGCGCCGAAGTCGGCCGGTCCGACCCGCGTGGCGATGTTGAGCGTGATCCGGGCATGGTCACGCGTGAACCCGGGCAGGCGCGGAATGAGCCAGTAGTTGCCCAGCGACGAAGCCACCGACAGGTTCAGCGGACCGCCTCGACCCTTCAGCGCCATCACGCCCGTGGTGGCACGTTCCAGGCTCGCCAGCGCGGGCCGCACCTCGTCCAGGTAAGCGCCACCGGCGTCGGTCAGGCGCAAGGCCTCGCGACTGCGCAAGAACATCGCCGTGCCCAGACGCGCCTCCAGCGACAGCACCTGGCGGCTCACGGCGGCCTGCGTGAGGTGCAGTTCCCGCCCGGCGCGCGTGAAGCTGCCCAGGCGGGCTGCCGCCTCCAGGCACAGCAAGGCCGTGGTCGGGTGGCAGGCGGCTCATGGCGCGATATTGCATGAGTTTTTCTCATGCCGGCATCGGGGCTTGTTGCTTGGCAAGTCAACACCCCGGCTTCACAGTGGCGCCGAGCCTCAAACCTGGAGAGTCCACCCATGATCGATCGCCGCCACCTGCTGGCCTCGCTGGCCCTGCTGCCCTTGCGGGCCCACGCTTCCTGGCCCGAGCGGCCACTGCGCCTGATCGTGCCGTCGGCGGCTGGCGGCTCGCCCGACGTCATCTGCCGCATCTTGGGCGGCGAGCTCGGCAAGGCCTTGGGCCAGACCATCGTCATCGACAACCGGCCGGGCGCTTCGGGCAACATCGGCATGCAGGAAATCGTGCGCGCTGCAGCCGACGGGCTGACCCTGGGTTACGGCAACGTGGGCACGCTGGCCATCAACCTGTCGCTGTTTGCGCGCCTGCCCTACCAACCCTTTGCACAACTGGCGCCCGTGGCGCTGCTGGGCAGCGTTCAGAACGCCCTGGTCGTGCGCAACGACTTGCCGGTGGCAAGTGTGCAAGAGCTGATAGCGCTGGCCAAAACACGGCCGGGCCGGCTGGTGATGGGCTCGGCCGGCAATGGCACCACCGGCCACCTGGGCGGCGAGCTCTTCAAGAGCATGACCGGCAGCTTCATCGTGCACGTGCCGTACCGGGGCAGCCCGCAGGCGATCCAGGACCTGATCGGTGGCCAGACCGATCTCATGTTCGACAACCTCAGCTCCATCGGCACCCACATCCGCCAAGGCCGCGTGAGGGCGCTGGCCGTGAGCGCAAGCCGCCGTTCGCCGGCCTTCCCAGCGCTGCCCACGGTTGCCGAGCCCGGCGTGCCTGGCTACGCGATGTCAGCCTGGGGCGGCATCGTGGCCCCGGTGGGCACACCCGCGGCGCTCGCGGACAGGTTGAACAGCGAAATCAACCGGATCATGAACAGTCCTGCACTTGCCGAGCGTTGGGCCACACTCTCGTTTGAGCCCGCCAACGGGCCTGCCGCGCAGTTGTTCGAGCTGGCGCGGCGTGAGCAGCCCATGTGGGCCGACGTGATCCGGCGCTCAGGCGCCAAGGTGGAATGAAGCGATGCTGGATTGGGTGATCGAAGGTGGAGAAGTCATCGACGGCAGCGGCGCGCCGCGCTGGCGCGCCGACGTGGGCGTGCTCGGCGGGCTGATCGCGGCAGTTGGCGACCTGGCATCGACAGCGGCACACCGCCGCATCGACGCCAGTGGCCACATCGTGGCGCCGGGTTTCATCGACAGCCACACGCACGACGACCAGCTGCTGCTGGAACACCCCGAACGCCACCCCAAGCTGCTGCAGGGCGTGACCACCGTGATCACCGGCAATTGCGGCATCAGCCTGGCGCCGCTGCTGTGCGACGACGCACCTGCGCCGCTGGACATCCTGCAGCGGCACTTCACGCACGCCAGCTTTGCCGGCTACATGCGGGCCGTGAAAGCCGGCCGGCCTGCGGTCAACGCCGCGATGCTGGTCGGCCACACCACCTTGCGCGTGGGCGCGATGGCGGAGCTGGACCGCGCCGCCCGTCCCGAAGAGGTGCAGCGCATGCAGGCCGCGCTGACCGAAGCGCTGCAGGCCGGCGCCATCGGCCTGTCCACCGGCGTCTTCTACCCACCGGCGCGCGCGGCGACGACACAAGAGCTGATCGACGTGGCACGGCCGCTGGCCGGTGGCCGCGGCATCGTCGCCATGCACATCCGCGATGAAGGTGCAGCCATCGACGACGCGCTTCGCGAAGCGCTGGCCGTGGGGCGCGCGCTGGACGCGCCGCTGGTGCTGTCGCACCACAAGCTGATGGGCCTGGCGCATCACGGCGGCTCGGCGCGCACGCTGGCGCTGATCGAAGCGGCCGCGCGGTCGCAGGCGGTGTGCCTGGACTGCTACCCCTACACCGCGTCGTCGACCATGCTGCTGCCCGAACGCGTGGCCAGCAGCACCGACGTGCAGGTGACGTGGTCGCAGCAGGAACCGCAGGCGGCGGGCCGGTCCTTGCGGCAGATGGCCGCCGAGCGCGGCATGGACCCGACGGCGCTGGCCGCGCAACTGATGCCCGGCGGCGCCATCTACTTCGCGATGAGCGACGAAGACGTGGACCGCATCCTGGCCCACCCGCTGGCCATGATCGGCTCCGACGGGCTGCCCGCACCCGGCGTGCAGCACCCGCGCCTGTGGGGCACTTTCCCGCGCGTGCTGGGCCACTACAGCCGGCAGCGCGGTGTGCTGAAGCTCGAAGCGGCCGTGCACAAGATGACGGGCCTGACTGCACGGCGTTTCGGCCTGGCCGGACGCGGGCAGGTGATGGCGGGGCATGCGGCCGACCTGACGGTATTCGACCCGGCCACGGTGATGGACCGCGCCACCTACGTCCAGCCCGACCTGGCGCCCAGCGGCATCCACAGTGTGCTGCTCAATGGGCAACTGGCGGTGCAACACGGTCAGGTGCTGGACCGGCACGCAGGCCAGCTGTTGCGGCGAGCGCACTGAAGGTGCGCTGCGCCTGTGCCATGATGGTCTGCGTCCCTGCACACCCTCACCTGGCACATACCCCGGCACATACCCCGGCACACATCCGATGAGCGACAACCTTTGCTTTCTGAACGGCGACTTCATGCCCTTGGCCGAAGCGCGCATCCCGGTGCTCGACCGCGGCTTCATTTTCGGCGACGGCATCTACGAAGTGGTGCCGGTGTACGGCCGCAGGCTGTTTCGCTTTGACGAACACCTGGCGCGCCTGAACCGCAGCCTGGGCAAGCTGCGGCTGCCCCAGCCGGCCACCCGCGAAGAGTGGCTGGCGCGTTGCCGGCAGCTGGTGGCGGCGCGGCCTGAAGAAGACCAGGTCGTCTACATCCAGGTCACCCGTGGCGTGGCGCCTCGCGACCACGTGATGCCCGCCAACCCGGTGCCCACGGTGTTCATGATGAGCAACCCGTTCAAGCCGGCCACGGCCGAGCAGCGCCACCAGGGTGTGGCCTGCACCACGGCACGCGACTTTCGCTGGGAACGGGGCGACATCAAGAGCACCAGCTTGCTCGGCAATGTGCTGGCGCGGCAGATGTCGGCCGACCACGGTGCGCTGGAGACCATCATGTTCCGCGACGGGCACCTCACCGAAGCCGCGGCCAGCAATGTGTGGATCGCCCACGAAGGTGCGCTGCTGGGTCCACCCAAGAGCGAACATGTGCTGGAAGGCATCCGCGTCGAACTGCTGCGCGAGCTGTGCGAAGACGCCGGCATCGCCTACAACCTGCGTCCCATTTCAGAAGCCGACGTGCGCGCTGCCGACGAGGTGATGCTGAGCTCGGCTACCAAGGAAATCCTGGCCGTGACACACATCGACGGCGAAGAGGTTGGCCATGGCGCGCTGCGTGGCAAACCCGGCCCGGTGTACGCGCGCCTCTTCGAGGCCTACCAGCGCGCCAAGGCCACGATGTCCATCTGATCGGGTTAGGTTTGCAAAAGTGGCAGCGGACATTCCCCCCGGACGAAGCCTGATTCAGTACCCCAGCGCCTTTCCCATCAAGGTCATGGGCGCACAGGTGCCCGGTTTTGAAGAGGCCATCGTGGCCGTGGCACGTCACTTCGACCCGGGCTTTGATGTGTCAAGCGTTGAACGGCGGCCCAGCAAGGCGGGCAACTACCTGGGGCTGACGCTCACCGTCACGGCCACCAGCCGCGAGCAACTGGATGAGCTCTACCGCACGCTGAGCACGCACCCGATGGTCAAGGTCGTGCTGTAGCCGGCCGCCACTGGCCGCCGGTCAGGTGCTTGGCGCCGACAAGCGGCTGTCCAGTTCCTTCAGTTTGGCCGGTGCCGCTTCATCGCCGTTCTGCGCGGCGATGCCATACCAGTAGCGCGCCAGCCGCAGGTCGCGGTCGACTCCATCGCCCTGTTCGTACATCGAAGCCAGCAGGTACATGGCGCCAACGTCGCCGCCCTTGGCCGCTTCACGGAACCAGTGGGCCGCGCGGACCGGGTCCTTGGCCAGGCCGCGGCCCAGGAAGTGGGCGGTGCCCATGGCCACCTGGGCTTCGACACTGCCACTCTCGGCGGCCACCTCGTACCACTGGTGCGCCAGCTTCAGGTCGCGCGGGCCCAGCTCACCTTTGTCCAGCGCACGCGCCAGCATCAGCTGGGCCGTGACAAAACCGCCCTTGGCCGCACGCGTGAGCAGCTGGCTGGCGCGCTGCACGCTGGGCTGCGGCAGTTCGCTGCGCAAGTGCATCACGGCCAGGTTGTAGTCGGCTGCCGGCACACCACGCTTGGACAGCGACTCGAAGGCCAGACGGGCGCGGACCAGTCGACCCGATTCGTAGTCGATCACCGCCGCGTCAAGTTCAGCTTGCAGCGGTGGCGACAGCGGTGCGGCCTGCAAAGTGGCGCCACACCACAGCGCCAGGCTCAGCAACAGTTGCTTCATGGCCAAGTGTTTGATGGCTTCGCGCATCGCAGTCGGTCTCATGCCCTGGTGTCGTTCACGATACCGTTTTCTGACAAGACCCTGCCCCTGCCTTGGGCCATGATCCAATCGCCGCATGGCCGAACGCCCCAAGATCAGCATCAAACCCAGCGCCCCGGCACGTGACCCACACCGTCCACGTGTGCGCGGTGTGACTTCACCGCGGCCCGCGACCAGTGCCAGGACGCGCCCGAGCGAACGTGACGCGCCGGATTCGCCAGCGGCGCCGCCTGCGCCAGCGGCGCCATCGGCGCAAAACAGACCCGCTGCACCGCGGGCCGATGAGCAGCGCCGCGATCCGCGCCACGATCCGCACCACGATCCGCGCCCCGCGCCTCGACGCGAAGAGCGTCCCGCCCTGCCTCATGCCGCGCTGCCTCATGCCGCGCTGCCTCATGCCGCACCACCACGCGCCGCACCACCACGCGTTGCAGCACCCCGGGCGGCACCACGCCGTGATGCGTCCCCCAGCGCCCCTGAACCTCGGGTGATGCCCGCACCCCCACGCCCAGTCCCGCCCCGCGCCGTGCCCAAGCCGGCATCGGCCGAAGGGGTGCGCGTGTCCAAGCTGCTCACCGAACGCGGCCTGGCCTCACGCCGCGAAGCCGACGACTGGATTGCTGCCGGCTGGGTGCGTGTGAAAGGTCAGATGGCCGAACTGGGCCAGCGGGTGCCGCCCGACGCCATCATCGACATCGACCCGCGCGCCCGTGAAGAACAGGCCCGGCAGGTCACCGTGCTGCTGCACAAGCCGATGGGCATCGTCAGCAGCCAGGCCGAAGACGGCTACGAACCGGCCATCACGCTGATCACACCGGCCAACCGCTGGCCGGGCGACAGCTCGGGCATCAACTTCCACCCGGGTCACCTGCGGCACCTGGCGCCGGCCGGGCGGCTGGACATCGACTCCACCGGCCTGCTGGTCTTCACCCAGGACGGCCGTGTGGCCAAGCGCCTGATCGGCGACCAGACACGTGTCGAAAAGGAATACCTGGTGCGTGTGGCCTACGGCGGCGAAGCCCGCCTGCCCGAATCCAGCATGGAACGCCTGCGCCACGGCCTGAGCCTGGACGGCGTGCTGCTGCGCCCCGCCGCCGTGAGCTGGCAGAACGAAGAACAGCTGCGCTTTGTGCTGCGCGAAGGCCGCAAGCGGCAGATCCGCCGCATGTGCGAACTGGTGGGCCTGCAGGTGCTGGGCCTGAAGCGGGTTCGCATCGGCAGTGTGCCGCTGGGCCAGCTGCCACCCGGGCAGTGGCGCTACCTGCGCGACGACGAGCGGTTCTGAAGCGGGCATGATCCCGGCCTGATCCCGGCCTGATCCCGGCCTGATCTTGGCCTGATCTTGGCCTGATCCCGGCCTGATCCCGGGCCCAGCGCAGACTCGCCGCTGCGCCCTGATAACCTCATCGCAGATGATGCCTGCCCCCTCTGCTGCCACGCTGGCGCCTCCGCCGCCTATCGTGTCGCACACCCTGGCCGCGCTGTCGTTGGCGCTGCTGCTGGGCCTGCAGCCGGTGACCACCGATGTCTACCTGCCCGCCCTGCCCGGCCTGACGCGCGACCTGGGCGCCGGCATGGTCGGCGCGCAGCTGACGATGTCGGTGCTGATCCTGGCCTTTGGCCTGGCGCAGATGGTGTGGGGCCCGGTGGCCGACCGCTTCGGCCGCCGCCCGGTGCTGCTGACGGGGCTGACGCTGTACCTGCTGGCCAGCGTGGGGTGCGCGCTGGCTGGCAGCATCGAGGCACTCGTCGTCTGGCGCGGCTTGCAGGGTGCAGCCATGGCAGCGGCCGTGGTCTGTGCACGCGCGGTGCTGCGCGACCTGTACGAACCCGCGCAGGGCGCACAGGTGATGGCGCTGGCGCTCACCGGCTTGGGCGTGATCGCACTGCTGGGCCCGCTGATGGGCGGGTTGCTGGCCAAACTGTGGGGTTGGCGCGCGTCGCTGGGTGCCGTGGCCGTGGTGGGCGCGCTGACGCTGCTGTGGGTGGCCCTGCGGCTGCCTGAGACCCTGGCCCGCCGCAACCCGGCCGCCACGCGGCTGGCGCCCCTGCTGGCCACCTGGTGGGTCATCGGCCGCCACCCGGTGTTCATGGCCTGGGCGTTGCTGGTGACCTGCACCTATGGCGGCCTGTTCACGCTGCTGGCGGGTTCTTCCTTTGTCTACATCGACGTGCTGGGTCTGTCGCCCGCGGCCTATGGCGCGGCCATGGCTGTGGGCTCCTTGGCCTACATCGCGGGCACGGTCATGTGCCGGCGCTGGATACGGCGCCACGGCATGGGCGGCACGGTGGCCCGCGGCGCGGTGTTCACGCTGGCCGCAGGTGCACTGGGCGCGGCTCTGGTGCTGGCGGGCGTGGAGCAGATCTGGGTCGTGCTGCTGCCACAGTGCCTGTTTCTCTTCGGCCACGGCCTGCACCAGCCCTGTGGCCAGGCCGGTGTGGTCGGACCCTTTCCGGCCGCCGCCGGTGCCGCGTCGGCGCTGGCCGGTTTGCTGCTGGCGCTGGTGGCCTTTGGCATCGGGCGGTGGCTGGGGGTGTCGCTGGACGGCACGCTGCGGCCGCTGATGCTGGGCCTGGCTTTCTGGTCAGCTGCAACTTGCCTGGTGGCCTGGACGCTGGTGCAGCGTGCAGTTCGGTGATGCCCCGCCGATGAAACCCTTTGCGCTGTGCCTGGCCGGGCCCACGGCCAGTGGCAAGTCGGCCGTGGCGATGGCCTTGGCGCAGCGGCTTCCGGTGGAGATCATCAGCGTCGACTCGGCTCTGGTCTATCGGGGCATGGACATCGGCACCGCCAAGCCCAGCGCGGCTGAACGCGCTGCCGTGCCACACCACCTGATCGACATCCTGGAGCCGACGCAGACTTATTCGGCGGCGCAGTTTGTGGCCGACACCCTGGCGCTGGTGCCGCAGGTGCAGGCCCGCGGCCGCCTGCCTGTGCTGGTGGGCGGCACGATGCTGTACTTCCACGCCCTGCGCCAGGGACTGCACACCATGCCACCGGCCGACGCCGCCGTGCGCGCGCAGATCGACGGCCGCGCCGCCCGCCTGGGCTGGCCGGCTTTGCACGCCGAACTGGCACAGATCGACCCGGCCACCGCGGCGCGTCTGGCGCCTGCCGACGGCCAGCGCATCCAGCGTGCGCTGGAAGTCTGGCAAGTCAGCGGCCAGACGCTGACGCACTGGCACAGCGCAGGCCCGAGCCCGGCGCCTGCTGCGGGCAGCGATTGGCCCTTGGTGTCGCTGGAGCCCGGGTCACGCGCCTGGCTGCACGGCCGCATCGAACAGCGCCTTGACACCATGCTGGCCCAGGGCCTGCTGGACGAGGTGCGACGCCTGCGCCTGAACCCTGGCCTGCACGGCGACCTGCCGGCCATGCGTTGTGTAGGCTATCGGCAGGCCTGGAAGGCCCTGGACGCCACGGACACGGCCAGCGACACCGACTTCCGCACCAGCGCCATCGCCGCCACGCGGCAACTGGCCAAACGGCAGCTCACCTGGTTGCGTTCAATTTCATCGCGGCAGATCGTCGCGTGCGACGCGCCCACGGCGCAAGATGACGCGCTGCGCACACTGATGGCGCTGGCACGTGGTGCTCGCTGACGTTGCAAGGCGCCGCTGAAGCACCCCTTGGCTCGGTGGGTGCGGCGCAAGCGCGCCGCCAGGATCTGCACCCGTGGCCCCTTTCTTGCTGCCATGGGACAGTTACTTGCGGGGTACCGCCAGGGTCGATTTTGCCTAGGGTGATGCCCGGGGCGGTCCCTCAGGGCTTCGCGATATAGTCGCGCGCCCTGGATGTGTCCATCCGGGGCGGCTCACAAGGCCGTGAACAGCACAGTCGCCGAGCCCTGCATCACGAAGTTGCAGGCTGGGCTGGAGGATCGAGTGGATTTTGCCCAACAACAACGCAAGCCCGGCAAGCACGTGGTGGGCTTTGGCGTCGTGCTGGCGCTGCACCTGCTGCTGGCTTGGGCCATGGTCACCGGCATGGCACAACGCATGGTCGAAGTGATCAAGGGGCCGATCGAGACCAAGATTATCGAAGAGACCAAGCCGCCGCCACCGCCACCACCCGAGAACCTGCCGCCGCCGCCCAAGTTCGCACCGCCGCCGCCATCGTTTGTGCCGCCGCCAGAAGTGGTGGTGAACCCGCCGCCCACACCGGCGCCCACGATCACCACCACGCAGGTGGTGCCGCCACCGGCCCCGCCGGTGACCGTCACGCCCATTGCGCCCCCGGCACCTGCCGCGCCGCCTGCGCCGCCCGCGCCGCCGCGCCAACCCGTGCGCACCGCACCGCGCATCGACTTCGCCAACGTCTGCGAACGGCCCGACTACCCGCGTGCGGCCCGCAACGCAGAGGCCACCGGCAGCACGACGATCGTCTACACGATGGACACCACGGGTGCCATCGGCGAAGCCACCGTTGAGAAGTCTTCCGGGCCTTCGCGCGAACACAAGCAGCTCGACCGACTGGCCTTGCAAGCCGTGAAGGACTGCAAGGGCACACCTGGCACGCTCGACGGCAAGCCCGAAAGGTTGACCGGTCGCATCATCTACGACTGGAAGCTCGAGAACTGATCCTGTCCCCCGTAAGCGCGGCTGAGGGGCCGCGCGACCCGTTCCCTTTGGAGTCCACATGTCTATGAATCAATCCATCGCCGCCCGTTCGCGGGCAGCCAAATCACTGGCCACCTTGTTGGCGGGGTTTGTGCTGGCTCTCAGCACTCCGATGCTGGCCTTTGCGCAGGCTCCGTCCGAGCCGGCCGCAGCACCGGCCGCCATGGCACCCGCTCCGGCACCTGCCGCCGCGCCCACCGCACCGGCGGTCACCGAAGAGGCCGTCGACAACCCCTACGGCCTGAAGGCGTTGTGGACGCAGGGTGACACCGTCGCGCACACGACGCTGATCATCCTGGTCATCATGTCCATGGCCAGTTGGTACGTGATCATCGTCAAGCTGCTGGAGCAGCGCTCGATGCTCAAGAGCGCCAAGGAATCGGCAGACGTCTTCTGGAAAGCCAACTCGGTGAAGGCCGGTGCCGGCGCGCTGAAGGAGGGCTCGGCCTTCCACTTCATCGCCGATCAGGGCATCAAGGCCAGCGACCACCACGAAGGCACGATGGTCGAAGCGATCGACAAGAACACCTGGATCAGCATGGCGGTCGACCGCGCTGTCGGCAGCATCAACAACCGTCTGCAAGACGGCATGGCCGTCCTGGCCACCGTGGGCTCCACCGCACCATTCGTGGGCCTGTTCGGCACCGTCTGGGGCATCTACAACGCCCTGGTCAAGATCGGCATCAGCGGCCAGGCATCGATCGACAAGGTGGCCGGCCCGGTGGGTGAATCGCTGATCATGACGGCCATCGGCCTGGCGGTGGCCGTGCCTGCAGTGATGGGCTACAACTGGCTGCTTCGCCGCAACAAGGCCGTCATGGACCAGACCAAGGCTTTTGCCGGCGATCTGCACAACGTGCTGATCGCGGGCAAGCGTTGATCGTCCCGGTGACCGCATCCACACCTGACAGCCGGGAGCCCACCCCATGTCCATGAATGTCGGCTCCTCGTCGGACGACGGCGAGCCCCAGCTCAACAACACCATCAACACCACGCCCCTGGTGGACGTGATGCTGGTGTTGCTGATCATCTTCCTGATCACCGTGCCGGTGGTCACCCAGACGATCAAGCTCGAGCTGCCCCAAGAACGCAACCTGCCGACCCAGACCAAGCCCGAAAACATCGTCATCGCGGTCAACCGCGATGGCGAGGTCTACTGGGGCACCGAACGCATGCCCGACATCGAAGTCCTGGTCGCACGGCTGAAGATCGAATCGGTCAAGGAACCGCAACCCGAGGTGCACATCCGGGGCGACTCCGAAGTGCGCTACGAATCCGTGGGCCGCATCGTCGTGGCCTGCCAGCGTGCCGGCATCTTCAAGGTCGGTTTCATCACCGAACCACCAGCCGGCAGCGCCACGCGGGCCAACTGAGAACCACACCATGTCAATGAATGTCGCAAGTTCCGGGGGCGACGACAGCGATCCCGAAGTCATGATGGACATCAACACCACGCCGCTGATCGACGTGATGCTGGTGCTGCTGATCATGTTCATCATCACGATCCCGATCCAGACGCACGCGGTGAAGATGAACATGCCGGTGCCCAGCAACGCCGCTCCGCCGCCGACACCGCCCGAGATCGTGCGCATCGACGTCGACTTCGACGGCACCATCGGCTGGAACGGCGAGGTCATCCAGCCTGGCGACCGGGCCGCCATCGAAGCCCGTCTGGCGGTGGTGGCCGCACAGGCCGACCAGCCCGAGGTGCATCTGCGCCCCAACAAACTGGTCGAGTACAAACACGTGGCCATGATCATGGCCACGGCCCAGCGGCTGGGGGTGACCAAGATCGGCATCGTTGGCAACGAACAGTTCCTTTGAACTTCTTCTCTGCAAAGGCATCCCACGAACCATGAAGTCACCGCGCGTTCCCGTCCTCGCCACACTGCTGACCCTGGTGGCCCTGAACTGCGGCTGGTCCGTGGCCCACGCCCAAGGTCTGCGGTCCGAGGTGGGCAAGCCGCTGCAACAGGCCTCTGACCTGCTGAAGGCCGGCAAGGCCCGTGAAGCGTTGGCCAAGGTGCGGGAGGCCGAGGCCGTGGGCGGCAAGACGGCCAACGAGCAGCTCACCATCGACCGCATGAAGGCGGCGGCGGCGCAGCGAGCGGGCGACTACTCGGCGGCCATCCAGGCCCTGGACAACCTTTACGAGCGCGCTGGTGGCTCTGAAAAGGGCCAGCTGGCCGAGCAGCTGGCTTCGGCCTATGTGCAGCAGCGCAACACCGGCAAGGCCACCGAATGGCTCAACCGGGCCATCGCCGCGGGCAACAACAGTGGCACGGTCAAGCAGATGCAGGCCTACTTGCAGGGCGCCAGCGGCGACTACAACGCCATCGCCAAAGATGCTGCGGCTGCGGTCTCGGGGGCTGAACAAGCCGGCAGACGGCCTGACGAGGGCGACCTGCTGCGCCTGGCCGACGCGCAACAACGCACCGGCAACAACGCCGGTTATGTGGTCACGTTGGAAAAGCTGCTGGCTCACTACCCGAAGAAGGACTACTGGTCCGCCTACCTGAGCCGGCTGCCCCGCAAGGCCGGTTTCGCCGACCGCTTTGCGCTGGACCTGCTGCGCCTGCGCCTGGCCAGCGGCACGCTCAGCAAGACCGACGAGTACATGGAAATGGCCCAGTTGGCGCTGCAGGCCGGTCTGCCCGCCGAAGCGCGCCGCATCGCCGACCAGGGCATCAAGGCCGGCGTCTTGGGCACCGGCCCCGAAGCCGCGCGCCATCAACGCCTGCGCGACCTGGCGGTCAAACAGGAAGCGGAAGCCCAGACCAACCTGGCCACCCAAGCCACCGATGCCGCGGGCTTCAAGGAAGGCGACGGTCTGGTGAAGGTGGGCTACGCCTATGTGTCCATCGGTGAAGTGGACAAGGGGATCGGCCTCATTCAGCAGGGCATCGCCAAGGGCAACCTGAAGCGCGCCGAAGACGCCAAGCTGCGCCTGGGCATGGCCCAGTTGCAGTCGCCGAAGGCCAAGTCCACCGCCGTGCAGACGCTGCGCAGCATCAAGGGCAACGACGGCGTGGCCGAGATTGCCCGCCTGTGGACGATCCTGGGCGCGCCCTGATTCAAGGCCCTTTGCCCGGGTAGGGCGCCAGATGCTGCAGCCGCGGTGAGCAGCGCACACCTGCCCGAGTTCGTCAAGGCGCTGGGTCATGGCATTCATGCCATTGACACCGCCTTCCAACGCGACCACTTCGACGCCGCCTATCTGATGGTGCACGGTGGCAGGGCCGCCTTCATTGACACCGGCACCAACAACGCCGTGCCGCGGCTGCTGACGGCACTGCAGGCCCTGGGGCTGTCGCACGACGATGTGGATTGGGTCATCCCCACCCACGTGCATCTGGACCATGCCGGCGGCGCCGGCCTGCTGATGCAGCAGCTGCCGCGGGCGCGGCTGCTGGTGCACCCCCGAGGCGCGCGCCACATGATCGACCCCGGCCCGCTGAGGGCCAGCGCCACGGCGGTGTATGGCGCCGAAGAGATGAACCGTTCCTACGGTGAAGTGCTGCCCGTGCCGGCCGAACGTGTGCACACGTCCACCGACGGCATGACCGTGCGCCTGGCCGACCGCACGCTGCTGCTGGCCGACACACCCGGCCACGCACGCCACCACCACTGCATCTGGGACGGCACCTCGCGCGGGTGGTTCACGGGCGACACCTTCGGTCTGAGCTACCGCGAATTCGACACCGCACGCGGCGCCTGGATCGTGCCCACTTCGACGCCCATCCACTTCGACCCCGAGGCCTTGCGCCAGTCGATAAAGCGCTTGCTTTTGCATCAACCCGCGTGCATGTACCTCACCCACTTTGGCCGCGTGCAGGACGTGCCGCGCCTGGGCAAGCTGTTGTTGTCGCTGTTGGACGAGATGGCGGCGTTGGGCCGACGGCTGCAGCACGCCCACCAGCGGCACAAGGCGCTGAAGAGCGGGCAACTCGAGATCTTTGCGCGCAGTCTGCGGTCGCACGGTTTCGAAGGCAGCCTGGCGCAGATCGAAGCCATGCTGGCCATGGACTTGGAGCTGAATGCCCAGGGCCTGGCGATCTGGCTGGACCGCAGCGCTTGACCAGCGCTTGACCAGGGCCGGCAGCTACACTGCCGGCCCCAACCGTTTCAGCGCAGGCAGCAACATGGCAACAGGTGTGCACTTTGGCTTTGAAGGCCGTGTGATGGTGGTCACCGGCGCGGCACAGGGCATCGGCCAGGCCTGCGTGCGACGCCTGCTGAAAGATGGCGCTGCCGTTGCGCTGTGGGACGTGGCCGACAGCGCTGGCCAGGCCCTGGCCGCCGAGCTGCAAGCCGCCGGCGCAGCCGCCGCCTACTTCCACTGCAACGTCGCCGACAAAGCCCAGGTGGATGCTGCACTGGCCCAGACGCTGGCTCGTTTTGGCCGCGTCGATGGGCTCGTCAACAACGCCGGCATCTTCAAGGCAGCGCCCTTTCTGGACGTCAGCGAAGCCGACTGGGACGCGGTCATTGCGGTCAACCTGAAAGGCAGCTTTCTGGTCGGCCAGGCGGTGGCGCGGCAGATGGTGGCGCAAGGCGGCGGTGCCATCGTCAACATGAGTTCAGTCAACGGCACGCTGGCCATTCCCACCATCGCCAGCTACAACGCCAGCAAGGGCGCCATCAACCAGCTCACCCGTGTGATGGCGCTGTCGATGGCCGACCAGGGTGTGCGGGTGAATGCCGTGGCGCCGGGCACCATCGCCACCGAACTGGCGCGCTCGGCCGTGCTGACCAGCGACGAGGCCAAGGCTCGCGTCATGAGCCGCACGCCCATGAAACGCCTGGGTGAACCCGAGGAGATCGCCGACGTGGTGGCCTTCTTGCTGAGCGATGCCGCCAGCTACGTCACTGGCGAGATCGTGGTCGTGGACGGCGGCCGCATGACGCTGAACTACACCGTGGCGGTGTGAGCGCCTGAACCATCAGGCCGCGCTGGGCACGGGCCGCCGCTCCTGAATCGGCAAGTGGATCAGAGCGGCCGCCAGGGCCAGCATGATGTCGGCGTACCAGATCCAATCGTAGGAGCCGTTGGCTTCAAAGACCTTGCCCCCCAACCATGCGCCCAGGAAGCCGCCGATCTGGTGCGTGACCATCACCAGGCCAAACAGTGTGGCCATGTTCGCAGGCCCAAAGAAGCGCGCCACCAGCCCGGCCGTGGGCGGCCCGGTGGACAGGAAGGTCAGCCCCATCACCGCGGCGAAGAGCAGCATCACTGGCGTCGACTTGGGCGTCAGCACAAAGGCCAGCACGGCCACGGCGCGGATCAGGTAGATGGCCACCAGCAGGTGCTTCATCGGCAGCCTGCCTTTGCGCCAGCCCATCAGGAGACCGATGCCGACGCTGCCCACGATGTTGAACAGTCCCAACATGGCCAGCGACCACGCGCCCACCCCGGGCGGCAAGCCGCACGAAGCCACCACACCCGGCAGGTGAGTGGCCAAAAAGGCGACGTGGAAGCCGCAGACAAAAAATCCGGCGGCCAGCAGGCGGAAGCTGCGGTCGGCCAGCGCCACGCGCACCGCTTCGCGCGTGCCCACACGCGGCGGTGCGCCTGCTGTGGCGGGCGCTTGTGGCAGGCCCCGCAACGCCCAGGCCGCGGGCAGTGCCAGCAGCGTCAGCAGGCCCAGGGTCTGCACCGCCACGACCCAGCCCGAGGCGGTGGTGATGGTCTGCGCCAGAGGCGCAAAGATGAACTGGCCAAAGGAGCCGCCGGCATTGACCACACCCGTGGCCATGGCGCGCTTTTCTGGCGCCACCAGCCGCGTCGTGGCCGCCATCAGCACCGAAGGGCCGGCCATGCCGGCACCGCCAGCGGCCAGGATGCCGATGGCAAAGATGAGCCCCACCGTGCTGCTCATGCGCAGCAGCGCGCCCACCGCCACCAGCACGATGCCCACCACTGCTGTACGCACATGCCTCCACGACGTGCCTGGTCTTCGATCTGCAGCGCATGCTGCCGGCCAGCCAACACAAGCAGCTCTGAAAAGACAGCCCTGAAAGGCCGGGCGTGAAAAAAGGCGCCAGCTGGCAGCCGGCGCCTTGTTCAGGCAAGGATCGTTTGTGTCTTCAGACCGTGCGGCGACGGCGAGCCGCCAGGCCCACGGCCATCAGGCCCAGCGCCATCATGCCGTAGGTGCCCGGTTCAGGCACCAGCGACGCGTTGATGAAGGCGGTGTGGATGTACACCGGCACGTAGCCGCTGAATTCGCCAAAGCTGCTGTTCAAGGCGCCGTCGATGTCGCCGTACGTGGTGCCGAAGGAAAGGCCGTAGGACGTCACCGAAGCAATGCGGCCGCCGATGAACTGCGGGCCACCCGAGTCGCCACCGGCCACGCCCACTTCGGTCTGGCCAACGCCCCAGTTTTCGTACTTGGGGCCGCTGAGGTTGAAGTCAGGGTCGGCGGCCAGGAAGGCGGTGGCGTCACGCGCCGCGGTACCGTTGTCGAAGTCGGACACATACGAATAAGCCACCTGTGCCGAAGGCAGGCTGGGGTTGTCGAAAGCGCCGTCCCAGTAGCCCGCCGGGAAGTCGGCATCGCCAAAGCGGAAGTCATAGCGGTTGTCGCCCTGGCGCAGCACGTTGGTGCCCAGGTTGGCGCCCACGGCACCACCGATGGTGGAGCGACGGCCGTAGCCGGCGATGTTGAAGGTGGAACTGGTCAGGTCGGAAACACCGGACAGCCCATAAGAATTGGCCCAGATGGGCGCCGGGGCCGCCAGGCGGATGACCGCGATGTCGTTCTGGTCGATCACCTGGCCGGTGTAGCCCGGGTTGACGAAGTACTGCGATGCCGCCACGGCCGTGGCTGCGGGATTGAAGGCCACCGTGGTGTCGGGGTTGGGGCCGCCGTAGAAGTAGGCGGTTGTGGCGTTGGGGTTGGCCAGCGTGGCGCCGTTGGTCACGCAGTGCGCGGCGGTCAGCACCGACTGGCGGTCGGGCAGCAGCGAGCCGGTGCAGATGAAGCTGCCCAAGCCGGTGTAGGTCATGATCAGCGAGACCACGCCGTTGTACTGCGGCATGGGCGCCGTGTAGATCGGGTTGCCGCCTGCCGTGATGTTGGCCGTGGACGTCTGGCCGATGACCAGGCTCTGGGCTTGCCAGTCGATGCCGTTGAACGAGCCCGACGCGGTGCGCACGGGTGAGGTTTGTGCGGATGCCTGTGCAGCGAACATCGCCACGGCCAGGGTCAAGGCAGACAGAGCGACGGGCTTGGACTTCATGGACTTCATGGACTTCCTCGGTTATGTGTGGGTATCGCGTCGGTTCAACGCAGTGGTACAGCCCTTGCGGGTTTGCACCCGCTGGTTGCCACTGATTACCATATGCGGATGCTAGGGCTGCCGGTCGGCCCGGTGTTTGCCTTCAGGCAGCGCCCCCCCGAGTTTCGGGGGGAAGTATCAACCCTTAGATGAACGGCAACTCCGGATGCAACTCCTCCACACCATGCTGCGCGTTGGCAATCTGCAGCGCTCGATCGACTTTTACACCCAGGTCCTGGGCATGGGCCTGCTGCGCACCACGGAAAGGCCTGATCAGAAGTACGACATGGCCTTTGTCGGCTACGGTCGCAACCCGGAACACGCCGAGATCGAGCTGACCTACAACTACGGTGTGGACCGCTACGAGCTGGGCAGCGCCTTTGGCCACATCGCCATCGGCGTGCCCGATGTGGCGGCCACCTGCACGGCCGTGCGCGACAAGGCCGCGTCGCTGGGCGGCGCCATCACACGCGAGCCCGGCCCGGTCAAAGGTGGCAACACCGTCATCGCCTTCATCACCGACCCCGACGGCTACAAGATCGAGCTGATCCAGCGACCGGCCTGACGAACCTGCTTTGCCTGTCCAAGCACCATGTATCTGCCCCGCCACTTCGAACAGCGCGACCCGGCCGCCCTGCACGGCTTGATGCGCCTGCACCCGCTGGCGACCCTGGTCACCACGGGCGCCGACGGCCCGACGGCCGACCACGTGCCGCTGGAGTTCGACCCCCAGGCGGGTCCGCATGGCACGCTGATCGGCCACGTCGCCCGCGCCAACCCGCTGTGGCAGCACGCCCACCGTGCCCCCGTGCTGGCGGTGTTCAGCGGGCCGCAGGCCTATGTCAGCCCCTCCTGGTACCCCAGCAAGGCGGCCACGCACAAGGTGGTGCCGACGTGGAACTACGCCGTGGTGCATGCCCACGGTGTGCTGGAAGCCGTGGAAGACGCACCCTGGCTGCACAGCCTGGTCAGCCGCCTGACGCAGCACCACGAAGCGGGGCGCGACGCGCCATGGGCGGTGTCGGACGCGCCCGACGACTACGTGCAGCCCATGCTGCGCGCCATCGTGGGCATACGCATCCCGCTGACACGGCTGGTGGGCAAGTGGAAGGTCAGCCAGAACCGCAGCGAAGCCGACCGCCTGGGTGTGGCCCAAGGGCTGCAGCAAATGGCTGACGGTGGCGCTCAAGACATGGCCGGTCTGGTGCACGATGGCGCCGCGCCCAATCAGGAGACCCCATGAAGACATCCATTGTTGCGACGACCGTGCTCGTGCTGATGAGCCTGGCGGCGCCACTTGCTCAGGCTCAGCAGCTCAGGCCCGGCCTGTGGGAACACCAGGCGACGATGAAGACCGGCAGCGGCCAGGTCGAAGCGGCCATGGCACAGATGCAGGCCCAACTGGCCGCCATGCCGCCGGACAAACGCAAACAGATCGAAGACGCGATGAAAGCGCAGGGGCTGGGTGGCGGGCTGCCCGGCACCGGCCAGCCCATGACCATGAAGGTCTGCCTGACACCTGAGCAGGCGGCCCGCAACGAAGTGCCACAGCAGCAAGGTCAGTGCAAACAGACCAGCAGCAGCCGCACCGGCAACACGGTGAAGTTCAAGATGGAATGCACGGGCCCGCGCAAGGCCACCGGTGAAGGCGAGTTCACGCTCATCAGCGACAAAGAACACAAGGGCCGCGTCACCATCACGTCAGCGCACAAGAGCCGCGAAGAAACGATGGAGATGCTGTCCAGCGCACGCTGGCTGGCCGCCGATTGCGGTGACGTGAAGCCCAGGCCCTGAAACGCGCGTACCCGCGCCAGCCGTCGGCCGGCTGAAGCTCAGGCGCGCAGCGCCGACGCCGCCCGCGCCAGCTGGGTGATGCGGGCCCAGTCGCCAGCCTCCACCGCGTCTGGCGGCGTCAACCACGATCCACCACACACCAAGACGTTGGACAGCGCCAAAAACTGCGGCGCGGTGTCCACGGTGATGCCGCCCGTGGGGCAGAACACCACCTCGGGGAAGGGCCCGGCCAGCGCCTTCAGCATCGGCAAGCCACCAGCCGCCGTGGCCGGGAAGAACTTCAGAAACTGCAGGCCGTCGGCCTGTGCCGCCATCACCTCACTGGCCGTGGCCACGCCGGGCAGCAGGGGCAAGCCAGCTTCACGGCAGGCGGCCCCCACTTCCGCCGTGTAGCCCGGGCTGACGCCAAACACGCTGCCTGCTGCGCGTGCGGCACGGGCATCGGCTGCGCTGCGGATGGTGCCGGCGCCAACGATGGCTTCGGGCACGGCACGCACGATGGCCTCGATCGCTGCCAGCGCCACGGGCGTGCGCATCGTCACTTCCAGAACCCGCACACCCCCCGCCACCAGGGCTTGCGCCAAGGGCACGGCGTCTTGCAGGCGCTGGATGACGATGACCGGGATCACAGGGCCGTGGCCGGCCAGTTCAAGGGTGTTGTTCATGTGGGTCGGTTTTAGTGGATCAGGGTCACGGCTCTCAAAGCCATGTCACGGCCCCCTCTTCGGCGCTGCTCACATTGCGCCGCATGCCAGCAAAAAGTTCGCGGCCCAGGTCGTGGGCGTGGATCTGGGCCTGTTCTGGCGACAGCGGCTGCAAGGGCCGCGCCGCCCACACGTCCGCATCCACCAGCGCCTGCAGTGTGCCGTCGGTCGCGTCGAGCCGGATGATGTCGCCATCCCGCACCTTGGCCAGCGGCCCACCGGCCAGGGCCTCGGGGCTGACGTGGATGGCTGCCGGCACCTTGCCGCTGGCGCCGCTCATGCGGCCGTCGGTGACCAGTGCCACCTTGTAGCCCTTGCCCTGCAGCACCGCCAGCGGCGGCGTCAGCTTGTGCAGTTCGGGCATGCCGTTGGCCCGCGGGCCCTGGAAGCGCACCACGGCGACGAGGTCACGCTCCAGCTCGCCGGCGTTGAAGGCGGCCAGCAGCGCTTCCTGGCTGTTGAACACAAGGGCGGGCGCCTCGACGACGTGGCGGTCTTGCGGCACCGCCGAAGTCTTGATCACGCTGCGGCCCAGGTTGCCTTGCAGCAGCTTGAGGCCGCCGCTGGCCGAAAACGGCCGCGCCGCCGGGCGCACGATGCTGCTGTCGCCACTGTCGGGTGGCAGCACGGTCCAGCGCAGCTTGTCGCCGTCCAGCAGCGGCAGTTCGCCATAAGCCGCGCTGCCCTGCGCAGAAACCGTGGCCACGTCGGTGTGCAGGCCACCGCTGGCCATCAGTTCGCGCAGCACCCGGGCCGGGCCGCCGGCCGACTGGAACTGGTTCACGTCGGCGCTGCCGTTTGGGTAGACCCGCGCCAGCAGCGGCGTGGCGGCCGAGAGCTCGGCAAAGTCGGTCCAGTCGATGACGATGCCCGCGGCACGCGCCACCGCCACCCAGTGAATCAGGTGGTTGGTGCTGCCGCCGGTGGCCAGCAAGGCGACCATGGCGTTGACGATGACCCGTTCGTCCACCAGCCGGCCGATCGGCGTGAAGCGTTGGCTGCCCGCCTTGCCCGAGATGGCCAGCGCGGTGCGCACGGCTTCGCGTGTCAGCGCTTCGCGCAGGCCGTCGTGCGGGTGCACAAAAGCAGCGCCGGGCACGTGCAGGCCCATGGCCTCGAGCAGCATCTGGTTGCTGTTGGCCGTGCCATAGAAGGTGCAGGTGCCGGGGCCGTGGTAGGCGGCGCTCTCGGCGGCCAGCAGCTCTTCGCGGCCTACCAGGCCTTGGGCGGCCTGCTCGCGCACCTTGCTCTTGGCGTCGTTGCTCAAACCCGTGCCCATGGGCCCGGCGGGCACAAAGACACAAGGCAAATGGCCGAAGTGCAAAGCGCCGATCAAGAGCCCGGGCACGATCTTGTCGCACACACCCAACAGCAGCACGGCATCAAACACATCGTGGCTTAGTGCCACGGCGGTGCCCATGGCGATGGTGTCGCGCGAAAACAGGCTCAGTTCCATGCCGGGCAGGCCCTGCGTGACGCCGTCGCACATGGCCGGCACGCCACCAGCCACTTGCACCGTGGCGCCGTGTCGGCGGGCCTCGTCGCGGATCAGCGCGGGGTAACTTTCGTAGGGCTGGTGCGCCGACAACATGTCGTTGTAGGCCGTGACCACGCCCAGATTGGGCGCTTTTTCTGCCACGACGCGGAACTTGTCGCGGGCCGGCAGCGCGGCAAAAGCATGCGCCACGTTGGCGCATCCCATGCGGTCGGCACCCGGCGCGCGACCCACCAGGCGGTCCACGCGCGCCAGGTAGGCGGCCCGCGTGACCACACTGCGCTGCACGATGCGGGCGGTGACGGCCTGAACGACCGGATGCAGGCCGGGAGTTGATGTAACCATACTGTTCATTGTGACGTAACCAAGTTACAGCGTCAATTCAAGATGAAGCTTGCGCGGGCTGTGCCATGCTGTCTGCCGTGAGCCCATCGCCTACCGCAGAACCGATCCCATCAGAGTTGATCATGCGCGACCCCGCAGCGGCGCTGCGGCTGCTACGCCAGCAGTGGCAGGCGCTGCAGCTCACGCAAGAGCAGGACCACCTGAGACACCCCCAACAACACCACGCGCAACAACACGACGCCGAACACGCACGCTGGATTTTTGGCTACGCCTCGTTGATCTGGCGGCCCGAGTTCGACGCCGCCGAGCACCGCAGCGCGCTGCTGCACGGCTGGCACCGCGCGCTGCGCATGCGCTCACGTGTCAACCGCGGCACACCGCAGCAGCCGGGCCTGGTGTTTGCCTTGTTGCCGGGTGGTGCTTGCCGGGGTGTGGTCTACCGCCTGCGGCCTGAAAACGCAGAAGCCGAGCTGGACCGCCTGTGGGCCCGTGAGATGCCAACCGGCGTCTACGACCCGCGCCTGGTGCCCTGCCGCACGCCCCAAGGCACCGTGCGGGCGCTGGCCTTCACGCTCAGCCGGCGCAGCGAGGCCTGCCTGCCGCGCCTGCCCGACGATGAGGTGACCCACATCCTGCGCCACGCCAGCGGCCGTTACGGCACCACGCTGCAGTACCTGGCTGAAACCGCCAGCGCGCTGCGCGCGCGCGGTGTGCACGACCGGGAGATCGAACGATTGATGGCGCTGGCGCAGCGCCAGGGCTTGCTGTAGTCAGCCGCTGCTGGCGGCCCGCGGGCCGATGCCTGCGCTGGCCTGCAGCGTTTCCAGGTCGGCCGGCGTGTCGACGTCCATCAGCACACCGGCGTCGTCCACGTCCACACCGAGGGCCGGGTAACGGGCCACCACACGCCGTGCACCGTCGTCGTTGTCCAGCAGGATCAGTTCGGAGTAGAGCTCGGCCGCAAAACCCACGGGGTGGCCGCGCCGGCCCTTGTGCTGGGCGTAGACCACGGGCTGTTGT
Source organism: Burkholderiales bacterium (assembly GCA_038204775.1). GTDB lineage: Bacteria > Pseudomonadota > Gammaproteobacteria > Burkholderiales > Burkholderiaceae_C > Rubrivivax. The sequence continues at coordinate 12,522 of JBBRCN010000030.1, read as the reverse complement.
TCCAGCGCCGTGGCCACGGCCAGCAGGGTGCCGGGTTGCACCAGCGGCATGTCGCCCGGCAACACCAGCCAGCCCGGTGCGCCGGACCGTTCGGTCACCCCGGCAGCGATGCTGTAACCCATGCCCCGTGCCGCTTCACTCGCGCTGAGCACCACGATGTCGCGCAGCGCCACCTGGCGGCCCACCAAGGGTGCCAGCGCAGCCGTGGTCACCACCACCACCGGCAGCTGGGTCTGGATGGCGTGGCGCAGCGTGGCGCCCAGCACCGTGCCGCCGTCAAAGGGCTGCTCCAGCTTGTGCTGAGCGCCGCCAAAGCGGCTGCCCCGGCCAGCGGCGGGCACAACGATGGTGGGTCTGAAACGCATTTTTGTACTGGAGCCTGCAGCGCCACGGGTGCGCAGCAGGCGTCCTCCTTGTGGCGAAGAATGCAGAGCGCACCCGCGATGAGGTAGTGGGACGTTCACTTACGTCGTTCCCCGTAAGGGATGCACCCCGTGCGGGCCGTGCATACTGTCCGCATGGACATCGCCGCGCTGCGCAAGAGCTACGAACGTGACGAGCTGGACGAGAGCGCTTCGGCGGCCGACCCCTTGGCCCAGTTTCAGCTGTGGCTGGACCAGGCGCTGAAGGCGCAGTTGCCTGAACCCAATGCCATGACGCTGGCCACGGTGGGCCGCGACGGGCGGCCGTCGACACGCATCGTGCTCATCAAGGGCGTCGATGCCCGCGGCCTGGTCTGGTACACCAACTACCAAAGCCGCAAGGGGCAGGAACTGGCCGAACTGCCGATGGCCGCGCTGCAGTTCCACTGGGTCGAACTGGAACGTGTGGTGCGCATCGAAGGCGTGGTGGAAAAGACCAGCGCTGAAGAGTCCGACACCTACTACCGCAGCCGCCCGCTGGATTCACGGCTCGGCGCCTGGGCCTCGCCACAAAGCCAGGTCATCGCCTCGCGTGCCGTGCTGGTGACGGGTGCTGCCAAGGCCGCCGCGCTGCACGCGCTGAACCCGCCACGGCCACCCCATTGGGGTGGCTACCGGCTGAAGCCCGACCGCTGGGAGTTCTGGCAAGGCCGCAAGAGCCGGCTGCACGACCGGCTGCGCTACCGCCTGGAAAGTGGCGCCTGGGTCAGGGAGCGCCTGGCTCCCTGATGAAAGAGTGGGCCCGGACGCGGCCTCGAGCGCCAGCGCTACCAGCGCAACTGCACACCCGCCGACAAGGCCCGCCCCGGCATGGGCGCCAAGCCGCGAATGGTGGCGACAGCCACGGGGTTGAAAGCCAGTTCGTCGGTGGCGTTGGACAGCTTCGCAAACCAGGTGGCGCCTGCGCCTGAGCCCGTACCCGAGCCCCACAGCGTGCCGCTGGCCCACAAGTCCAGCACGGTGTGGCCGGCGGTGGCGCTGTCATTGGCGCTGACGCGGTTCTGCCGGGCCGCGTGCCGCAGGTCCAGGCCTGAACGCCAGGCACCAAAGCCGGCTTCCAGGCCCAGGCGGGTGCGTGTGGGCGACAGGCGCGGCAGCGGCTCGCCAGCGCTGAGGTTGTCGCCGCGCAGCAGGTCCACGCTGCCGCTCAGGTCCAGCGTCAGGCTGCCTTGCCACAGGCGGCTGCGGCCTTCGATCTCTGCGCCACGCAGGCGCGCGCGCACACCCTGGAAGCGGTACTCGGGCGCCAGGGTGTCCGGCTCGCCACCCTCACCCGGCACGGTGATGTCAGCGCCCGTGGCGTCAAGGGCGATGAAATTGGCGAATCGGGTGCTGAAGACACTGGCTTTGACGCTGTGGCTGCCGCTGCGCCAGGCCAGGCCCAGCTCGACATGGCGGCTGCGCTCCAGCCCCAGCTGCGGGTCGCCGCGCTCGAAGGCCGCGGTGGCCAGGTGCACGCCGTTGGCGTAGAGCTCGTAGTAGGCCGGTGCACGCTGCGTGCTGCCCAAGGTGGCATTCAGTTGCAGGCCCTGCGCCACGTCGGCGCGCAAGCCGAGGGATAGGCTGCGCGGCGCAAAGCGGCGCGAGGCCGGGTCGCCGAACTTCACTTCGGCGGCGCCGGCTTCGTCGCCCTCAGAAGACACACGCACCTGCTCGGCACGGGCGCCCGCGCTGAGCACGATGGCGCCCGCCTTCAGTTCTTCCAGCACGAAGACGGCCTGTGAACGGGTGTCGGTGGCGGGCACAAAGGCCTCTTCACCCAGTGCAGAAAAACTCAGCGTTTCGGCTTGCATGCCGATCACCCCTTCCAGCCCCAGCCATGGTGCATGGCGCGCTTCGACCCGCAAGTCATTGCCCCGGCTTGCAAAGGTGGTGCCTACTTCACCGCTGCCTTCGACCTCTTCGTGTCGGTAGCGTGTGTGGCCGGCGCGTGCGCTCAGGCTGCGCAACCACCCGGTCGTGGCCCGCCACTCGCCGCCCAGTGCCAGGCGATCGCGTTGCAGGCGGATGGTGACATCGGGCTCCACCGTCACGCCGTAGCGATTGCTCAAAGTGTCCACGGCCGCGCCCAGGTGGCCCTGGTCGCTCACCCAGGCCGCGCCCACGGCGCCGCCGTGGCTGCGCGCGGCCGAGTTGCGCACCCGGTTGCTGGGGTCAAGAGGCGTGCCGTCTTCAACGGGCGTGAAGGTGGGCGTGCGTTGCTCGTCGGTCTGGCGGCCCATGGCATCGGCGTGCCAGGCCCAAGCACCCGCACCCCCTTCAAGCACAGCGGCAGCGCCCCGTTCGTTGGCGGCACCGCCCAGGCGCAGTTCAGCCCGACCGCCAAGGCCTTGCCCTGCAGCCCGCGGCACGGCAGGGATGCGGCCGTCGATGACGTTGATCACACCACCGGTGGCGTTGCCGCCGTACAGCAGCGCGGCGGGGCCGCGCAGCACTTCCACCCGTTCAGCCACCAGCGGGTCCAGCGCCACGGCATGGTCGAAGCTCAGGTTGGACGCATCGACTGCAGCGCCGCTGTTGTCGAGCACCCGCACGCGGTCGCCATCCAGGCCACGGATGACGGGCCGGCTGCTGTTGGGGCCGAAGCCGGTGCTTGACACACCGGGCAGGCCGTCCAGCGTGTCGCCCAGTGTTGAAGCCCGGCGCAGCAGCAAACCGGGGCCTGTGAGCACAGACACCGGCCGGGCACCGATGTCGCGCCCCAGGGGGTTGCCGGTGATGACGACGGTAGCGGTCTGCGCAAGTGCCGGCAGGCTCAGGCACAGCGCGGTCAGGGCCAGGGCCTGCCGCGCAAGGGGAAAGGTTTTCGGGGTCATGGTTTTCTCTCAGGACAAGGCCCCGGCAACGGCACAGGCGAGCACGAAAGCGCAGCCGCACGAGTGCGAAGTCGCACCCAGGGGCAGACGCACGAGCTGACACACGAGCTGACGCACGAGCTGACGCACGGGCAGACACACGGCCGGTCGCCGGCCGCATCGACTGCGGCGCTGCAAGGGCACAGGGATAGGGGATAGGTGGGGAAGCGGCAGGCGCGCGCTCGGCCCGGGGCCCGAAGGCGCCGGTCAGCAAACGAACGCGCCTGGTCGGCGGCCGATCAGGTCGGCGGTGCGCGGGCCCGGTGGGCAGCCCGGGGCCGCGTGCGCGGCGCGGCCGCTTGGGTCGCTGGCAGCGGCGCAGCAGTGGGCGCTGGAGCCGTCCACCCACTTGCCGCTGGTGCGGGCGCATCGGCATGACCGAGCTGGTCGATCAGCCGGCATTGCACATCGCCCGCTTCGTGCGAGCCGGCCCACAGCGCGTGATGCCCCGGCTGGCCATCGCCATGGCTCTCACAAGCCTCGCCGTGGGCAGGAACGCCAGCCCCCAGCAGTCCATGCGAAACGCCGTGTGCCAGACCCAGCGCTTGCGCCAGCAACAACAAGCCGGCCAGGGCCCAGGCGCGGGTCAGTGTCAGCGGGCGTGCGCGCCTGAATGTCCTGGCAAGCGGGTATCGGGGGTTCACGGCATCAGCGTAGCAGGCGTGTCAAGCCTGCCGCACCACACGCTGAGGGAAGGGAATCTGCACGCCCACTTCGTCGAAAAGTTTCAGCAGCGCCAGGTTGACCTGCGAGCGCGGCCCCAGCAGCCCCTTGTCGGGGTCGGCGATCCAGAAACCCACCGTCAACTCCAGCCCGTCGGCAGCGAAGTTGCTGAGCAGCACGGCGGGGGCCGGATCGGCAATGACACGTGGCACCTGCGCCACCACCTCCACGATGCGCGGCATCAGCATCTCCAGATTGGTGCCGTAAGCCACCTGCACCACCGTGTTGAGGCCCACCATGGGGTCGGCCAGCGAGGAGTTCTCGACCCGCTGCGTGATCATCATTTCGTTGGGCACGATGCTCTCGCGGCCATTGAGCGCGCGAATGACGGTGTAGCGCGTGGTGATGTCGGTGATGCGGCCCTCGAAATTGTCGACCTTCACCATGTCGCCGATGCGCATGCTGTGTTCGGCCAGGATGACAAAGCCGCTGATGTAATTGGCCGCCAGCTTCTGCAGGCCAAAGCCGATGCCAACGCCCAGTGCACCACCCAGCACGCCCAGGGCGGTGAGGTCGATGCCGGCGGCCGACAGCGCCACCACCAGGCCGATGAACAGCAGCACCGCACGCAGCGCGCTGGACGCCATCTTGCGGATGCTGATGTTGTCGGTGGCGCCCTTGAGCAAGCGGGCCTCGAGCAGCGAGCTCACCCACAGGGCCAGCAGCAGCGCCAGCACCCCCGAAATGGCGGCCTCCAGCATGCTGCTCACCGAGACCTGCGTGCTGCCCAGCTTCCAGGTGATGCCGTCCATTTCCTGCAGCATCAGCGGCAACACGCCCGTGACCCACAGCACCACCGCGATCCAGGCCAGCCACGACACGCTGCGCTCGACCGCCCGCATCAGCGCCGAATTCGGGAAGGTCACGCTCAGCACACGCACCGTGAGCCGGATCGCCGCCAGGGACAGCAGGATGGGCACCACCAGCTTGAACACCGCGATCGGCACCAGGTCTGTCAGCAGCCAGCGTGCCAGCAGCGCCATCAAAAGCGCCAGCACGGGGAAGAGCGCACCGTCAACGATGCGGTCGCCAAACCAGGTCGAGCCGGGGGTGGGCTTGGCGCCGCGCAGCAGACGCACGATGACCCAGGCCAGCACCAGACAGCCGGCAAAAATGGCCAGTTCGAAAAGGGCCGAGGGTTTGAGCAGCGCGCCGGCCAGCTGGCCGAACTCTGCGGCCGGGATCGAAGGGTTCATGATTCAGGGATAAAGAGTGGACTTCAGAAAGTTCCGGAGGGTGACCTTCAAGCCACGTCCTTCACGCCACGTACTTCACGCCACGTCAGCCAGCACCCGCAGGTGCGCGGCCACGCTGCGCGCCAGTGCACTGAGGCTGTAGCCGCCTTCCAGGCACGACACGATGCGGTCCTGGGCATATCGGCGAGCCACCTGCACCAGCTGCTGCGTGATCCAGACGTAGTCGTCCTCGACCAGCGCCATCTGGCCCAGGTCGTCTTCGCGGTGCGCATCGAAGCCGGCGCTGATGAAGACCATCTCGGGCTTGAATCGATCGAGCTCGGGGATCCACATGTCCAGGATGGTCTGGCGCACCGCCGGCCCGCGGGTGTAGGGCGGCACCGGCACGTTCACCATGTTCGTGCCCTTGGGCACGGCGCCGCTGTAGGGGTACAGCGGGTGCTGAAAGAAGCTGCACATCAGCACACGCTCGTCACCGGCGATGATGTCCTCGGTGCCGTTGCCGTGGTGCACGTCGAAGTCGATGATGGCCACACGCTGGAGGCCATGCACGTCCAGCGCATGGCGCGCGGCGACGGCCACGTTGTTGAAGAAGCAGAACCCCATCGCCTCGTCGCGCGTGGCGTGGTGGCCGGGCGGACGCACGGCGCAGAAGGCGTTGCGGGCGCGACCGCTCAGCACGTCGTCGGTGGCTGCCACCGCAGCGCCAGCGGCGTGCAGCGCCGCCTGCAGCGTGCCGGGGCCGGCAACGGTGTCGGGATCGAGCAGACGCGGCTCACCTGCGGCCTGCACCTGCAGCAGCAGGTCGTGCAGCTCGTTCACATAGTTGCTGGTGTGCGCCCGACCGAGCTGTTCGACCGTCGCCGCGGGCGCTTCGCGGTAGTCCAGGGCCACGTCCAGGCCCGTGGCCAGCAGGTGATCGGCGATGGCATCCAGCCTTTGCGGACATTCCGGATGACCGACGCCCATGTCGTGGCCGCGGCAGGCGGGATGGCTGTAAAACGCTGTGCTCATCGTCAGATCGTGTCTCTGTCTTATAAGTTATGGTCCCGCGCATGGACGCAAGCCTCACGCGCCAGCTGTCAAGGCTGGTTGACCAGATTAGCACGATCGTTGTCGGCAAACGCCCGCAGATCGAAGACTGCATCGCCTGCCTGCTGGCCGGTGGCCACCTGCTGATCGAAGACGTGCCGGGTGTCGGCAAGACCACGCTGGCGCACGCGCTGGCGGTGTCGCTGGGGCTGGACTTCCGGCGCGTGCAATTCACTGCCGACCTGATGCCATCTGACCTGATCGGCGTCAGCGTGTTTGAGCGCGCCAAGGACACCTTTGTCTTCCACCCCGGCCCGGTGTTTGCGCAGGTGCTGCTGGCCGACGAGATCAACCGCGCCGGGCCCAAGACTCAAAGTGCGCTGCTGGAAGCCATGGAAGAGCAGCAGGTCTCGGTGGAAAACGAAACCCGCCCGCTGCCCAAGCCCTTTTTTGTCATCGCCACACAGAACCCCAGCGACCAGCTGGGCACCTACCCGCTGCCCGAAAGCCAGCTCGACCGCTTCCTGCTGCGCATCACGCTGGGTTACCCCGACCGCGCCGCTGAACGTGAGTTGCTGTCCGGCGGCGACCGCCGCCACGCCACCACGCGGCTCTTGCCCGTCCTGACGCCGCAGGAACTGATGGCCGCGCAGCTGCAGGTGTTGGCGGTGCGCGCCGCACCGCCCTTGCTGGACTACCTGCAGGCGCTGATCGCGGCCACACGCTCGGGCGCCTGGTTCACGCAGGGCCTGAGTCCACGCGCCGGCATTGCCGCACTGCGTGTGGCCAAGGCACGTGCGCTGTTGGGCGGCCGCGACTACGTGGCGCCAGACGATCTGCAGGCCATGCTGCCGCAGGCCATTGCGCACCGCCTGGTGCCGGTGGCGGGCGCCGGGCGCGGGCCGGTCGAACAGGTGCGCGCCATGGTCGAGGCGACGCCGATACCGTAGGGTCGTGACCCCCCCCCGAAGCGCCTTTGGCGCTCCCCTCCAGGGGGGCGCCGCTGGCGGACCGGCGAAGCCGGCTCCGCGGCGGTCACTTGCTCGGCTTTTTCAACTGCTGTCGCCCCGCGCAGAGTTCCGCCGCTGGTGGCAGAACCGCCTGCCGCTCACCGACACCTGGCAGCTGGGCCAGCGCAACATCTACATCCTGCCCACAAGGGCCGGGTTCACGTTTGTCGGCACCCTGGTGGTGATGCTGCTGGCGGCCATCAACTACCAGCTGAATCTGGGTTATGCGCTGACCTTCCTGCTGGCCGGTGCAGGCGTGGTGTCGATGCACCTCACGCATGGCAACCTGCGCGGCCTGACGCTGCATCTGCGGCCCTTGTCCCCGGGTTTTGCAGGTGAGCCCGTGCAGCTGGAAGTGGTGCTCAGCAGCCTGGGGCATGAACGCCACGGCCTGGCCTTGCGCTTCGAAGACCGCAGCCAATGGGGCCGGGCCATGGCTTGGTGCGACGCACCGGCCGGCGGCCAGGCCAGTGTGCAGCTCAGCTTCGTGCCACCGCACCGCGGCTGGCACCCGGCACCGGCGCTGGTGCTGGAAACGCTGTTTCCTTTCGGCCTCTTCCGCGCCTGGACCGTGTGGCGGCCGGCCGCGCGTGCGCTGGCCTGGCCCAAGCCCGAACACCCCGTGCCACCGCTGCCCCGCAACGCATCCACCGCCGGCGACGAACACGCGCGCCACCGCAGCAGCGGCAGTGAACTCGACGGCGTGCGCCCCTGGCGGCGCGGTGACACCATGCGCCAGGTGGTGTGGAAGAAGGTCGCACGCAGCGGTGAACTGGTGAGCCGCGAAACCGCCGGCACCGCCAGCCGCGCGCTGTGGCTGGACTGGGCGGACGCCGGCACCACCGACACCGAACTGCGCCTGTCGCGCCTGGCCGCCTGGGTGCTGCTGGCCGACCGCGAAGGCCTGGACTGCGGTCTGCGTCTGCCGGGGCGTGAACTGCCGCCTCAGAACGGCGACGCCCATCGGCGCGCCGCGCTGGACCTGCTGGCGCAATGGCCGTGATCAGCACCTTGCGCGAACGCCTGGCGCACTTGCCGCGCGACACCCGCGACACGCTGTTCCAGCTGGCCGTCATCGGCTGGACCATCGCGCCGCATCTGCTGCACCTGCCGCTGTGGTGCGGCTTCATGACCGTGACCTTGCTGCTGTGGCGCGCGCGCCTGGCGCTGCGGGCGTCGGCCCTGCCCAACCGCTGGCTGGTCAGCGCCGTGCTGGTGCTGGCCGCCGGCCTGACCTTGTGGGGCGAGCGCACGCTGCTGGGCAAAGAGGCCGGCATCACGCTGCTGGTGGTGCTGATGTCGCTGAAGACACTGGAACTGCGCGCCCGGCGCGACGCGCTGGTGGTGTTTTTCCTGGGCTTCTTCCTGGTGCTGACGAATTTTCTGTATTCCCAGTCGCTGCTCACCGGACTGTGGCTGCTGGTGGCAGTGTGGGGGCTGCTGACGGCGTTGGTGCTGGCCCACATGCCCGTGGGCCGGCCGCCGTTGAAACGCGCCAGCGCGGTGGCCGCGCGCGCCGCGGCGCTTGGCGTGCCGGTGATGGTGGTGCTGTTTGTGCTGTTTCCGCGCATCGGGCCGCTGTGGGGCCTGCCGCAAGACGCCGTGGGCCGCACGGGGCTGTCCGGCACCCTGCGGCTGGGCGGTGTGGCGTCGATTGCCGAAGACGACTCGATCGCGCTGCGCCTGCGCTTTTTCGGCCCCATGCCGCGCCCTGAACAGCTGTACTTCCGCGGCCCGGTGCTCAGCACCTTTGACGGCCGCGAATGGACGCGCCTGATCCCCACCTTCCAGGCCCAGCACCGCCCCCGCCTGGAACTGCAACTGCTGGGCCAGGCGTTGAACTACGAGATGACGGTGGAACCCAGCCAGCTGCCGCTGCTGCCGCTGCTGGAGATGACGCCCGACCAGCCCGGCAGCGCACCGCGCATCGAAGGCTGGCTGCTCACGCACCGACCGGACGGCCAGTGGCAGGCCGACCGCCCCATCATCGAACGCCAGCGTGTGCAAGCCGCCGCCTGGCTGAACCACCGCCACGGCCCGCAGCAGCCGGTGCTGGGCCTGCGCGATCTGGTCGAGTTGCCGCCCAACACCAACCCCCGCACCTTGCAGTGGGCCGCCGAGTTGCGCCAACGGCCCGACCTGGTGAACGCCAACCCCACGGGCCTGGCCGACGCCGTGCTGCAGCACATCCGCGGCGGCGAATTCATTTACACGCTGGAGCCCGGCCCGTACCCGTCCACGCTCACCGGCCAGGCCATCGACGAGTTCTGGCTCGACCGCAAGCTGGGCTTCTGCGAACACTTTGCCAGCGCCTTTGTCGTCATCATGCGGGCGCTGGATGTGCCGGCGCGCATCGTCACCGGCTACCAGGGCGCCGACCCCGATCTGCAAGACGGCTACATGATCGTGCGCCAGCGCAACGCCCACGCCTGGGCCGAGATCTGGCAGGCCGGCACGGGCTGGATACGCGTCGACCCCACGGCCGCCGTGGCCCCCGACCGGGTCCAGCGCGGCCGCAGCCTGGCGCCGCCGCCGGGGCTGGTGGCCGGTGCCATGAACAGCCTCAACCCGGCCATTGCCGCGCAACTGCGCAGCGCCTGGGAAACGGTCAACAACCGCTGGAACCAGTGGGTGCTGAACTACTCACGCGGGCAGCAGTTCGACCTGCTGAAAAACCTGGGCTTCCGCTCGCCCAGCTGGCAGGACCTGGCCAGCACGATGATCCTGCTGCTGTGCAGCGCCGCCCTGGCCGGCGCCGTCTGGGCCTGGTGGGACCGGCGACGCCAAGACCCCTGGCAGCGGCTGCAGACACGGGTCACGCGGCAGCTGCTGAAGCTGGGTGTGCAGGTGCAGCCCCATCACGCGCCACGCGAGCGCGCCGCGCGGGTGCGACAGGCCCTGGGCGACCGGGGGCAGGCGCTGGCCGCCGAGCTGGAGGCTCTGGACCGCCAGCGTTATGGCGGTGCGGCCAGCGCGCTCGCCCTCGCCACCTGGTGGCGCGGCTTCCGGCGCGTGGCCGCAGCCAGCATTTAACCCGCGCCAGCGGCCACAAAAGCACAAGGCCCAGGTTCAAGCTGGGCCTTGGATCAGCAGCCTGGAGCGCACGCTGTTCAGGCGCGGTGCATCAGGCACGCGTACTGGACCGTGACTGACGCAGCACGCCGCACACCCGCCGCTGACGAGCCGTTGGCCTCAAGAGAGACTGTTACCGGCCGATACCCTGGTGTGCGGGCCTTGGCCACGCACGTCATGGTTCGACCCTCAGGGCCCATCGGCAGCATCCAGCAAGAGCACCCCAACATGAGCCCAGCCGTCCGCGTGGCACTGATCGGATTCACCTCTTTCGAACGGGCGCACATCGAAGCGGCACTGCAGCCGGCCGATGACCACGGACCCCGCTACCGGGTGAGCAGCGACCTGGCGGCCTGCAACGTGGCCGTTGTCAATGCCGACGACGAAGCCGCCGTGGCGGCCGTGGTGCGCCAGGACCGACTGGGCAGCACCGTGATGCTGGGCACCACGCCACGACCGGGCGCAGCCGCACAGCTGCCCCGGCCCATCAAGCTGGTCCTGCTCTTGCGCACCCTGCAGGGCCTGGTGCGCACGGCGCCACCCATGTCGGCCGCCGTGCAGCGGGTGCAGGAAGATCTCGCCCAGATGCGTCAGCACATGGGCGCAAACCCGGCCCACGCCGCGCCAACACGCCCATCGTCCACGCTCACCATGCCCGTCATCCAGGGCCGTCCTGGCTCTGCCGCCCCTGCCGCCCCGCCGCGCAAGCCGCTGGACCACGTCCTGGTGGTCGACGACAAGGACCACGTGCTGCGCTTCCTGGCCACCCACCTGGAGGGCATGGGCTTCGAAGTCCACCTGGTGCGCAGCGGTGCGCTGGCGCTGGAACGTCTGACACGACGCCACTACCACTGCGTCTTCCTGGCCACCGGCCTGGACGGTCTGGACAGCTTTCACACCTGCAAGACGATCAAGCGTCACCAGCGCGCCGACGGCCGCCCGGCGCCTGCTGTGGTGATGCTGCTGGGTGAAGACGCGGCCGTGGACAGGGTGCGCGCCGAGATGGCCGGTGCCGACGTCTGCCTCAGCCACCCGCTGAGCGCCGAGCAACTGCAGCAAGTGGTGGGCGGTCGCGAGACGCTGACGCCAATCGACGCGCAGACCACGCGCGCGGCGGGCACGATGTTCTAGCGCAGGGCCCCTGATCCCAGGGCTCTCGATAATCGGGGCATGCCCGCCTCCCGATCGAATTCCACCACCACCGCGACCCGCCGCACGGCACTGGCCCAGGGCTTGTGTCTCGGTCTGGGCCTCAGCGGCCTGCCAGTGACCACTTGGGCCCAGCCAAGCGGCCAGACTCGCAAGGCCCACAACACGGCGCCCGCCAAGCCAGGCCCCTATGCCGGCCACGAAGGCGCCCGCAGCTTTGCTGCCGCTGTCGCCGAGCGACAGGGCCTGCCGCTGGGCTGGGTGCTGAAACATCTCGCTCAGGCCCGGCGCGAAGACGCCGTGCGGCGCCTGATCATGCCGCCGGCCGCAGGCACGGCCAAGAACTGGGCCGCCTACCGCGCAAGGTTCATCGAACCGCGCCGCGTGGCTGCTGGCGTGGCCTTCTGGCGCGACAACGAAGCCTGGTTGCAGGAAGCGCAGGACCGTTGGGGCGTGCCCGCAGAAATCGTGGTGGGCATCATCGGTGTCGAGACCTTCTACGGCCGCATCATGGGCAACTTCCGCATCATCGACGCACTGGCCACGCTGGCTTTCGACTTTCCGCCTGGCCGCAGGGACCGCAGTGAATTTTTCCGCGAGCAACTGGAGGAATACCTGGTGATGTGCCACCGCGAAGGCACCGACCCGCAGTCCATCAAGGGCTCTTACGCGGGCGCCATGGGCCTGCCGCAGTTCATGCCAGGCAGCGTGAACCGCTGGGCCGTGGACATGGACGGCGACGGCCACGTGCAGATCCACAGCAACAGCGCCGACGCCGTGGGCAGCGTCGCCCACTACCTGGCCAGCTTTGGCTGGCAGCGCGACCTGCCCACGCACTTTGGCGTGGCCGTGCCGGTGGACAGCACAGACCGCGCCGTGCTGCTCGGGCCCGACATCGTGCCCAGCTTCAGTGCCGAACAATTTGCCCAGCGCGGCGCCGTGCTGGACGACGCCGGCCGCACCCACAGCGGGCCCCTGGCTCTGGTGGAACTGCAAAACGGCGATGCCGCGCCCAGTTACGTGGCCGGCACGCAGAACTTCTATGTCGTGACGCGCTACAACT
>JBBRCN010000029.1:0-48568 GCA_038204775.1 Burkholderiales bacterium | reverse complement strand
GAATCCGGATTCTCCCGAGGAGCGTTGCGACGGTGGCCTGACCAGTTCAGCCCACCGCCAGGCTCGGGACGGCGTGGTGGCCCAGTCCGCCGCGCCCGGCAACGGCGCTCACCCCCGCCTGCACAGGCGCACCGGGTGAGCAGGCCGCGTCAGCGGCGGGCGCATCCGGTCCGCCTTGACCCGAGAGCCCGCCATGACCGATTCCGACCTGTCACCGTCCTCAGCGACAGACGCTGTCCCCATGCCCGCTCCGCCGCCGATGCGCCTGGCCGGCCTGGAGCCGGTGGCCATCGGCGAGCAGAGCCTGTTTGTCAACATTGGCGAGCGCACCAACGTCACCGGGTCCAAAGCCTTTGCCCGGATGATCCTGGAGGGCCGCTACGAGGACGCACTCAGCGTCGCCCGCCAGCAGGTTGAAAACGGCGCCCAGGTGATCGACATCAACATGGACGAGGCCATGCTGGACAGCGCGGCGGCCATGGAGCGCTTTCTGAAGCTGATAGCCGGCGAACCCGAGATCGCCCGCGTGCCGATCATGATCGACTCGTCCAAGTGGTCGGTCATCGAAACCGGCCTGAAGTGCATCCAGGGCAAGGGCATCGTCAACAGCATTTCGCTCAAAGAAGGCGAGGCCGAATTCAAGCGTCAGGCCAACCTGGTGCGACGCTACGGCGCCGCAGCCGTGGTCATGGCCTTCGACGAAAAGGGCCAGGCCGACACCTACGAACGCAAGATCCAGATCTGCGAACGGGCCTACCGCATGCTGGTGGACGAAGTGGGCTTCGACGCCGAAGACATCATCTTCGACCCCAACATCTTTGCCATTGCCACCGGCATCGAAGAGCACAACAACTACGCGGTGGACTTCATCGAGGCCACACGCTGGATCAAGACCCACCTGCCGGGTGCCAAGGTCAGCGGCGGCGTGTCCAACGTGTCGTTCAGCTTTCGCGGCAACGACCCGGTGCGCGAGGCCATCCACACCGTGTTCCTGTTCCACGCCATCAAGGCCGGCATGGACATGGGCATCGTCAACGCCGGCATGGTGGGCGTCTACGACGACCTGGAGCCGGCGCTGCGCGAACGGGTCGAAGACGTGGTGCTGAATCGCCGCCCCGATTCAGGCGAACGGCTGATCGAGGTGGCAGAAACCGCCAAGGGCATGGCCAAGGACGACACGGCCAAGCTGGCCTGGCGCGCCAACGACGTCAACACCCGGCTGAGCCATGCGCTGGTGCACGGCATCACCGAATTCATCACCGCCGACACCGAAGAAGCCTGGCAGGCCATCAAGGCCGGCGGCGGCCGGCCGCTGCACGTGATCGAAGGCCCGCTGATGGCCGGAATGAATGTGGTCGGCGACCTCTTCGGCCAGGGCAAGATGTTCCTGCCCCAGGTGGTGAAGAGCGCCCGCGTGATGAAAAGCGCCGTGGCCCACCTGCTGCCCTACATCGAAGAAGAAAAGAAGCTTCTCATTGCCGGCGGCGGCGAAGCCAGGCCCAAGGGCAAGATCGTGATCGCCACCGTGAAGGGCGACGTGCACGACATCGGCAAGAACATCGTCACTGTCGTGCTCCAGTGCAACAACTTCGAAGTCGTGAACATGGGTGTGATGGTGCCGTGTCAGGACATCCTGGCCAAGGCCAAGGTCGAAGGTGCCGACATCATCGGACTGAGCGGCCTGATCACACCCAGCCTGGAAGAGATGCAGCACGTGGCCGGCGAGATGCAGCGCGACGACTACTTCCGCATCAAGAAGATCCCGCTGCTCATTGGTGGTGCCACCTGCAGCCGCGTGCACACGGCCGTGAAGATCGCGCCGCACTACGAAGGGCCGGTGGTCTACGTGCCGGACGCCTCGCGCAGCGTGGGCGTGTGCTCGGACCTGATCTCCGACGAACGGGCCGCCAGGTTCATCGACGAACTGCGGGTGGACTACGACCGTGTGCGTGAGCAATACGCCAGCAAAAAAGCCACGCCGCTGGTCACGCTGGCCGCCGCACGCGCCAACAAGACGGCGCTGGACTGGGCCGCCTACACACCACCCAAGCCGCGTTTCACGGGCCGGCGTGTGTTCAAGAACTACGACCTGTCCGAACTGGCGGCCTGCATCGACTGGGGCCCCTTCTTCCAGACCTGGGACCTGGCGGGCAAGTTCCCGGACATCCTGCGCGACGAGGTCGTGGGCCACGAGGCGCAGCGCGTGTTCAGCGATGGCAAACGCCTGCTGCAGCGCTTGATAGAAGGCCGCTGGCTACAGGCCAACGGCGTGGTGGCGCTGCTGCCGGCCAACACCGTGGACGACGACACCATCGAGGTCTACACCGACGAGTCACGCAACGAAGTGGCCCTGCGCTGGAACCCGCTGCGCCTGCAGACTGAACGCCCGGTGGTGGACGGCCCCACTGGAAAAGTCAAGCGCGCCAACCGCAGCCTGGCCGACTTCATCGCGCCGCGCGGCACCGCAGCCGACTACATCGGGCTCTTCGCCGTCACCGCCGGCGTCGGCGCCGAGAAGCGTGACAAGCAGTTCACCGACGACCACGATGACTACAGCGCGATCATGCTCAAGGCCCTGGCCGACCGCCTGGCCGAAGCCTTTGCCGAGCACCTGCACCAGCGTGTGCGCACCGAACTGTGGGCCTACGCACCCGACGAAAAACTCACAACAGAAGAGCTGATCGGCGAGAAGTACCGCGGCATTCGGCCGGCACCCGGCTACCCGGCCTGCCCTGACCACACCGTGAAGCGCGACATGTTCCGCGTGCTGGGCGCTGGCGAAGTGGGCATGGCCTTGACCGAAAGCCTGGCGATGACACCCGCTGCAAGCGTCAGCGGCTTTTTCATGGCCCATCCCGAGGCGCGGTACTTCAACGTCGGCCGCATCGGCGAAGATCAGCTCGCCGACTGGGCACGCCGCCAGGGTCTGGCCGAAAGCCAGGCGCGGCGCGCGCTGGCGCCCGCGCTGGGCTGACCCGGGCTGCATCGCGGGCAGCTGAACGGACAGGACTCCAAACGCATCCAAGCGTAAGGGCGGTAAGAGCTTTCAGAACTGCGGCGCCCTTGGCATCAGTTGCGGCGCCGGCTGCCGACAATGCAGGGTGCGCGTCCATGTTTTGAGGCCGGCTTGTGCGCCGTGCCCGCGTGAACGTCAGCCCCGAAGTCTGGAGATGCTGTCTTGATGCCCTCACATCCCGCCGTACAACCTGGCAGGCACCCGGCCAGCGCTCTGGGCGCGCTGGTGCTGACCGTGTTCCTGGCCGCTTGCGGCGGCGGCAGCGGCGGTGCCGACCCCACCTCGGCACCCGGCGCACCCAGCCCTGCCCCCGTGGCGCCGGCCCCACCTGCCCCGCCTGCAGTCACCGTAGAAAAGCCGGCCACACGCAGCGAAGCCACACGATTCCTGACCCAGGCCACCTTCGGCCCCGTCGATGCCGACATCGACAGGCTCATGGCCGTGGGCTATTCGGCCTGGATCGACGAGCAGTGGATGGCGCCTGCCGAGTCTCACCGCAGCTACATCGAAGCGCGTGACGCGCAGTTCAAGGCGGCCAATGCCAGCAGCAGCGCCGGCCAGGACCAGGTCTTCGAGAGCTTCTGGAAACAGGCTCTCACCGGCCGCGACCAGCTGCGCCAACGCTCGGCCTTTGCGCTGTCGCAGATCTTCGTCATCAGCATGGCTGACGACAACGTCGTGGGCAACACACGAGCCGTTGCCGCGTGGATGGACATGCTGGGTGACAAGGGCCTGGGCAATTACCGCGACCTGCTGGAGGCGGTGTCGCGCCACCCGATGATGGGCATCTACCTGTCGCACCTGCGCAACCGCAAAGCCGATTACCGCACCGGCCGTGTACCCGACGAAAACTACGCACGCGAAGTGATGCAGCTGTTTTCCCTGGGCCTGGTGGAACTCGACGAAGACGGCAGCGCACGCACCCTGGGCGGTCAGCCGATCAGCACCTACACACCCGACGACATCACGGGGCTGGCGCGTGTGTTCACCGGCTGGAGCTGGGCCTGCCCCGACTGGCCGGACAACAGCTGTTTCAGCAACGGCAGCGCCAACGGCGCGTCCGACCCCGACCGCAGCTTCAAGGCCATGCTGGCCTACCCGCAGTACCACAGCACCGAAGAAAAACGCTTTCTCGGTGCCACGGTGGCGGCGCAGGACACCAGCGACCCGGCGGCCAGCCTGCGCGTGGCCCTGGACACGCTGGCCAACCACGCCAACGTGGGGCCCTTCATCGGCCGCCAGCTCATCCAGCGCATGGTCACCAGCAACCCCAGCGCGACCTATGTGCGTGACGTCGCCCGTGTGTGGGCCAACAACGGCTCGGGCGTGCGTGGCGACATGAAGGCTGTCGTGAAGGCCGTGCTGATGCACCGCGAAGCGCGTGCCGTTTCCGACACCTCGGGCAAGGTGCGCGAGCCGATGCTCAAGCTCTCGGCCTTCATGCGCGCCTTCCCGCACAGCAGCGACACCGGTTTTTACCGCGTGGGCAGCACCGACCCCGCGGGCACAGCGCTGGGCCAGTCGCCGATGCGCTCGCCTTCGGTGTTCAACTTCTACCGCCCAGGTTATGTGGCGCCGGGCACCGCAGCCGCGGCGCGCGGCCTGCAAGCACCCGAAATGCAGATTGCCCACGAAACCAGCGTGGCCGGCTATGTGAACTTCATGCGCGACAACATCGCCACTGGCGTGGGTCAGTTCAATTCAACGGTCAATGGCGTGGTGCGCAATCGGCGCGACCTGCAGCCCGACTTCAGCGCCGAGCTGGCGCTGGCCGGCAACGCCACTGAACTGGTGGACCGCGTGGTGGCCAAGCTGGTGGTGGGCCCGACACCCACCGCGCTGCGCAGCGAAATCACCACCGCCGTGGGCAGCATCAACATCCCCGCGCTGAACGCCACCTTCGGCAACCAGAGCTCGGTGGACAACGCCAAGCGCGCACGGGTCAACGCAGCCATTTTGCTGACCGTGGTCTCGCCGGAATTCCAGGTGCAGCCCTGATCGCAGCCGGCCCGCACCCCAGGACACGACCATGAAAAACTTCATCAGCTCCAAGCGCACGCACGACAACGCCCGGCGCCTGTTCCTGCGCCATGCCAGCACCCTGGGGGCCCTGGCGGGCGCCGGCGCACCCTTGGCGGTCAATCTGCTGGCCGCGGGCAGCGCCGCTGCACAGTCCGCAGGTGACTACAAGGCGCTGGTGTGCATCTTCCTGTTCGGCGGCAACGACACCTACAACATGGTGCTGCCCACCGACAGCGCAAGCTGGGCAGCCTACAGCGCCACGCGCAACCAGGCACCCGACTCGCTGGCGCTGATGGCGCCCGGCACCGCGCCCCTGGGCTCGGCAGCCGTCGGCACGCCTGCGCGCCTGGGCGGTGTGCTGCCGATCAGTCCGCTGCTCAACGCCCAGGGTCGCAGCTTTGCGCTGCACCCGGTCATGGGTGGTCTGCAGACCCTGTTCAACACCGACCGCCGCCTGGCGGTGCTGCCCAACATCGGCCCGCTGATCCTGCCCACCAGCAAGGCACAGTACAGCCAGGCCAGCCATCGCAAACCGGTCAGCCTGTTCAGTCACAACGACCAGCAGAACACCTGGCAGTCGCTGGGCCCGGAAGGCACCACACTCGGCTGGGGCGGGCGCATGGGCGACATGGTGGCGGCCATGAATTCGAGCGTGGCTTTCACCTCGGTGTCGGCATCGGGCAATGCGGTGTGGTTGTCCGGGCAGACGGTGCAGCAGTACCAGGTCAGCAGCGGAGGAGCCATCCGCATGGGCGCCGACAGCGCGGGCCGTATCTACGGGTCGACCGACGTGGCCGCGGCACTGGACAGGGTCGTCTCGCGCAGCCGGGGCAGTCATGTCTTCGAAACCGACCTGGCCGCCGTGTCGGCGCGCTCGATCAACGCCGAATCCACGCTGCGCACCGGGCTGCGGGCGGCCAGTGACCCGCTGTTTGGCACGCCACCCGGAGTCACGTCCAGCTACGTCGCCAACAACGACCCCAAGCTGCGCTACAACAACCCGCTGACGGGCGCCGCAGCTTCCAACCAGCTGGCGCAACAGCTGCAGGTGGTGGCCCGCATGATCGATGCCGGCATCGGCGGTGTCACTGGTGTGCGGCGCCAGGTGTTTTTCGTCAGCATGGGTGGCTTCGACACCCACGACAACCAGAACCGCGGCCACGCCGACCTGATGGCGCGCCTGTCGCACGCCATGCAGTACTTCGACACCACGCTGGGCGGTCTGGGCGCACGCAACAACGTCACCACCTTCACTGCCAGCGACTTCGGCCGCACCTTCACCAGCAACGGTGACGGCACCGACCACGGCTGGGGTGCACACCACTTCGTGATGGGTGGTGCGGTGCGCGGCGGCGACTTGTACGGCCGCTTTCCCACCTTGGCCACGAAGAACACGAACAACAACAACTTCGACGGCAGCCCGGACCAGCTGGGCAATGGCAGCCTGCTGCCGGCCACCTCGGTGGACCAGCTCGGCGCCACCCTGGGGCGCTGGTTCGGCCTGAGCGACACGCAGGTGGCCGACATCTTTCCCAACCTGGCGAACTTCAACCTGAGCATGCGCAACCTGGGTTTCATGAACGCCTGATTGCGACGTGATTGCGACCTGATCGCGGCCTGGTCGGCCTGCACAGCGGCGCCGTTGCGGAACGGCCCCTTGGCTATCATCCGCGGCCCCAGCGCCCATGAAAAAACCCGCAGCCGCACCCGCCACGCTCAACAACGCCCAGATGCAGGCGGTGCAGCACCTGGACGGGCCTTGCCTGGTACTGGCCGGTGCGGGTTCGGGCAAGACCCGGGTCATCGTGCACAAGATCGCGCGGCTGCTGCAGCACGGTCTGGGGCCGAAGCAGATCGCCGCCATCACCTTTACCAACAAGGCCGCGCAGGAAATGCGCGAACGCGCCAAGGCGCTGGTGGGGCCACGCGCGGCCAAGGACCTGGCGGTCAGCACCTTCCACAGCCTGGGCGTGCGCATGCTGCGCGCCGACGGCACGAAGGTGGGCCTGAAGCCGAACTTCAGCATCCTGGACAGCGACGACGTGCTGGGTGTCATCCGCGAGGCCGGCGGCTGCAGCGACAACGCACTGGCGCGCCGCTGGCAGTGGGCCATCAGCCTGTGGAAGAACCAGGGCCTGGACGCAGACGGTGCCGACGCGGCCGCGGCCAATGACGAAGAACGCATCGGCGCGCGTGTGATGCGCCTGTACCAGGAAAGGCTGCAGGCCTTTCAAGCGGTGGACTTCGACGACCTCATCAAGCTGCCGCTGGTGCTGCTGCAGCGCGATGAGGAAGCGCGCGGCAAGTGGCAAGAGCAGTTCCACCACATCCTGGTGGACGAAGTGCAGGACACCAACGCCGTGCAGTACGAATTGCTCAAGGCGCTGACCGGCAACCGGCAAACCTTCACCGCCGTGGGCGACGACGACCAGAGCATCTACGGCTGGCGCGGCGCCACCATCGACAACCTGAAACGACTGCCGCAGGACTTTCCGGCGCTGAAGGTCATCACGCTGGAACAGAACTACCGCAGCACGGGTCACATCCTGCGTGCGGCCAACGCGGTGATTGCCGGCAATCCCAAGATCTTCGAGAAAAAACTGTGGTCTGACCTGGGCGACGGCGAGCCCGTGCGCCTGCTTGAGTGTGACGGCGAAGAGCACGAAGCCGAACGCACCGTGGCACGCATCCAGAGTTTGCGTGGCGGCCAGTCGGGCGGTGTCACCAGTGGCGCGGCGCTGAACTTCAGCGACTTTGCCGTGCTCTACCGCGCCAACCACCAGGCCAGGGTGTTCGAGCAGAAGCTGCGCGCGGCGCAGATTCCCTACAAGGTCAGCGGCGGTCAGAGCTACTTCGACCGCGCCGAGATCAAGGACCTGTGCGCCTGGCTGCGGCTGTTGGTCAACAACGACGACGACCCGGCCTTCCTGCGCGCGGTGACCACACCCAAGCGGGGCATCGGACACCAGACCCTGGCTTCGCTGGGCGAGTTTGCCAACACCTGGAAAGTCAGCCTTTTCGAGGCGCTGTTTTCGCCCAGCCTGGCCAGCACGCTGAAGGGCAAGGCCATCGACGCGCTGCACGAATTTGGCCGCGAGGTGAACGCGCTGCAAGACCGCGCAGCCCACACCACTGGCGCCGAAGACGCCAAGGCCTTGCTGCTGGGCTGGCTGAAGGACATCGGCTACGAGCAGCACCTGCACGACGGCGAAGACAGCGAAAAGCTCGCCGCCGCGCGCTGGAGCAACGTGCTGGACTTCGTGGACTGGATGTCGCGCCGCTGCGGCGGCGAGATCATGCAGGACGGCGGCAACTTCGAGAGCGAACGCCAGAGCGTGCTGCAGGTGGCGCAGACCATCAGCGTCATCATCAGCCTGGCCGAACGCGGCGAAGAGCAGGACGTGGTCACGCTGAGCACGCTGCACGCCGCCAAGGGCCTGGAATGGCCGCACGTGGTGCTGGTGGGCGTGAACGAAGGCCTGCTGCCTTTTCGGAGTGGCGGCAGCGGCAGTGATGACAAGAACAGCGACATCACCGCCGAGCGGCTAGAAGAAGAGCGCCGCCTCATGTACGTGGGCATCACACGCGCCCGCCACACGCTGGCCGTCAGCACGCTGAAGCGCCGCAAGAAGGGCCGCGACACGGTGATGGGCGTGCCCAGCCGCTTCATAGCCGAAATGAAGCTGGACGAGGTCAAGCTGAAAGAAGACCCACGCGAACGGCTCAAGAAGTTGCGTG
Source organism: Burkholderiales bacterium (assembly GCA_038204775.1). GTDB lineage: Bacteria > Pseudomonadota > Gammaproteobacteria > Burkholderiales > Burkholderiaceae_C > Rubrivivax. Next base: position 39,792 of record JBBRCN010000029.1, on the reverse strand, counting down.
ATGCGATGGCAGCGAAGCTGGCCGCTGCGCCGACGGCGGGCAACTGAGCATGGACGCCTGGCCACCTGTTGGTCGGCGCAGTGGTGCATCGTGTCCTGGCTGCAGCCGGCGGATACGCCGCAGCAAGGGCGTTAGCGGATCAGGCGCACGCTGCGTATCGGTCGCTTGAGCGTGGCCTTGACCTGGCCCCTGGCGCCGGCCACCTGAACGTCGATGCGCTGGATGCGCTTGAAGGCGTCGAAGAGGCCGACGTCCAGTATTCGCAACTGCCCGGCCTGTGCGCAGCGGAACTCGTAGCTGGCGGCCAGCTCGGCGTGTGCACCCTTGGCCACACTCCCGGCCGCAGCTTCCAGGACCGGCGCGCTGACGGTGGCCTTGCTCAGCGTGCACTGCGCGGCCGCGTCGGCGCTGAACAGGCCGGTGCCGCTTTTCAAGCGCGTCAGCACCTCGTCGGCAGCACGGCGTTCCGCATCGTTGCGCGGTTCCCGTTCGAAGCCCAGCAGGCTGTCCAGCGGAGCATCCAGGTTGATCGACAGCAGGTCGGCCTGTACCGCCACGTCCACCTGCACGACGCCGTGCACATGGGCTTGCGGGCCGGCGGCCTGGGCCGGCGCGCAAAAGCACAGCAAGAAGAATTGCATCAGCACGGAGAGTGGGTGTTTCATGTCGATCCGCAAAGTCAGAGGCAGCGGTGCAGGCACGCACCGGCTATCTTGCACCACCCAGCCGGCGACGGTGGTGCTGTCATTTCACCCTGCCCGCCGACCTGTGCCTTTTCTAGTGGCCCGAGCACCGTGCGCCGCGCATCTCGGCGCGCTGGGTCTGCGTGTGTGCGACGAAAGCCTGCCGGGCTGGGCCAGGCTGAAGGCTTTCATCGGTGTCTGGCGCTCACCGAAGCAGGCGCCTCAACACACCGCCCCGAACAACCGTCAGGACGGCAAGAAGTCCACCGGCCAGGTGACCACCATCACCTCGACGTCCTTGGCGCCGAAGTCGAAGCTGCGGATGCGCGCCAGCAGGCGCTTTTCCAGTTCCTCGGCCTTCAGTTCGCTGCTCACGATGCGCAGGCCCGTGACCTCGCCGCTGGGCGCGATCTTCAGCTCCAGCACCACCTTGCCCTGCAGCGCAGGGTCTTCGCGCAGCGCCCGGTTGTAGATGGCGTAGATGGCGCCCTTGTTGCGTTCGAAGACCAGCTTGATGTCTTCGATGCTGCGGCTGCTCTTGCCGCTGCCACTTTTTTGCAGCGTGCCGCCCTTGCCGCCGCCCACACCGCTGCCGTCGCCACTGCCACCCCCGGCGCGGCCACCGCCGCCGCCCAGGCCGCCACCACCACCACCGCCGGCCACCCCTTCGACCAAGGTGGTGCCGCGGCCGGCCAGGCCGCCACCGCCGGTGTCCTTGCTGTAGGCCGCGGTATTGATGCCGCCGCTGCCTTGTGCCGCGTTGCTGGTGATCATGGCGCGCACGGGGATGCCGGCCTCCTGGCCCGCGCCCACGCCGACGCCGGTGCCGGTGCCCACGCCAAGCCCGGGCTTGATGTCCTGCTTGAGCTGCACCGCCGCCGGTGCGGCCACCATCTCGGACAGCTGGTCCTTCATCGCCAGCAGGCCCACACCGCTGGCCTTGCGGCGTGCGTTGTCAATGGCCACTTCACCCGGCGGTTTGTTGGCCACCGGGTTTCGGGCCTCAGGCACCGGCGCTTCCTTCGGTTTGCTGGACTTGATGGGCTCGGGCTTGTCGGGCGCCTTCTCGGGCTTGGCCGCCGCGGGCTTGTCGGACTCAGCCACCTCGGCCTTGGGCGGCGGGGGCGGCGGCGTGACCGGTCGCTCCAGCAGCAACCTGGCCATGGGCGCGGGCAAGGGCTGGGCCTCGATGCGCTCGCGCTTGGGCAGCGGCACAAAGGGCATCACCAGGCCCAGCGCCAGCACCGCCAGCAGCACGATGCGTGCGATGCGCTGGAAGCGCTTTTCGTCGTCCGCCGAGTTGGACCACGGCAGCGTGGGACGGCGGAACGACGCCATGGGGGACAGGGCCATCGCAGACATCTCAGGTGTCCCTTCTGCGCACGGCAAACGACACGTCGGCGAAGTTGGATTGCGCACAGGTGGTCATCACCTTGCGCAGCAGGCTGTAGGGCATCTGCTTGTCGGCCATGATGGTCACGGCCTGCTGGTCGGTCTTGTTCTCGGCACGCACGGCCGTGCGTTTGCCCAGCACGTCCAGTTCGGCCTTCAGCGCCGGGATGGTGGCGTCCGGCGCGGCCATCACCTGCGCCACCGATGCGATGCGCCGGCCGTCGACGATGATGTCGTCACCGGCCACCACCAGCAGCACCGTTTCCTTGGGCGCCTTTTCGGCCATGGCCAGCGGCAGGTCCACGGCCTTGGGGCTGATCAGCGTGTCCACGCCGGCGGCGCTGGACAGCAAAAAGAAGATCAGGATCGTGAACACGTCGATCAGCGCCACCAGGTTCATGTCCAGCGCGTTGCTGTTGCGCGCCTTGCGAGCGGCGCGCTTTTCCAGGGCCGACATCGTGGCCATCAGCTGGTCCCCTTCACGGCGGCCTTGGGCGCGGCGGCGGCCGGCGTTGCGCCCGCTTGCCTGCGCACCGGCGCGTCACCGATGCTGATGTTCGGAAACAGCTCGGCGCGCAGCAGATGTGCGCCCTGCGCGGTGACGCTGCTGCGCACGGTGTCCATCACCTGCACCAGGTCGTCGTAGGACGTGTCGGGCTCGGCCAGCACGCTGGACTCGGTCTTGTCGGGGAACTTGCCCTTGACCAGCACCATCAGCGTGCCCAGGGCCTTGTAGTCGTGCGTGGGCCCGGTTTTTTCGATGCGCTGGATGAGGCCGCCGATGCGATCGCCGACCTCGATGGCGTCTTTGCGGATGACCACTTCCAGCTGCAGTTCAGGGCCCTTCAACTGCTCCACGGCCGACTGCTGCGCCGGCAGGTTGAGGTCCATCACCGCCAGCCGCGAGAACACGGCGGTGGACAGCAGGAAGGGCACCAGCACCACGATCAGGTTGATGAACGCGGTGATCTCCAGGTGCGGCGCCTCCTTGCGCAGGCGGCGGCGCTTCATGAGACGCGCTGTTCCTTGGTGGCCAGCTGCTCACCGGCCAGGCGTTGCACCAGGTTCAGGAAGGTGATCTTGGCGGCTTCCAGGCTGTCCACGATCTCGCTGGCGCGGGCCTGCAGGAAGGCGTGGATCAGCAAGAAGGGAATGGCCACCATCAGCGCAAACGCGGTGTTGTTCATGGCCACCGAGATGCTGGCGCTCAGCATCTCGGCCTTCTCGGCGGGGTTCACCGAAGCCACTGCCGTGAAGCCCTTGATGAGGCCGATGATGGTGCCCAACAGGCCCACCAGGGTGATGGTGTTGGCGAAGGTGGCGATGTAGTGCGTGCGCTTCTCCAGGCGCGGCACGATTTCCATCATGCCTTCTTCCATGGCGTGGTCGATGTCCTCGCGGCGGCGCGCGCTTTGCATGCGTGTGAGGCCGTTGCTGACGATCTTGCCGATGGCCGATTCGGAAGTGCTGGTGGCCTGATGCACTTCCTTGAACTTGCCACTTTGCAGCATGGGCAGTACCTGGTCCCAGAGCTTGCGGTTTTCGTTGCGCGCCCGGCTCAGGAACATGAACCTTTCGATGGCGATGGCCAGGCCGACGGCCATCATCGCCAGGCTGGGGTACAGGAAGGGGCCGCAGTCCACGAAGAACTTGACGACGGTGTTGAAGGTGCTCATGGGCGGGGACTCCGGGGGGCGATCTGAAGGCGGATGAAAGTGCGGCTTGAAACGGATTTAGCGCAGCGTGGCGGTGGCGGCTGGCGTGAGTGCAGGTGCTGCGCCGGGTACAGCGGCTGGTGTTGCGGTCTGCACGGCCGCACTGGCCTCACGGGCCTGAACCTGGGTGTTGTAGACCACCTGGCGGCGGAACACGGCGCGGTCCACCGGTGCCAGCGCTTCGTCCAGCACGCTCTGCACCGGGCGGCCCGACAGCTGGCCGGGCAGCGGTTTTTTCCACGGCACGATGTACAGCACCTTGGGCAGTTCGCGGTTGCCGATGATCTGCGTGCGGTCGATGTCGGCACGGTCTTGTGCGTGCACAAGCGGCGGGGCCGATGCGGCCAGGGTCAGCGCGAGCAGTGTGAGTCGCTTCATGGTTTGTCCTTGCGAGCGATCGATGTGGCGTCCTGCAATGCGACCGCAGACGCCGTCGCCGGCGGCACGGTGGAAGGCGCTGCCGTTGCCGGACTATTCGGCAGCGGCTTGCGCCCCTTGAGCTCGGCCAGCCAGCGATTGAGCTGCGTGGCATCACCCGGTGACAGTTCCACACAACGTTGATACAGCGCTTGCGCCTTGGCAACATCGCCCAGGTACAGGTCGTACAGGATGGCCAGGTTCAGGTGGGGCAGCGGTGCGCTGGGGTTGGCCGCGATGGCGGCTTCGTAGGCCTGGCGTGCCTCGTCAAACTGGCCCTGCTGCCGCTGCGCGATGCCCAGCTGATTGAGCAGCGGCGCCGAGTTCGGCGTCTGCTTCAGCGCCGCTTGCAAGGCACCCACTTCGCCAGCCAGGGCGGTGTCACCCCGTTCGGCTTTGCCATAACGCACCGGCTTGAGCTTGGCCAGCTCGGTCAGGCTGCCTTTCACCCAGGCGTCGTACACACCCTGCGCGGTGCGGCGGGCGTTGGTCTCGTGCAGTTCGATGGCCTTTTCTTCGAACGGGAAGGCCTGCTCTTCGAGCAGCACGTTGTACTGCTCCAGTTCCATCTTGCTCAGGCGCTTGGGCCGTTGCGACGCGATCAGTGCCTTGCCAAAGTCCTGATACAGCGCGGCGGTGTGGAAGGTGGCGGCGGTGGTGACCTCGGCCACGCCCACGTCAGCCGCCACAGCGTAGGCCTTCAGCACCTCGTCCATCCTGGTCTTCTTCAGCTTGAGCTGCCTTTGCAGCGGCTCGATCAGGCGCACCTGCTGGTAGGCGGCCAGCACGGGCTCGGCCAGCTGCAGCGTGGCCTGCCCGCCCAGCAAGCGCGTGCGCGGCGTGCGGGCTTCACCGGCATCGCGGTCTGCTGCCTGCACGGCACGCACCCAGGCCACGCTGCGCGGCAGCTGACCGTCCTGGCGCGTGAGCTCGGCGAGCTTCCAGCGTGCGTCCACCGCCGGCTCCAGCGGCTGCGGGTGGGCTTGCAGGTAACGCTCCCAACCGCGAATGGCGGTGGTCAGTGCCGGTGCCTTGGGTCGCGCACCATCGGCGGCCTTGTGGTGCAGCTCGGCGGCCTGCCACAGGGCGCCGCGCGCGATGGACGGGTCGGTGCTGGTGGTGGCCACCCGCTCGAATTCGGCGGCGGCCAGCGTGTGGCGGCCCAGTTCCATGTAGGCCAGTGCCAGCTTGGGCGCCACGTCGGACTGAAGCGGGTGCGCGGGGTGCTGGCGGCGGAAATCTTCCAGCGTGCGCGCTGCGTTGTCCCAGTCCTTCAGCGCGATCAGCGATGCCGCGGCATCCACCATCGCGCTGGCGCGCACCGCCGAACCGGCGGGCAAAGATCCCAACGCCGCAATGCGCGCAAAGTGGCCCACGGCGTCGCGGCCCTGGCCGGCCGTGCGCGCAATCTCGCCTTGTTTGTAGATCGACGCGGCCTGCCGCTCGACCAGTTCATCGCGGCCTCTGGCACCGGTGGGTGTGAGCGCCAGCACCTCGCCGTAAGCGGCTTCGGCTTGCAGGTAGTCGCTGCGATCGAAGCTGTGGTGCGCCACCACCGTCCAGGCCACGCGGCGCAGTTCGGGCGCGGGCGGCGGTGTCAGTGCCAGCGACTGGCGGGCCACGGCCACTGCCTGGTCACCCGCGCCCAGCAGCAGGAGTTTTTCTGACGCATTCGTCAGCACCGCGCCGGCACGCGGGTCGCTGCCAAAAGCCTGGGCAAAACGCAGCGCGCTGTCCACGCCCTGGCGCTGCAGCGGCAGTTTGTCGGTGGCAACACTCTCCAGCGCGGCGTAGCTCAGCAAAGCAGAGTAGCCCGCGTCGGCGGCGCGCGCGAAGGTCACCGGCACTGCAACCGATGTGGGCGCAGCCGTTGCAGCCGTGGTCGGGTAAGCCACACGCTCAAATTCCTGCGCAGCCACCGCGTAACGCCGGTCTTCGTACAGCAGCTCGGCCATCAGGAAGCGGTTCTGGGCTTCGTCGACGCCGCCCGGAAAGGCCGACAGCAGCGCCTGGTACCAGCGCACGGCTTCCTGCACGTCGGCTGCCAGCTTGTTCTTCTGCGCCAGCGCGTGATGGTGACGCGCCAGGTCGGTGAGGTTCATCTTCACCAGCGGCTGCGCACGCGCCCAGCCGCTGGGGTTGGCGCGGCGGAATTCGCTGTCGGCGCCGTAGCGCACGACGTGGTCCTTTTTGGCGTCCAGCGCCAGCGTCTCAAAACCGGCGCCGGCGTAGATCTCGATCACCCGCGCCTGCAGCAACGGCGCCTGCGCATGCAGCGGCTGGCGACGCACAAAGGCGGCCAGCGTGTCGGCCGCGTCCTTGATGCGGTCTTGCCGGATGTAGAGCTCGGCCAGCTGTTGGTAGACGCGGAACTGGTAGCCCTCTCGCATGGGGCTGTCGATCAGGCGCGGCACCGATTCAGCGCCTTGCAGGGCGCTCAGGCTGATGCTGGTGACACGGAAGGTGTCTTCCACCAGCTCGCGGTCGGCGCGTGTCAGCGCACGCAGGTCTTCAAGCCGCGCTTCGTCGCGCGCCGCCGCGTTCAGGCCGCCGATCTTGAGGTCCAGCACACCGAAGAAGGGCTTCAGCGCATCGTCAAGGCGGCCTTGTTTGAACAGGCTCCAGCCTTGCATGTACAGCGCCCGTTCGACGAAGGGGCTGCGGTTGCCGCTGGCCAGCACGGTGGCATAGGCCACTTCCGCTTGTTTGTATTCACGCGTGGCAAACAGCAGTTCGCCGCGACGGAAGTGCGCTTCGTCGGCGTGCAGCGTGCCGGGATGTTTGCCGACCAGTTGGGTCAAGGTCTTCAGCGCGTCTTCCAGTTGGCCGCCTTGTTCTTGCGCACGCGCCAGCTGATACAGCACACGGTCGTTGCGCGGGTCTTGGGGGTAGGCCTTGAGGAAATCCTGGTAGCGGGCGATGGCGGCCTTGTAGTCGGGCACGTCGCCGGCGGCCGAGGTGGATTCAGCAGCACGCCGGTCGGCGTTGTCCATCTCCAGGTCGCCCAGGCGGCGCATCGCCTCGGGGCGCTGCGGGGCGTTGGGCGCGGCTTCCAGAAACTGAAGGTAGGCAGCGATGGTCTGCTCTTCGGCCACCTTCAGCGCGGTGTCGGGCTTGTCGGCCACCACCGACACGGTGCGGTCGCGAAGCGTGGCCAGCGTGGGTTCGTTGTCGCCAGGAAGACGTTTGTTGCTGGAACAGGCCGTCAGTGCGAAAGTCAGCACGCAGACCAGCGCGGCGTTGGTTGCGATGGTGGTGGCGCTGGTGGTGGCGGTGGTGGTGGCGCTGGTGGTGGCGCTGGTGGAGCCGCGCCGCGCGCTCATTGTTTGGCTCCTGATGAGGTGCCGCTCGCGCCCGCATCACCCCGCTGCGCCAGCTGTGCGCGGTCCAGGATCTGCGCAATGGCCAGCCGGGCCTGCGCGGCGTACAGGTCCAGGCGCTGCTTCTGGCTTTCGAGCTCGGCCACGGCAATGTCCTGCAGCGCCGTTTGTGTCGCCTGGTCCAGCGCGGCCACACGCGGTTGCAGGCCTTCCAGGCGCGCCGACAGTTCGGCGATGCGGCTTGCAAAACGTTCGTGGCGTGCGGGCTCGTCGGCCTGCGCCTTCAGCAACGCGGCATCTCGGTCGCGGGCGGTGGCCAGGCCCTGGTCGGTGTCGCGCAGTGCCTTGCGCGCGCTCCAGCTGCGGTCGCTGAACTGCTGCTGCAGCTGCCAGGTCAAGGCACCCGCCGCACGGCGCAAGCGCTCGGCCACACCGGCCAGTTCGGCCGCTTCTGGCAAACCCTGAACACGGACCAACGTCGCTTGGGCACGTTCGATGCGTTCCAGCAGCTCTCGTTCTTTCGGGTTGGCAAAGACCTGCGCATCGGCGCTGTCTTCGGCTTGTCTCAGGCTTGCGGCAAGCAGATCGCGACGCACCCGCAGCGCCGCCATGTCCACCGCACCGGCCTGCGCACGCACCTGCGGCAGCCGTGTCGCAAAGGCGGCCTTGCGGGTGTCCAGCATGTCGGTGAAGGTGCCCAGGTTGCCTTGCCATTGCGCCAGGTTGCCGTGCAGGAACTGCAGGTCGCGCAGGTGCTTGAAGGCTTCCTGGAACGGGTTGTCGGCCAGCAGCGGCACCAGGTGCGCGGTGTGTGGCATCTCGGGCAGTCGGTCCATGCGCGCAAAGGCGTCCAGACCCACGTCGGCCTCGACCGGGTTCTGCAACAGCAGGCCCTTCACCAGCTTGCCGGCACGGATGGCGGCGATCGATTCGTCCAGGCCTTGCTTCTCGCGCTGGAACACGGCCGCGGCAGCCTGGTAACGGTCGAGCGCGCCGCTGTAGGAGCCGATTTCGGCCATCGCATACGGCACAGCGATGTGGGCTTCGAGCACGGCCGCGTCGGTGATGTTGCGCGTGGACAGCTCCAGCCAAGGCACCAGCGCCAGCTTGGGGTCGTTCAACTCGGACGCCGCCCAGCCGTAGCCCAGCAGCGCCTTGTTGGCTTGTGCGCTGGTCAGGCGCACCCGCTGCAGCGCGGTGCGGGCTTCACGCGGCTTTTTGTCCTGCAGCGCGGCAAAGCCCAATGCCACGTTGGCGCGGTCGCGCAGGCTGCGGACTTCTTCGTTGGGGCCCGGCGCCTGGCCCACGTCGTCCAGCAGCTTGACACCACGCTCCACTTCTTCGGGCCCGCCGGTCTTGATCAGCGCCACGCCCAGGTTGAAGCGGGCATAAAGGCCCGCCGTGGGGCTGCCCTTGATGGCGTCCAGCACGGCAGCCGCACCGGCGTTGTCCTGCCGCGCCATCAGCAACTGCGCGCGCAGCAACTGGCGGTCTTCTTCCAGAGTGCCTTGCAGCGGCGCGCTGATGGTGTCCAGCGCCTGCTGCGATTCATCCAGCAGCCCGCGCTGGTGGCGGATGCGGGCCAGGAAAAACCAGGCCCGGTCGCGCACCGAAGCGGGTGCGTTGCGATCGATCAGGCGCGCAAATACCTCGCTGGCCTGTTCGTGCAGGCCATAGGACAACAACATGCCGCCGCGCAGCACTTCAGCCTCGTCGCCATGCGGCGCCACGCGGCCGAAATGTTGCGACACCATGAGCCCGGTGATGGCGCCAAAGAACCGGTCCTGATAGAAGTTGAAGAGCGTGTCGCCGTAGTGCGGCGCGCCGACGACAACAGGAGCCGCAGCACCCTGTGCGCCGGCCGCACCGATCCAGCAAGCGGCCAGCGCCGCCAAGGCGATGCGCCGCCCAAGCAGACGCCGCGGAGCCGGCTTGGCCGGTCCGCTGGGTTCGCAACCCCGAGGGGGAGCGCCGCAGGCGCTTCGGGCGGGGGTCATCACCAGACCTTGACCTCGAACTCGGGCTGCAGCTTGGCCATCGAGTCCTTGATGCGCAGTTCGATGTAACGCGGCTCGGTGCCCTTGTCGAACTTGAGCGTGGTGCCCCGTTTGTAGTTGCGCTCGTGCGGGCCACGGCCGGTGAAGAATGCGTCGATGGCATGGGTGCCCGCGCGCAGGTTGCCCAGAAACACCCGTTGCACGCCGCCGCGGTGCAACGCCTGCACTTCCTGCGGCGTGTACAGGTGCTGGCTGATGACCTTGTCGTCCAGCTTGATCTGCACCGACTCCAGTTCGAACATCTTGCCCACGTCCATGCTCACGAACACGGCCACCTGCGTGCCGGCAGGAAACAGCAGTTCTTCTTCCAGCACCAGCAGGTCGCGGTTGAGACGGATGACCTCGGCCTTGAGGTCTTGCACGCGGCTGTCCAGTGATCCTTGCGGCGCGACTGGTGCGCTGGCTGCAGCGGACGGTGCCACCGGTGTGGCCACCGCACCGGCCGGGGCTGATGCAGCAGTTGCCGCAGTTTCCGCAGCCACGGGCTTGGTCGCCTGCGCGCCGGCAGCAGTTGCCAGCGCGATCGCGGCCGCCGTGAGACACCCGCGCAGGACAGTCTTGATGAAAAAGGGGTTCATGGCACGGACTCGATGGTCAGAACGTGGCGGACACATACAACTGCACGACGTTGGCGTTGTACGAATAGGGCGTGTTGTTGCGCAGGTCGGTGAAGTCGGAGAAGCGGAACTGCTTGAGTTCGTAGACACCCGTGACCTTGAGGTCGTAACCGGCGGGCAGCCCCGGCCAGGTGTAGCTGAGCTTGGCCGACACCGACGTGCTGCGGAAGGTGCTGAGCTGGCGGTTGCGCGACACGTACAGCGTCTCGGACTGCGCGTTGTCGCTGTAGAACAGGGCCTTGCCTTGCGAATAACCACGCAGCGACACGTCCAGCAGGAAGCTCTGGCCCAGGTACTTGGCGCCACCAATCTCGTAGGTGTGGGCCTGGATGTCCCAGGTGTCCCAGTAGTAGCGGTACTCGACGCGCAGCGAACTGCGCGACACCAGCGCGCCGGTGTCGTTGATGCTGCGCAGCTTGACGGCGCGGCCGGTGCGCGTGCGCGGGTTGCGCTCGGGCACCGCAGCGCCGAAAACCCGCGCCGCACGGTAGGGGCTGCCCAGGTAGCCGCTGTCGGAGATGGCTTCGAAGTTGGCGCTCATGAGCCAGGTGGGTGACAGGATCTGCGTCAGGCCGGCGCGGTATTGCCAGTGCGAGGCGGTGTCGATCCAGCCCACGACGCCCTTCTGTCCCACCTGGTCACGTGCACGCGTGAAGCCCATGCTGACGGTGCTCATGCCACCAAACACTTCGTGCGCCGCGTCCAGGCTGATGGCTTGTGCGATGTAGTCGGGTTCGCTGCTGCGTGAGATGCCCAGCGACAAGGTGGTGTCGCGCACCACCGTGTCGGCGCTGAAGTCCCAGGCGGTGCGGGTTTCCTTGAAAGGGCTCGCGGTGGTGACCACGTCGATGCTGGCGTTGCTGACCGCGTCCACGTAGTACTGCGCCGACAGCGACACGCGGTCGGCCAGGCTCTTGCGCACCAGCAGCGCCGGGCCGGTGGCCTTGACGCCGCCACCGTCGTAGACGTGGTAGATGGCCTCGGCCTTGTCCTCGGGCAACGTGGCAGCGCTGGCTTGCGTGGCCGCGCTGCCGGCCATGGCGCCGCCCAGCAGCTCGCGCCAGCGGGCGCCCAGACGGCGCACCAGGTCAATTGCAGCCACAGCCGCCGCCTTGCACGCCAGTGGCGCCCCGTGCGCCTTCACGCACGTTGTGGATGTGCTCTCGGTGTTTGTCGGCCAGCGCCGCACGCGAAAACTGCATGATCGGGTCGGACAGTTTTTCGCGTTCGTAGGGCTTCACCCAGGGCTGGATGGCGCAGCCTTGCAGCAGCGTCAGCGTGGCCGCCAGGGCCAGCAGTTGGATGCTTTTGCTCATTCCTTGACCAGCTCGCGGATCTGCCGTTCGTAGGCCTCTTCGACACCTTCGCGGTAGCCGCGGTGCAGGAAGCGCACACGGCCGTCGCGGTCGATCAGCACGGTGGACGGCATCGCGCCCAGGTCGTAGAGCTTGGTGACCTGCTTCTGGGCGTCCAGCAGCACGGGAAACTTCAGGCCCCACTTGGCAGCGGTGGCCGCGCCATGGCGCGCGTCGTCGTCGATGTTCACGGCCAGCAAGGTGAAGCCACTGGCGCGGTACTTGTCGTACAGGCGGTTCAGGTGCGGCATCTCCTGCTTGCAGGGACCACACCAGCTGGCCCAGAAGTTCACCAGCACGACCTGGCCGCGCTGTTCTTGCAGGCGCATGTTGCGGCCATCGGCGCTCTTCAGCGTGAAGTCGGGGGCCTGGCTTTGCGGGGTGACCACGGCGACGGCGGGCAAAGCCAGCGCGGTGCAGGCCAGCAGGGTCAGGGTGCGCAACAGATGGTGCATGGGGAGCCTTGAAAAATCGTTCAGGACAAGGGGTTCAGAAAAACAGCGTGAGGCCGGCGGTGACTTCCAGGTTCTGCGTGCTTTGCCGCTTGCCCAGGATGTCCAGCGTGAAGATGTGGTCGCGCACGTCGGCCTGCATCACGAACCAGTCGTTCAGGATCAGGCGCAGGCCAAAGCCGAAATGCATGGTCTGGCGCTTCTGTCCGGCAAAGTCGGTGCTGCCCACGCCGCCCAACAGGTAGCCTTGCGTGGCCTTGGCGTAGCTCTTGCCGAAAAACACCTCACCCGGCAGCACGTTGTAACCGGCCGAGACCGCGTAGTAGCTCAGCGTTTCGGTGCGGTTGACGAAGATTCCACCCGGCAGCACCTGGCGGAAAGCCTCGTCGCTGACCTTGCTGCGCCCCAGCGTGGCGTCGACAAAGAAGTCTTCGGTGATGTGGTACCCCAGGCGCACCCCGCTGACGGCGGCGGCGCCGAAGTTCTGCGTGGCGTAGGTGCCGGCATACAGGCCAATGGCAAAGTCGTTGGAGGCGTACTTGGGGCGTTTGACATCACGCCTTTGCACCTGCGGCACGATCACCTGCTCGGCGGCGGGCTTGGCTGCTGCACCGGCCGCTGGCGCTGTTTGAGCCGCTGCGGTCAAGGCCGTCGCGGCCAGCAGGGTCGCCAGTGCGGGGGCCCGCAAACGAAGGTGGCGATTGCAAAACTGGGAGTGCTGCATGTGCGGGTTCATCAAAAGAAGAAGGCCAGCCCGGCGGTGAAGGACCGGTACTCGATGCTGCGGTTATCGGCCACAAACGCGGTGTACAAAGAGCCGTCGATGCGCGCCACGAACCGTTCGCCCAAGTACCAGCGCAAACCCAGGGTGGCGTGGGCCAGCTTGGCGTCGGTGGGCGCCGCATCGACCAGGCTGCTGTTGGGGATGTTGCGGAACTGACCCAGGCCGACGCTGAAAAAGGGCGACAGGCGACGGTCCGACCACGGCTCGGACGTCAGGCTCACGGCCCAGAAGTCGGTGCCCGAAAAAACGCCCTGGACCTGGCCCACGCTGAGCTCGGCACCCACGGTGTCGGCCAAACGCACCTGGGTCCACAGCTTGAGCATGGGCTCGGCCTTGAAGCGGCCCCAGGCGCCGCCAAATTCGACGCGGCGGCCCAGGTAGTCGTCGACCAAAACATCACGAAAACTCTTGCCGGCGCCAGATTCGGTGAGCGTGCTTTCCAACTGCTTGCGTGGCACCCAGCCCACCTGGCCACCTTCGGCACGCACGCGGTACCAATCGGTGCGGCGCATCTCTACCGTCACCCACTGCCGACGTTCGACGACGTGGAACACCGGGTAACCGCGGCCCGGGCCGGTGTGCATCTCCAGAAAGGGGTCGCTGACCTGCAATCGTTCGGCGCCGGGAAGGATGCGCGCCGACGCAGGATCAGCGGCGGCAATGGTGGGCGCCGATGCCGCATCTGCCGGCGCCGCAGGCTGCGCCTGCACGCACCACACCGCGCTGCAAGCGTAGGCGCACGCCAACGCGCGCAGGGTCTGGTGCAAGGAGGGCATCGGTGGGGCAGTGTCTCTGGCGCGTCGGGCGGTTTGGGGACGGATGGGGCGGATGGGGGCGGATGGGGGGGGACGGGTGGCAGACCAGCGGTTCAAGCGATCAATCGCTGTTGCAAGCCCCGGTGGCCGGGTCGGCGGGCGTGAACATGGTGTTGGCCGCCGTGCTGAATTCGTCCTGGCCCTGCGGCATGGGGCGGTTGATCCAATATCGGATGAGCTTGGCTGCCGGGTCGTCGGAGTTCTCGAAGATCAAGCCGCCACCGTGCAACACGCCACGCACCAGCGGCTTGTTGACCAGGCGGCTCTGGTCGGGGCTGCCCACCACCGACTCGCCCAAAGACGAGTAGTAGTTCTTGTACATGTCGCTGGCGCGCACGGCTTCGGGTGCCAGCGACGGGTCGACCGCCGGTGCCGTGCCAAACAGACGCAGCGCACCACCGGTGCCACTGGTGTTGTCGTGACAACCACTGGAGGCACAGGTGTTGGTGGTGATGACACCGCCGATGTTGACGCGCAACGGCAGGTTCAGCACCGGGTTCACGCAGCGCTGGAAGTACACAAACGACAGCTTCTGGCCCGTGGCACCTGGCGGGTTGCTCACGTTCTGCGGGTTGTCCAGCGGGCTGCCGCCGCCGCACCCGCCCAACAGGGCAAGCACGGCGGCGGCGGCCGGCAGGATCAGGCGGCTTGGGTGGTGTCGTCGGGTCATCGTTTCATCGGTCATGAACCTGGGCAGCCGCGCGCGATCCAGCTGGCGATCTGGTTGTAGCCGGTGCTGCCCACGGGCAGCAAGGCCGTGGTCTGTGCCAGTTCACCGCTGGGGTGTGGCACGGTGGACGGGCGCAACAGCAGCGGATTGGCGGAAGTGACACAGGTGTTGTTGACAAGGCTCAGCGTGACGTTGAAATCGCCCTCCTCGCTGCCCGTCAGCACGAAGCGGTTGCGCGGGTTGCCCAGCCCGGCCTGGTGGCAGCTGGCGCACTGCACACGCAGGATGGGCTGCACTTGCGACAGGAAGGTCTCCTGACTCAAGGCCGACACCGTGCGCATGCCGCTGCCGGCATCGAAGGGATCGTTGTAGTACTGACCGCCCAGGTCCATCCACTCGGCAAGCAGGCGTTTTTCGGCCTTGTTCAACAGACTGCCGTGGTTGGGCGCAGTGGACGGCGGGTTGGGATGTTCGGTGCGCGATGCACCAGCGGCCAGCAGCGTCTGCCCCCAAAGGATCTCGGTCAACCGGCTCTTGCGCGCCTGGCCCGCGGTGTTGGCTGCGCCAGAACTGGTTTCCACCAACGGCGAACCGCGCACCACCTCGGGCACACCCTGGCGCACGCGGATCACCGGTCGGCCGGTGATGGCATCGAACAGCGGGTCGCCCAGCAGCAGTTCTTCATACGACACCAGGCGGCCGGAACCGGCCAGTGTGCCCCGCAGGTCCAGCTTGGCGGTGTCGGCGTGGCAGGCCACGCAGGTGTGGGCACCCGCAGGGCCTCGCACACGGGTCCAGATGGGCTGGATGTGTTCCGGGTAGTTGATGACGCCGTTCACCGGCGCGGGTGTGGCCAGGTCGTCGGCCGGGTCGGTGTTGCCGGTGTACATCAGGCTGAGCGATGCCCGCGCGGTGACGCCGGTCTGCGTGGTGTCGGCCCACATGTCGGTGAACACGGGGTTGGTGGCCAAGGCCAGCGCGGCGGGGTCCAGCCGCGTGCGCAGCGAAGCCAGGGTTTCGCCACTTTGATGTTGCGACGACAGCGCGGCCTTGATGCCGGCGGGCAAGGTGTTGACCACCGGACCGCTGTTCAGCGCGGCGCCGCGGCGCGGGCTGTGGCAGCCGTCGCAGGTGCGGCGTTCACCCGGTCGCACCTGGATCCAGTTGGTGTGGGTCTGGATGGCACGGCCGTCGGCGTCGATCACGCTCAGCGCCAGCGGCACGTCGGCCGGCACCTGCAGCTTGAAGCTGCCATCGGGTTCGATCGGGGCGTAGCCCAGGATCTGCATCTGCTCGAAATCGGTTTCGCCGATGGCCTGGCGCATGCCCATGCCACCGCTGGGCGGCGGCACGCCGCGTGAGGCGCGCACAAACCGTGCGGGCGCGCAACCGTAGGCTGCGTCGGCCGGGTCTTTCAGGCGCGCCAGATCGGCCACCTGGGTGCGCGTGTCGGCGGCTTCCATGGGCGCACGCAAGGGGATGGCACGGGTGCAGCCGGCGGCGCGGTCGGCATCGGTCAGCATGCCTTCGGCCATGCGGTTCAGGCCGTCGGTGTCGTAGACGCTGCGCACTTCAATGAGCGCCAGGTTCTGCGCCGCCAGCACCGGGTCCACCGTGGTGGGCTCCACCACATTGGGTTGTGCTCGTGCGGTCAGCGCCACCGGGTCGGTGTACATGAAACCCTGGGGCGGCGCGGCCACGATCAGCCAGGTCTGGTTGGCGGGGTCGAACATGTAGATGGCGTAGGCCGCAGGTGCGTTGTCCTTCACGCCGTCGGCGGCACGTGCGGTCATGGTGCGGTTGTCATCGCCCAGCGTGGCCAGTTCGGCTTCACTGAGCGTGGTGCATGAAACCACCACACCGTTGCGGGTGACTTCACAAGGCCGCCAGGCCACCAGCACGCGGTCGCTGCCGTCCCACAGCGGATAGGGTGTGGAGGCGCGGCCAAAGAGCGACAGGCCGCGGCCGTCGGACAGCGTGCGCTCGGTGGCCTGCTTCTGGCCGCCCGCCCTGGGCACGCTGCTGTTGGCGGGTGTGTTGTTCTCTGAATAACGCGCGGCGTCCACCATCATGATCGAGCCGCCTTCCTGCGTACCCGACAGCGGCATCAGCGACGTCACCAGCTGGCCCGGGAACTTGCCCCTGGGGTCCATGTCGCGCGGGTGCAGAAAGCTGTTGCCGGGGCTTTGTGCGCCGTACAGCACAAACATGTCGGTGCCGTCGGGCTTGCTGCGGAAGATGGCGAATCGGTTGCGGTCGGCCATGTGTTCCCAACGCGCAAACATGATGTCGCCGTTGGGGCGGATGACCGGGTTGCGTTCGTGGCTCTGGTTGAAGCTGATCTGCTGCACGCCACTGCCGTCGGCAGCCATGCTGTGCAGATTCATGACCCGTTCGCGCTCGTATTCGTCTGCAGCAAAGTAGGCGCGGCCCAGGGCCTGCATGCGGCTGGACTTCTCCTGGCGGTTGGACGAGAAGATGACACCCCGGTTGGCCGGCAGGTACACCGGGTCGACATCGTCGTGGCTGGTGCTGACCGTCAGGCGGCGGAAAATGCCGCCGGTCAGGGTGGTGCCGGAGGTGTCGTACTCCCAGATGTTCCAGCGCCCGGTGCAGGCCCGGGCGCCACCGGCCGTGCCGTCCACGGTAGCCGTGTTGGCAGCCGGGCAGCGCATGGCAAAAACGATCTTCTTGCCGTCGTAGCTGACCTCGGGGTCTGACGCATCACCCGCGCCGGCCGTGAAGCGCGCCGTCAGGTTGTGCTCGGCTGCGCTGGGGCTGGACTTCTCACGCAGCATCAGGTCGCCACCTGCGGCAAAGTTGGCGCCGTCGGTGGGGTTCAGGCCCACCGAAGTGGCACGCTTGACGTAGGCCAGAGGCACGTCGCCATTGACGGTGACGGTGTCTTCACTGCCGGTGCCGCCGCCAGAACAAGCGGCCAGCAGGGCCATCAAGGCCAGCAACGTTACCGAGGCGGCCTTGCGGGCCGTGACTGGGTTTGCCAAAGTCGATGGGGTCTGAGGATTCATCTGCGTGGACTCCGGTAAATCATTGACAGGCCCGTGCGGCCACTTCAGGGTTGATCAGGTCTGCACTCTGCGAATCGAGGGCCTGCAATTCGGCTTGCTGTGAATCGGCGTGTTGCAAGTCAGGCGCTGCGGGCGACGGCTCCGACAGGCCCTGCAGCAGACCCGAACTGGCGTGCAGCACGCCGCTTGCATCCACGATCACGGCGTCGATGCCCGGCAGGCCTTCCACCAGCGCCAGGCCACGTGTCACACCCAGCACGAAGACGGCCTTGGACAGCGCTTCGCTGGTCAGGCCGTCAGCGGCAAGGACGGTCACGCTGTGCACACCGGCGGGGCTGTGGCCGGTGGCGGGGTCGATGAGGTGGTGCACACGCTCAGTCACACCATCCACCGCGTCGTCGAAAAAACGCTCGTAGTCGCCCGAGGTCGAGATGGACACGTCTTCCAGCGGCAACACGGCGACCATCTCGCCGGCACGGCGCGGGTCGCGGATGGCCACGCTCCAGGGTCGGCCCCGGCGGTCACCCAGCACGCGGCTGTCGCCACCGGCGCTGACATAGGCGTGCCTGATGCCGCGCCGCGCCAGCAACGCCACCGCGTTGTCCACGGCATGGCCCTTGGCAAAACCGCCCAGGTCGATGCGCATGCCGTCCAGGCCGAAGCGCACGGTGCGCGCGCGCGGGTCCAGCTGCAGGTGCTGCCAGCCCACGCGGGCCTGTGCAGCCTGCAGCGCGTGGGCGCTGGGGCGCACGCGCTGGCGGTAGTCGTAGAGCTGGCCGACTGCGGCGTAGCTGATGTCGAAGGCGCCGTCGCTCAGGCGTGAGAAGACCAGCGCCCGTTCAAGCAGGCGGTACATCTCTTCGGACAGCACCACCGGCTGACGCGCGGCTTCGCGGTTGATGCGGCACAGCTCCGAGCTGGGCTTGTGCGGGCTCATCGCGCGGTCGATGCGATGCATCTCTTCCATCACGGCAGCCGAGGCGGCTTCGCCGCTGCGGCGGTCGGGCGCCCACAGTTCGACGCGGATGGCGGTGCCCATGATGGCTTCTTCGCGCACCAACCACCCGGCCACGGCGCGTTCGGTGCGGCTGGCAAAGTCAAAGCGGCGTTGGGTCGGGTTGGCAGACGAGAGCAGCATGGGGTGTCGGTGGTGCATCAGGGTGAGGGGTCATGCCGGTTATCGGCACGCAGGTCCTCACCCATCAGGCGCAGCGGAAGGTAACGGGGCCGGCGCGCACTTGCAGTGACGGCTGGTGCCGGTGTGCGTGCAAATGATTCAGTGGCGCGGCCCGGCGCCCGCCCTGTTCGATGGGGTGGCTGCTTCAACCGTGAACTGCTTCACGACCATGAGGGGCTAACGCCACAGGAGTGCGGCCCGTCACTTGCGCGCAGAACTTGAGCGCTGTTGCTTTCGCTCACCGATGGCTGCGCGCCGCAGGGGCCGCGCGCCGCGCCTGCATGCCCTTGCCTGCATGCCCTTGCCTACATGCCCTTGAACAGCCCCGTGTAGCTGCGGCTGACCTCGAGCTTCTGCCCGTGGCCCTTGACGCTGACGATCTGGCGGCCGCGGAAGTCGCGGGTCACGCCGGCAATCGACTTCACGGCCACCAGCGTGCTGCGGTGGATCTGCCAGAAGAGCTGCGGATCCACCTCGTCCACCAGCTCCTTGATGGGCTTGCGGATCAGCGCTTCCACCTGTGCCGTCTGCACGCGCGTGTACTTCTCGTCGCTGATGAAAAACAGCACCTCGTCAACCGGGATCATCTGGATCGCCTGGCCCACCGTGGCCTGTATCCACTGCAGGTAGTGCGGCGCGGCGCCGGGGTTCAGGCGCGCCGACAGCTGGTGCAGCAGCTGCTGCAGGTGCGGGCCGGCGGGTGCGTCTGCTGCGCCGTCGCCGGCCTGGCGCGCGGCCAGGCGCTTGCGGATGCGTTCGACCGTCAGCGCCAGGCGGTCGCGTTCGGCGGGCTTGAGCACGTAGTCGGCCACGCCTTGTTCAAACGCTTCGACGGCGTACTGGTCGTAGGCGGTGATGAAGACGATCTCGGGCAGCAGGTCGCGGTCTTCGTCTTCGCTGCCGTCGCTGTTTTCCGGCGCCGGCAGCTGTGCAATCTGGCGCGCGGCTTCCACGCCGGTGAGGCCGGGCATGCGGATGTCCAGGAAGACGATGTCGGGCCGGTGTTGCTGCACCAGTTGCACGGCTTCCAGGCCGTTCTTGGCCTCGGCCACGATGTCCAGTTCGGGCCAGACTTCCATCAGCCGCGCGCGCAGCTGGTCACGCATGAGGCGTTCGTCGTCGGCAATCACGGCGCGGGGTGCGGCGGCGGGGGGGGAAGCAGGTGTATTCATGGGCGTTGGGCGCAAACGGGTGTCTCAGGGTGCACCACAGGGTGCGCGGCGCAGCGGCGCCAATTCCACCACCCGCGGCTGGCCGTTGCGCAGGCCTTCGATGCGCGGGCGCAACGTGTCGGGTGGGTCCAGGCGGTAGGCCACGCGGTGCGGAAAGTCGTGCTGCAGGTTCTCGAACACGACCTCGGTGTCGCCCAGGGTCAGCAGCGCAAACTCGGTGCGGCGCTGGCCCGAGGGTTCGGCGATCAGCACCAGGCCACCGGCCGCGCCAACGCGGATCTGCATGAATTCATGCGCCACCGTGCGGCCGCCCTTGACCGTGCGGCTCATGCCCAGCAGCGTGCCAGCGGCCGGCGCCATCCAGGTTTCGCCGCTGCCGGATTCTCCGGTGGTGGGCAGCCAGCAACCGGCCAGCCAGGACAGTCGCATCAGGTCGTTCGGCTGGGCCGTGGATGGCATGTGGGTGGCCAGGCAGAGGACGGTAAAGACCAGCGCAATGGCGGCAGAAGTGCGCAAAAGCCGAAGCGGCTGGGGCGTGGGCCGGTGCATGGCCGGATGCTATCGCGGCAGGCACGCGGCAGGCACTCGGCAGGCACTCGGCAGGCTTCACCCATTGCCAGCCCGTCGTCAGGCGGCGTGCAGGGCCTGGGCCTGGATGAGTCTGGCCGTCGGCACGCAGGCCGACACAAACGCGCGACCCATCATCACTTGGCGAGGTTCGCCGCAGTAGCCGTCGCAGTAGCCGTCGAGCCGGGCCGCTTGCGCAACAGCAGCCACAGCAGAAGAACCAGCCCCCACAGCGGCGACAGCACCAGAGCCAGCACCAGAGCCAGCACCAGCAACGCGGCGCCCAGCCCGGAAGCGACAACAGCCGCCACGGCCACAACCGCCAAGCCGACGGCCAGACCCACCGAAAGTGTCACCGCGCCGGCCACCAACAGCAGCAGCACCGGCACGACAGTGGCCGCCACCAGCAGCGCCAGCCCGGCGGCCAGCACCGCGGCCCATCCGCGTTCATCGTCCAGCGCCTCGATCGGCCAGCTGTGGCCATTCACCGTGACCAAGAAACCTTCGCGCGAAAACTCGTCCAGCGTGCTCAGCAGCGCCGCGCCCAGCACTGCCGCCAGCAGCAGCACCACGGCCACCCCACCCAGCAGCCACCAGCCCCAGCGCCGCGTTGCGGCAGCTGCTGGCTCTGGCTCTGGCTCTGGCGCCGCAGCCGCGGGTGGCCCGAAGGCCCGGATGTCCTCGCCCGGCACCGTTTTTGCACTCATGCCGCACTCCCTTCCACCGTCTTGTAGGGCACGGTCACCGTCACCACGGTGCCGCTGGGTTGGTTCTCGGCCACCGTCAGGCTGGCTCTGGCGCCATACAACATCTGCAGGCGTTCGCGGATGTTGGCCAGGCCCACGCCCGTGCCGGCGGTGGCGGCTTTGCCAAAGCCCAGGCCCGTGTCGGACACCGTCATCTGCAGCTTGCCATGCACGATTTCGGCTGCCACGCGCAAGTGGCCGCCTTCGGCCTTGGGTTCCAGGCCATGTTTGATGGCGTTTTCCACCAGCGTCTGCACCATCATGGGCGGAAATTCAGCCGACAGCAGCCCATCGGGCACCGCAATGTCGGTGGTGAGCCGCTCTTCCATGCGCACTTTCAGGATCTCCAGGTAGGGCCGGATGACCGCGATCTCGCGCCCCAGGTCGCGCACGCCGCTGCTGCCTTCTTTGCCCACACCCGCCGCTTCGCGCATGGTGGGCATGCTGGCGCGCAGCAGCGCGATCAGGTTCTTCTGCATCACGCTGGCACGTGCCGGATCGGTTTCGATCAGGTGGTCGATGCTGGCCAAGGTGTTGAACAGGAAGTGCGGTTCCACCTGCGCCTGCATGGCCGCCATTCGCGCTTCCACCACCTGGCGTTTCAGCGATTCGGCCTCGGCCGTTTCAGTGGCCTGCGCAGCCTTCACCTCGGCCTGCTTCTGGCCTTTGTAGGTGAACTTGATGATGGCCGAGGCAATGATCCACAAGACGGTGAACTGCATCAGGAAGTCGCCGATGCCAATGCGCGTGACGCGCCGGGACCCACGCGACTGGCGTTCTTCGGCGCGCACCATCTGTTCCATGGCCCTTTCTGCGTCGCGCTGCGCCCTTTGAGCATCGCGCACGGCCTCTTCAGCATCGCGTGTGGCCTGTTCGGCTGCCTCCTTGGCATCGCGCATCGCCGACGCGATCTCGCGACGCGCTTCTTCCAGGGCTTCTCTGACTTCCTGCTGATTCAGCAGCCCGGGCGGCACCCTGATGCGGATGGCCTGGTCGGCGGCAGAGGCGGCCAGATCGGCCGCACGGCGCGCTTGTTCTGCGGCCGCGCCAGCATCCGAGGCCGCTGAAGCTGCAGAAGCCGCCTCGGCCGTGGCCCGGGTCTTGGGCGTGATGCGGATGCCGTCCTTGCCGATGCTGATGTCCAGGCCTTCGTCAGCCTTGCCTTCGTCGATGCGGATGCTGGGCTTGACCTTCGCGGGATTGGCCTGGGCAGGGTCTGCCGGGGCCGCAGGTGGCGCCGCGGGGGGGACGGGTGCGGCTGGACGCGGCGCGCGCGCGCTGCGGGTGGGCCGCTCGTCGAAGTGTTCGGTCACCGTCCAGGTGAAGGGTGGCAGGTCGTGCAGGATGCCCATCACGATCAGCAGCAGCACCGACAGCACGATGAAACGCCGCCAGCTGATGCTCAGCAGCCAGTTGGCGTAGGCATGGAAGGCACGCAGCGCACGGGCAGAAAACGTTTGCCAGCGTGCATGCCACAAAGCGGCTGAAGAGACGGGTGCGGTCATGAGAGGCTGGGCTTCAGAGGCTGGGCGTCATCGCGGGGATCGAATACTGTGCACTGTACGCAGCCCAGGCCGCGCCGCCAGGCGCAGGCGACACGCGCCGAGCAGCAGCCGACAGGCTGCCATGGCCTGCGACAGGCCGGGGAAAAATCTGCGCGCGCGCAGGAACCGAATCGGCAGGGGCGCCTCGTGGTACCCGCCGCGTGACACCGCTGCAAGCACCCGGCATCCAAGGCCTGCGCGCTGACGGTCGGCACACCACCGGGATGAGTGAACCCGGCCGTGGCGGCAGCAGAAAACCTGTCGAGATCAGCCGCGAGGTGTGGACTTCACCCGAGCTGATGCTGACGGTGAGCAGCCGCGACTTCGATCCCCGCAGTGGCGCGGTCAGCTACAAGCTCAAGAACCTGAAGCGGGCTGGACCCGAAGCCGCGCTGATGAAAGTACCGGCCTTCTTCAGCGAGCCCAGTCGGCCGGGCAGCAAGGCGGCCGGCCCGAAGGGTTGAGGGCCCGAAGGGTTGAAGGCCCCAAGCGTTGAGGGCCAAAAGGGTTGAGGGCCGCAAGGGTTGAGGGCCAAAGGGGTTGAGGGCCATAAGGCATGCAAACCCTCAGGCCAGGCTGCTGACCAGCGCCAGCACCAGCGTGGCGGTGGCCACGCACATCACCAGGCGCAGCAGGTGGCTGTCGGCGGCATCGGCCATGGCCAGTTGCTCGCCGGCATCAACCCCATCCGATCGGCTCATGCCCGCATATGTGAGCACCGACTCTGGACCGCTGTCACGGGTGTCGGCAAAGTCACGGCGCTGGTTCTGATTGGCAAACATGTGGTGGACTCCCCTGTTCATCTGCACGCTGAAGGTGGCACCCGATCGGTATCAATCGGGATGCCATGGCGCAGTTGTAGGAAAACGTCCGTTATGCGGCCGTTACGGGCCGGACCGGGTCCGTCAGAAAGGCATCAAGGACAGGTCCAGGGCCCTTTCGGCCAGCCACACTGCCGCCAGCAGCGCGATGAGCAAGGAGCCGCCCACCAGCACGCCACGCCGGTAAAACAGTGTGCGGCGCAGCGCATAGGCCAAGGGCAGGAACACCGCCACGATGGCCAGTTGCCCCAGTTCAACGCCCACGTTGAAACCCAGCAGCGCCAGCGCCAGCACGCCTTGCGGCAGGCCCAGGTCGGCCAGCACACTGGCAAAACCGAAGCCGTGGATAAGGCCAAAGACAAAAGCCACCCACCAGCGCCGGCCATGGAACAGCGGCCAGACGTTGTTCAGCGCCGCCAGCACCACCGACGCGGCGATGGCCGATTCCACCATCCGCGAAGGCAGCGACACCCAGCCCAGCGTGGCCATGGTCAGCGTGATCGAGTGCGCCACGGTGAAGGCGGTGACCACCCGCAGCACCTCCCAGGCGGCCTGGCCAAAACTGTCCGCCGGCTGCCAGCGACGGCCGACAAAAAATCCCACCGCCGGCAGCAGCAAGGACAGCAGGAAGAGGATGTGGTCAAAGCCGATCCAGATGTGCCAGACACCTTCGCGCACGTAGTCCGCAAATGCGCGCCAGGTCGAACCCGCCTCGGGCGCGGACAGTAAAAACTGCTGCACGCTGGCCTGAGGGCCCAGCACCGCGGTGCGTGTGCCTTGGGCCGTGCGCAGGTTCAGCAGGCCGCGGTGCTGCGGGTCGATGTCGGCAAACAGCCGGTACTCCAGCTCGATGGCGGCAACCGCGGGCTGGGCACAGGCCAGTTGCAGCGGCAGCACCGTGTAGGCGCCGTCGGTGTGGCTGTCCACCTGCTGCGCGCCCACTTGCAGGCTGCAGGGCTTGCCGTCGGCGCGCACCAGCAAACGCGCTGAGGCGTAGGCCGCAATCTCGGCGTGGCGCGCGCGCAGCTCGCCCCAGGTGATGGCACCGTCGCCGTCGGCGTCCAGGCCGATGGCGAAGTCCAGGTCGCGCAGCGCGATGTCCCATTGGCCGCTGATGGGCTGGCCGGCGGTCGCGGTTTCGGTGTTGATCGTGAGGTAACTGTCCGACGGCTTGTGGGCCCAGGCGCTGGTCGCCACCAGGCCCAGCAGCCACGCGACCACCAGCGCACACGCGCGCCAAGTCCATGAAACGTTGAAGTTGAAAGTCATGGCAGCGCCCTGACGCGGCGGGCCAGGTCTTGCAACGTGACGCTGGCAAAACCGCTGTCGGTCAGCCACTGAAGCACGGGCTGGGCAGCGCCGCGGTCGCGAGCGGCCAGCGCAGCTTCCAGCAGCACGCGCGCGTCGGCCGGTTCCTTTTGCTGGGCCCAGTTTTCGCTGGCCAGCTTCAGCGCCAGCGGCAGGTCACCACGCAGCACCAAGGCGTGGCGCGACTCTTCCTTGCGGTGGCTGTTGTCGCCACGCAAGCGCGCCGCATCAAAACGGGCCTGCAGCTCGCGTGTGCTTGCCGCCGACAGCGGGTCGCCAGCGGCCTTGGCGGCCAGGGCCAGGCGCAGCAGCAGCACGTCGGCGCGTGCACGGTCTTTCAGGCGCGCCACGACCTCGGCGGCACGGCCCTGGTCGAGCAGGAAGTCGGCATGGGCGGCTTGCAGGTAGACGTCATCGATGCCCAAGGCCAGCGCCTCGTCAAAAGCAGCTTGCGCCGCAGCCCGGTCGCTGCGGTGGGTTTCGATTTCGGCCAGGCGCGTCAGGCTCCACAGGCGCTCGGCAGGGTCGGCGCCGGTTTCGCGCTGCAGCGCCGTTCGCAAGGCGGCCGCGGCCGTGTCGGCGCGGCCGGTAATGGCGTCCACCTGCGCCTGGCAGGCGGCGGCCACCAGTGGCGACACCAGTGGCTGCAGGCGGGTGCAGCTGGCGCGTGCCGCGGGGTAGTCGGCGCGCACCATCTGGATGGCCAGCTGCCAGGCCAGGGCGGTGACATTTGCAGGCTGCACATCGAGCACCGCTTTCAAGTCGACCAGCGCGGGATCGAATTGGTGGTCGAACTGCAGCACCACGGCCCGCAGCACCCGCACGTCAGGCGGTGCATCGGGCAGTACCCACCAGGGCTGAAGCGCCGCCTGGATATATCCCATGTAACGCGGGTCGCCGGTGGCCGCCACCTCGGCCTGGTAGCGCCAGGCCAGCCGCGTGGCGGCCTGCAGGTCTTGCGGCTGAGCGCGCCAGGCCTGGCGCAGCGCCTGCATCTCGCGGGCTGCCGGGTCGCTGGCCCGGGCCGGCACCCGTTCAAGCACCTGAGTGTCTGCGCTGGGGGTGTAGGGCGCGGCCTGGGCCTGGGTGTGCAGGCTCAAGAGCAGGATGAAGCTCAATCCAAAGATCAGGCGGGTCGGCCGAGCGACCCGGACAGGCCGCCAGGGCCAACGCAAAGAGACAGTGGGTGCAGGTATTTTCAAGGTGGCGGCGATGGTAGCTGCCAGCGATACGTCACCCTTGCACAGATGGATGCATACCGCGTCAACCGTTCGTCGGGCGGCGCGTTGACCACATGCCAGGTGTTGGCTTCCGTACAGACAAGAGTCCAACACCGGCCGCTCGGCAGCTGCCTGAGACCTGGGGTTAACCCGGGCGTTTGGGGGTACCGGGCAGAGCGCCAACATCCAATAGACCGAGAAAGATCGACATGAACAAGACCCTGACCGCCCTGATCCTGGCCACCTTCGCCGTTACCGGTGCACAAGCCGCTTCCCACGCCGGCGCCGCCCCGGCCAAGGCCGAAGCCGCCAAGCCGGCTGCCAGCGCCGCCAAGGCCGACATGAAGAAGGCCGAGAAGAAGGTTGAGAAGAAGGAAATGAAGAAAGACGAAATGAAGAAGGACGAAATGAAGAAGTAATTCTTCCGTTTCAAGCAAAGAGGGCAGGTGCTGCGGCACCTGCCCTTTTTTTCTGCCCCAGGGGATTCAGGCCGACAGGATCACCAAGGAAGCGCCGCTCATTCCGCGTCCAGCCACTGCGCAATCTGCGCCAGCGGCTTCTTGACGCCGCCGTGCACAGGCACCTGACAGCCCGGCTTGGGGTAGCCCACGACCAGCAGGATGACGGGCTTTTCCTGCCCCGGCCGGCCGCAGATGTCAGTCAGAAAGCCCATCGGGCTGGGTGTGTGCGTCAGGGTCGCCAGGCCGGCGTGGTGCAGCGCGGCGATGAGGAAGCCGGTGGCGATGCCCACCGACTCGGGCACGTAGTAGTGGCTGAAGCGCGTGCCGTCGGGCCGCACGCCGTACTTCTGCGCAAAGATGGCGATCAGCAGCGGCGCCTCTTCCAGGAAAGGCTTGTCGGGATCGGTGCCCAGGGGCGACAGCGCGTCCAACCACTCTTGCGGCGCCCGGCCGCTGTAGAACTCGCGCTCTTCGGCTTCCGCTGCCTCCCGGATGCGCCGCTTTCGTGCGGGGTCGGTGATGACGCTGAAGAACCAGGGCTGCTGGTTGGCGCCCGAAGGCGCGGTGCCGGCGGCCAGCAGGGCCTGTTCGATCACGCCGCGCGGCACGTCACGGCTGTCGAAGTCGCGCACGCTGCGGCGGCGTGCGATGTCGCCGTGAAAGTCGATCGCGCGCTGCTGCATTTCGGCCGCCGGGTACGCGCGGTAGGCCGGCAGCGCTTGCAGTTCGAAGGTCGGCGGGGTGTGGCGGCTGTTCATCGAGTGCGGCACGCTGTCGGGCGTGCGGAGAGGACCAGGACCCGCAGTCTGCCCGAGGCGCGCCCGGCGCCCACGGTCGGGCCACGAAACTTGGGGTTGGCGGCCAGCGGATATTCGTTCCATGATCGTCGGGCGCCGCATGCGGCCATCACAACACCCACAGGAGACAAGCACATGGCCACTGCCAAGAAAGCCAAGGCGCTATCGCTGCACCTGGGCCTGAACACGGTCAGCCCCGCAGCCTACGAAGGCTGGGACGGCCCGCTGGCGGCCTGCGAGTTCGACGCCAAGGACATGGCCGCCATCGCCAAGAAGCAGGGCATGAAGAGCACGACGCTGCTGACAAAAAAGGCCACGCGCACGGCCGTGCTGGCCGCTTTGCGCGCAGGGGCCAAGGCACTGAAATCGGGTGACCTGTTTTTTATGACCTTTTCCGGCCACGGCGGCCAGGTGCCCGACACCAACCGCGACGAAGCCGACCGCAAGGACGAAACCTGGTGCCTGTTCGACGGCCAGCTGATCGACGACGAGCTGTACTTCGAACTCAGCCGCTTTGCCGCCGGCGTGCGTGTGCTGGTGCTCAGCGACAGCTGCCACAGCGGAACCGTCACCCGTGCGCGCAAGCCACCTCCCGTGCCCGCCGGCCAACGCCGGCGGCTGATGCCCGATGCCATCGGCGCCAAGGTCTACGCCGCGCACCAGGCCATGTACGACCGGCTGCAAGCCGATGTGGCAAAAGCCGCCGCCGCTGAGCGCAGCCGTGCGCAGCAGGACCCTGACGCCGCACTGGCCCAGGTGGCCCAGGCGGCCCAGGTGGCGCTCACCGGACCTGCCGCACAGGCCACCGTGCTGGTCGGCCGTTTCAAGCCATCGGTGCTGTTGATCTCGGGCTGCCAGGACAACCAGTTTTCAATGGACGGCGACAACAACGGCGCTTTCACCGGCGAACTGCTGGCCGTCTGGAACAAGGGCAAGTTCAGCGGCAACTACACCCAGCTGCACGCCCAGGTGCGCAGCCGCATGCCGGCCAGCCAGTCGCCCAACCTCTTCACGCTGGGGCCGGCGGCGGCCTTCCTCAAGCAGGCGCCGTTCGCCGTGTAAGCGGCACCTATACTTCCACCCGTACCCTCGTCATTGGGGAGTAGCCGCCCGGCCTTCGCAGGCTGGGGCCCGCGTCAACACACTTGGCCTCGACACTTGTCCCGGCCATGGCGCAGGCAGCCACCCGCCTGGCAAGACCTTTGACCGCACAGCTTTCCGCCAACGGGCCGGGGACGGCTGCGTGGTCTCTGTGTTCAGCCGGCCTTGTGGAGTTGCATTGGAAGCCTTCCTGATATCGACCGGCGTCGTTGCCCTTGGCGAAATGGGCGACAAGACGCAGTTGCTGGCCATGCTGCTGGCGGCACGGTTCAAACGCCCCGCGCCCATCATCCTGGGCATCCTGGTGGCCACGCTGGCCAACCACGCCCTGGCCGGCGCCGTGGGCGGCTGGGTGGCGCAGGCCTTGGGGCCGGACGTGCTGCGCTGGGTCATCGGCCTGTCGTTCATCGCCATGGCGGCGTGGATGCTGGTGCCCGACAAACTGGACGACACCGCCGTCCACGGCCGCCTGCGGCTGGGTGTCTTCGGCACCACGGTGGTGGCCTTCTTTCTGGCCGAGATGGGCGACAAGACGCAGATCGCCACGGTGGCACTGGCAGCGCGCTACCCCGACTTGATTGCCGTGGTCGCCGGCTCCACGCTGGGCCTGATGCTGGCCAACGTGCCGGCCGTGTTTCTGGGTGACGCCATCGCGCGCAAGGTGTCGATGAAGCTGGTGCACGGCATTGCGGCGTTCATCTTCGGGGTGCTGGGCCTGCTGACGCTGTTCAACGTCGGACACCTGTTCTGATCAGCGTTCCAGCGTTTCGCGCACGGCCGCCAGCAGGTCGCCCTTGGCAAAGGGTTTGTCCAGGCTGGCGCAACCCGACTCTTCCAGCACCTGGCGCGCCTGTTGCGACAGCGTGTCGCCAGTGACAAACAGCATGCGGCGCGCCAGGTGCGGCTGCTTGATGCACACCGCGCGCCACAGCGCGGCGCCGTCCAGGTCGGGCATGCGCACGTCGCTGACGATGACATCGAAGCGCGCTTCGGCCAGCAGTTCCAGCGCCACGGCACCGGACTCGGCGGTGGCGACGTCAAAGCCCCCGCCCTCGAGCACGGCGCGCATGAGGTCGGCGATTTCGGCTTCGTCGTCGACCACCAGCACACGCGAGTGCAATTCGCCGCTGCTGGTGTCCAGCACTACGGGCACGCTGCCGGGGCTGGCTTCGCCACTGATGGGCAGACTCAGGCGGAATGAAGCGCCTGGACCCGCTTCAGCGCCGGGTACGCTGGCTTCCAGGATCAGCTCGCCGCCGTGCTCGCGCACGATGGAGCGGGAAACCGACAGGCCCAGGCCCGTGCCGAAGCCCGCGTCCTTGGTGGTGAAAAAAGGCTCGAAGAGGCGTTCGCGGACGTCGTGCGGCACACCGGGTCCGGTGTCGGCCACACGCAGCCACACCCGCGGCTCGCGCGAGCCGGGGCCGGGCCGCTGGGCCTCGACACCCGTGGTCAAGGACAGCACCCGCATGCCGCTGGTGCTGTCCATGGCCTGCTGCGCGTTGACCATCAGGTTGAGCACCACCTGGCCCAGCTGGTCGGCGTCGGCCTGCACCTCGGGCATGCCTTCGGCCAGCGCCAGTTCAGCCTGCACGCCGTGGCTGCGCAACGTGTAGCCCAGCATGTCGGCTGCCGCGCGCACGGTGTCGTTCAGCCGCACCGGGCTGCGCGAAGGTGGCTTCTGGCGCGCCATGTTCAGGAAAGTGCGCACGATGCGGCCGCAGCGTTCGGCCGCCTCGCGGATGCGGCGCGCGTCGTCCTCCAGACCGCTGCCTTCGGACTTTTCTTCCAGCAGGCTGGCGCGTCCCATCACGATGGCCAGCGGGTTGTTGAGTTCGTGTGCCACCCCGGCCAGCAGCGTGCCCATGGCGCTGAGCTTTTCGCTCTGGCGCAGGGCGTCACGCTGGCGGTCGATCTGCGATGCGGCCTCGCGCTGCGCCGACAGGTCGGTGATGAAGGCGGTGTCGAAGGGCTCGCCGTCGATCTGCACGCGGAAGGTCATCAGCTGCATCGGAAACTCGCGCCCGCTGGCGTGATGGCCCTGTGTGGTGCCGCCGCTGTTGACCACACGGCGCGGCTCGTCGTGCTTGGACGGCGGCAGGATGACCTCGTCCAGCTGGCGGCCCAGGGCTTGGGTCTGCGGCATGCCGAACATGCCCTCGGCCGCCGGGTTGAAGTCGACGATGCGGCCGTCACCGTCGATGGTGATGATGGCAATCGGCGCGTGGTCCGCCATTGCCGACTTGAAGATGTCGTGCGCCCTTTCGCGGCGCTGCAGCGTGCGCTGCACCTGGAAGGTCTCGGTCACGGCATCGACCCAGCCCTGCCAGCGTTCACCCAGTTGGGGCACAGGGGCTGCCGGGTCGGTGGACAGCGCCCGCAGGTAACCCAGCACGGCCATCGAAGGCGCGACGAACCAGCGCGCAAAGAGCCACTGCCCGGCCACAAAGACGGCCAGCAGCGCCAGCCCCAGCACGGCGTTGGGCACCAGCGTGGGCAGCACCTGCGCGCGCAAATCCGACAGCGGCACCGCGTGCACGTACAGCCAGGGTGAGCCCTCGCGGCCGGCAGCGGCCAGCACCCAACCGTCGCCGTGGTGCAGCAGGTTGCGCGCGGCGGGCAGCGCGCCGCGCTGCTCGGGCGGCAGCTGCAGCGGCAGGCGATCCAGCAAGGGCTGCTGCACCCGGGTGTCGGCCAGGCCCTTGCCCTGCGGCACCTGCAGCGGCTGCGTGCCGTCGGCCAGCACGTTGAGTGCACGGTCGGCCACCCAGACACGGGCCGGCGCGACTTGCCAGCCACTGGCGATGCGCTGCAGCGCATCCAGGCGGAAGTCCAGGCTCACCTCGCCTTTGTAGCGGCCGTCCACCAGCACCATGGCGCCATGCGATTGCACCAGTTCGCCGTTGAGCTGGCTCACATAAGGCGGGCCCCAGAAGGTGGTGTCCTGGGGGTCGCGCGCCAGGTCACTTTCGGCGCGTGTCACCCCTTCCTGGCGGCGCGGTTCCAGCGCCTGCAGGCTGGGCACGCCCATGGACAACAACATGCGGGGCGTGTCCACCCACGGGTAGCCGAAGCTGCTGTTGACTTCGCCGGCGGCAAACCAGGTGGCCTCGAAGCCTGGTGCGCGCTGGTGCACCACACGAGCCGCTTCGACAAACAACTGGGCGCGGCGCAGCCACAGGCTGTCGGGGCCGCTGCCGTCGCTGGCGGCCCACCAGAACTGGCCGAAGCGCTGGCGCTGCGCCAGCGGCGCGTCGTCCAGCGACCAGCCGTCTCGCACACTCCCCACCGAACCGTCCAGGGTGCGCACACCCAGGGCCGCCATGAGATCCGGGCCACCGTCGGGCGGGTCGCTCCAGCGCGATTCCAGCGTGCGGCGCAGGTCGTGCACATGCGCCATGGCCGGACTGGCGATGGCGGCCAGTTCCTGTGCACGTTCATTGGCCTGGCGCAGCAGGTCGCGTTCAGCGTCTTCGATGCGCTGCGCATACTGCAGCAGCGACAGCACCGCCAGCAGCGCCATCACCGGCACCACCAGCCACCAGACAAAGCGCCGCGCCGCGCGCAGCGTGCCGGCGCTGGCGCCGGCCTCAGCTTGTGCGTTCATCCCGTGTGCAGGCCGGGTGTCGTGCGGCCGTCATGCACCCGTCAAGCATCCGTCAGGCGCCCGTCACGCACACGTCAAGCGCCCGGCGGCACATACACATAGCCCACGTTGCGCACGGTCTTCAGCACCTCGGGCTTGTCGGGGTTGCGCTCGATCTTGCGGCGCAGGCGCATCACCCGCAGGTCGATGCTGCGATCAAAAACGTCCCAGCCGCGGTTGTGCGCCTGTTCCATGATCTGGTCGCGGTTGAGTGGCCGGTTGGGGTGGCGCGCAAACAGTGCCAGCAGGTCGAATTCAGCGGCAGTGATCTCGATTTCGCTGCCGTCAACGGCCAACAGGCGGCGCTGGTCCAGATCGAGCACGCGGTCACCAAAGAACACGCGGCGTCCTGCGTCTGCTGGCACTGCAGCACCCGGTTTCTGAGCCGCCTGGGGTGCCGAACCGGCCGGCGCCCGCAAGCGGCGCAGCACGGCGCGCACACGGGCCAGCAGTTCACGCAGTTCATAGGGTTTGCTGACGTAGTCGTCGGCGCCCAGTTCCAGCCCCACGATGCGGTCCACCGCTTCGCTGGCGGTGGTGAGCATGACGATGGCCACCTGCGGGTGTGCCTCGCGCAACCAGCGCGCCAGCGACAGGCCGTTTTCGCCCGGCATGTTGATGTCCAGCACCGCCAGGTCGGGCCGGGCGCCTGCGATCTGCTCACGCGCCTGCGCCGCATCGGGCGCCACGCTCACGGCAAAACCGTGGCGGCCGAAGTACTCGGCCAGCAGGCCACGCAGTTCGGGCTCGTCGTCGACCACCAGCAAGGTGGGCGCAGAGACAGTCAAGGCCATGGGTGGGTGGGATGTTGCACGGTCTTGCGGATCATATCGACCGGCCATTGGCCAGGGCATGGCAGAAAGGAGAACGGTGTCCATCCCCCCATGGTGGGAAGCCACGGTATCGGCCGTGCATCAATGTGCGTGCCGCTGGGTTGCAAATGTTGCTGCGGCAACCAGGCTGGCTGAACAAACCAAACACAGCCGTCGCGCCGCCGAAACCAGGGCGATACCTCGGCTGCGCACAGTTGAGCCTTGCCGCATCCCAGCGGCCCAGCATGACAAGGCCGAAGCCATGAACCGCATTGCACCCCAGGACATCTGGCGCAGCGAAGCCTTCGCTGAAGACCTTTTTGAAGAATCCAGTTTCGCCACCAACTCCGGCCGAGAGGGCCAGCAGGCGCCCCGGCAGTCGATGCTGAGCAGCACGGTGCTGTGCGCGGTGCCTGCCGTGGTGGCCGTGCTGGGCGGCGTGATGGCATTTTTCAACACCATGGGCTGAAGAGGCTGAATTCCAGGCGCTGACACCAAGGCGTTACAGCCGCTGCCCAGATTCAGAAGTACAGGAGAAGGAGACGCCGTCAAGGCGCGGGCATTTGCTCAGGGAAGTTGTTGGCGCCGCATGGAAACCCGCCCGCTGGGCGGGCCGGCCTGGCCGCAGTCAACACCACTGTGGCGGTCAAAGATCGCGCCTCTTCGACCGCCATCGCGGGCGCCACTGCGGCTCTGCATGCCCCGAGCTTTGCGCACCAAGAAGCCAGGGCCAAGGGCAGCGGACGGCAAGCTAGTAGTTCGTTGCGCCAAACCATTTACATGAAATCGCGCCTTCGTCCGCCATGCGTCGTTGCAAATCCGCGCCATAGCTGCAGCTATGGCTGTGGTTTGTGCCTAGCCTGACGAACGAATGCATCAATTTCATTTGTCATCTCATTGACGGAACGGACTACCAGGGCGCCCAGACCTTCACGTCGGCAAAGCCCATCAAGCGGAAGACGACGTAGTTGACCGCTGCTTCGCCCAGGGTGTCGGCGACGAGCACGATGCGGGCGTAGCGTGGCACACCGGCCTTGGCCAGCACGGCCCAGATGTCCTTGGCCGCCTTGGGCGTGGCGTCGGCGTTGAGCAGTTGCGAGTAGGGCACGTGGATCACCGGCCCCTGCGGCTGGCGGGCTGGCAGCTCTGCGCCGGACGCGACGTAGACGGTTGGGAAAACGCCTTGGGCGCTGGCTGCACCGGACAGCATCAGTTCGGCACGCGGGTGCGCTGCGTAAGGCACGGACTTGGCCTGTGGCGCGGCGGCCGTTGCCGACGGCCGCGCGACAACTTGGCCCTGGTCCACCCAACGGTCCAGGCTGTCGAGGTAGATCGACACCTTGTGCTGGCCCACACGTTCCAGCATCAGGAAGGCCAACGCGGCACCTTCGTTGAGCCCGCCTTCGGAAAACACCACGGCTTCATGCGTGGGGTCCAGTCCGGCCGCACCCAGCAGGGCCGCCAGCCGGTCGGGGCTTTGTGTCGGGTCCGCCAGATGCTGCAGCGGCACGTTGACCGCCAGCGGCACGTGACCGAGCTTGAAGCTGTCGGCAGGGCGTACGTCCACCGCCGTGACATGGGACATGCCAAACGTCTTCAGCATGGGGCTGGCCCAGGCTTTCAGCCACGCGGTGTCGCGTGTCAGGTGGGGCGCGGCATAGGTCCACATGGGCAAGTCGCGGCCGTCCTGCAGCCAGCCCAGCTGGGATTCCTGAAAGAGTTTCACCTGTGGGTAGTTCAGCAAGAACTTCAGGGCAAAAAACGGCACGGCAGCAGCACCGCCTCCGCCGCAGTAGGTCAGCACCTGCTGTTCGGGTTTGATGCCCAGGTGGTCCAGCATGCGCTGAATCTCTTGCGCTGACTTGAAGGTCTTGTCGGCGTTGTAGAAGTCATCGGCCGGCATCAACGTGGCGTTGGGCACATGGCCGCCACGGCTGAAAAAGGCCGCGCCGCCGTAGAAGTACTCGGGTTCCAGCGCTTCGAGCATGACGTTCTGCCGCGGGTCAACGGTGGCGGCCAGGAACTCAGGCAGCCTGACCCGCACGTCCTGCACCCGCGCGCTGAGCTGCACCGTGCCTGGCTTGCGCGGCGGGGTTGCTTGGCTGGTCACCACGCCGCCAGCGGCCAGCCACTTGGCCATGCCACCGTCCAGGATGAACAAGTCGCCGGCCGGCACGCCGGCGTGCAGCATGTCCCAGAACAGCTTGGTGGCCATGTAGGTGCCGCCCGGGTCGACGATGACCACCTGCTGCCCCGGGCTGAGGCCCCAGCCGCGCAAGCGGCTTTCCATCTGCGCGATGGGCACTTCCCGCAGGCCGAAGGTGAAGAGGTCGGCCACTACCGCGCCGGGAATGTGCTGCTTGCGGTGAGCCGGCTCGGGCGAGGCGTCCAGCACCAGCACATCGTCGCGTGACAGGTTCTGCTTGAGCCAATCGACGCTGACCAGGCGGCCCTCGATGCCAGCGCGTGCCTGGGCTGCGGCGGGTGGCACAAAGGCCCCCAGCAGCCAGACTGTCAAGCACAAACTCCCCACCGTTCTTGCGAACACCTTTGTGAATGGCATGCCGAACTCCCCATGCCTGGCTGGCACTGCTGTGTGGGAGGTGACCTTAGCGGGCGATCACTCGACGGGCGCGCGTCCAGCGACAGGCTGCAGATTGGCGGCGCTGAAATGCACCCGGCAACGCGCCGCAGCGCTCGACTGAGCTACGTGCCGGAGCGCAGCGGCGGTGGCTGGCCTTGGGTCGGTCCACACGGCGTTTCATCCGCCAAAGGCAGCTGCACGCTGAAGACCGAACCCGCACCCGGCGCGCTGGCGGCCTGGATCTCGCCGCCCATCAGCTGCACCAGCGCACGGGTCACGGCCAGGCCGATGCCAGCGCCGTCCACCGCGCCGGCGGCCTGCGCGCCACGGTGGAAGGGCTCGAAGATCAGCGGCAGGTCGGCTTCGGAAATGCCCAGGCCGGTGTCGCGTACCGACACCGTGGCACGACCCGGCGCGCCGGATGTGATCTGCACCACCACCTGGCCGCCTGGGCGGTTGTACTTGATGGCATTGCTCAGCAGGTTCAGCAGCACCTGCAGCAGCCGTGTGCGGTCGGCCTGCACGGTGAGCTCTGCGCCGGGCTGCAACAGCAGCTGCACCTGCGCCTGGTCGGCTGTTGCGCGCACCAGTTCGATGGCCCGTTCGACCAGCTCACGCAAGGCCACGGCTTCGCTGTTCAGTGACATGCCGCCGGACTCGATGCGCGTGAGGTCGAGCATGTCGTTGATCATGTGCAGCAGGTGTTCACCGGCTTGACGGATCAGCTTCAGGCGCCGCTGCTGGCCAGGCCGTGGCGGTTCAGCAGCGTCGATCTCCATCAGCTGCGCAAAACCCAGCACCGCGTTCAGCGGCGTGCGAAGTTCATGGCTCATGCGCGCCAGGAACTGCGTCTTGGCCCGGCTGGCGGCTTGCGCCTGTGCAGCTTCTTCGTGTGCCCGTTCCAGCTCGCGGCGCTGCGTGATGTCGGTCTGCGTGCCCACCATGCGCAGCGGCTCGCCGCTGGCACTTCGTTCGACGATGCGGCCGCGCTCTTGCGTCCAGCGCCATTCACCGCTGGCGGCGCGGATGCGGTAAGCGTGTTCGTAGACTGGGGTTTCACCGCGTTCGTGACGCAGGTAGGCCTCGTGGTTGGTCTCGAGGTCCTCGGGGTGGATCAGCCGGTTCCAGTCCTCCTGTGTGTGGCCGACCTCAGCCACCGCGTAGCCCAGCTGCGCCAGGCCTTCGCCGATGTCGCTGAGCCAGTCGTTTTCCAGCGTCCATTCCCAGACGAAGGTGTCGGCGCCGGCCAGTGCGGCGCGGATCAGATCAGCGTGGTCACCGCCGCCGGCTGCTGGGCCCCGCCGTGAACGGTGCAGCAGCTGCTTGAGCACCGGCAACACCGGTTGCAGACGGACTTGCAGGTCTGCCGCTTCGCTGCTGCCCTGCACCAGCAGCACACCCAGCACCGCACCCATCCGATGCAAGGGCACGCTGGTAAACGCAGGCGCGAGCGCCAGTCCTTCACTCCAGGCCACTGTGCCGTCGGCCGACCAGGCCTGCAACTGGCAATCCTGGCCCAGTGCCTGGCCGAGCGAAGCCACCAACAGTTGCAGCGCGTGGCGGGTGTCGCCGCGTTCGGTGTGGTCCAGCAGCGCGTCGCGCGCGATGACCAGCAAGGCGTCGTGCAAAGACGCCGCGCCGGCAGCTGCCCCGCCGGACGCAACTGGCGGCGTGCCTTCAGTGGGCAGCGTGCGCCTTCTCGCCGGCCCTCAGCCGGTAGACGGTGCCGCAATACGGGCAGCGGCCTTCGCCCGTGGTGGCCACATCGATGAAGACCTTGGGGTGGTTGCTCCACAGCGCCATCTTCGGGTTGGGGCAGAAGGTGACGCCGGGGCCCACCAGGTCAGCGGCGGACACTTCAACCAGGGACTTGGGTTCGGTGGTCATGGTCTTGCTCAAACCAGCGTCAGCCACTCGGCGTACTTGGGGTTGCGGCCGTTCACGATGTCGAAAAACGCGCTCTGGATCTTTTCGGTGAGGGGCCCGCGCCTTCCTGCGAATTCGCCGCTGCCCAGCTCGATGCGGTCCAGCTCGCGGATGGGTGTCACTTCAGCGGCCGTGCCGGTAAAAAACGCCTCGTCGCAGATGTAGACCTCGTCGCGGGTGATGCGCTTTTCCACGAGCTTGAGGCCCAAGTCCTGGCAGATGTGGAAGATGGTGTCGCGCGTGATGCCGCTGAGCGCGCCAGCACTCAGGTCCGGCGTGTAGACCACACCCTTCTTGATGACGAAAATGTTTTCGCCCGCGCCTTCGCTGACGAAGCCCGATGGGTCCAGCAGCAGCGCCTCGTCGTAGCCCTCGTCCGTGGCTTCCATGTTGGCCAGGATGCTGTTGGTGTAGTTGCTCACCGCCTTGGCCTGCGTCATGCTGATGTTGACGTGATGGCGCGTGTAGCTGCTGATCTTGACGCGGATGCCACGCTTCAGCCCCTCTTCACCCAGGTAAGCACCCCAGGACCAGGCCGCCACCATCAGGTGGATGGTGTTGCCCTTGGGGCTGACGCCCAGCTTCTGGTCGCCGATCCAGGTCAGCGGGCGCAGGTAGCAGCTTTCCAGCTTGTTTTCGCGCACCACCTGGCACTGCGCTTGTGCCACCTGTTCATGGGTGAACGGAATCTTCATGCGCAGGATCTTGGCGCTGTTGAACAGGCGCTCGGTGTGTTCTTGCAGCCGGAAGATGGCCGTGCCCTTGTCGGTCTTGTAGGCCCGCACCCCTTCGAAGGCGCCGCAGCCGTAGTGCAGCGTGTGGCTCAGCACGTGGATCTTGGCGTCGCGCCATTCGACCAGCTGGCCGTCCATCCAGATCTTGCCGTCGCGGTCGGACATCGACATGGGAATTCCTCTTCGGGTGGGAGTGCGTGATCGGCGATTTTAGGCGCCAGCTTGGAAGCCTTGGCACGAAGCTTCAGCGCGTTTCGGCTACATTGACTTCTGGCGCGGCCCGGCGCAACTGCCAGCTCACCAGCTTGCCGGCGCGCAGTTCCAGCTGCACCTCGTCGCCGGCATCGTCGCGCCAGGCGTAGGTCTCGGGGTCGGCGCCCTGGTCTTCATGCAAGCGGGTGCCGAAGCTGCCGGTGAGCTTGAGCACCTGCGCCAGCGTCATGCCCTTGTTCAGGCGTGACTGCAACATCACCGCATTGGGCACCTGGCCCACCGGCCGCAGCGCCGCCGCCTTCATCACCCGCAGCGCGCGACTGAACTGAAGCAGCATCCAGAACACCGTCACCGTGATGGCCAGCACCACGCCAGGCCAGCCGTAGCCCACGTAGCCGGCCGCCACGGCAGCCACCGCCAGGGCCCAGCCCAGCAGCGGCGTCAAGCGGGGCTCCGGCCCAGGGCCTTGCCCCAGAATCGCCGCGATGAATGGTGAGCCCGATCGTGAACCGGAACTTGAAGCAGAACGTGAACCAGAACGTGAACCAGAAGGTTTGCAGACATGGGTGATCAACCTCGACCGGGCGCCTGAAAGGCTGGCCCGCATAACAACGCAGCTGCAGCGCCTGGGGCTGGACTTCCAGCGCATCGCTGCCGTGGATGCACGGGCCCTGACACCCGCACAACATGCGGCTTTGGATGAAGCCGCCTACCGCAGCAAACACGGCATGACACCGGTGCTGGGCGAGCTGGGATGTTACCTGTCGCACGTCGAAGCCATGCACCGCTTCCTGGCCAGCGACGCCAACTTTGCGCTGGTGCTGGAGGACGACGTGCTGCTGCACGACAGCCTGCCCGGCGTGCTGCGGGGCCTGATGGCACAGCCCACGCGTTGGGACGTGGCCAAGCTGTCGGCCGTGCACTCGGGCACGCCGGTGAGCTATGCCACGGTGTCGCCGGGACACCAGTTGGCGGTGATGCTGAGCCGCTGCACCGGGTCCAGCGCCTACCTGATGAACCGACACGCGGCGCAGGCCTATGCCGACGGCCTGCTGCCGATGAACCTGCCCTACGACCATGTCTTCGACCAGGGCTGGCGTTTCGGCCTGAAGTTCCGCCTGGTCACGCCCACGCCGTGTGGGCACGACGAGACCATCGCCTCGACCATCGTTGCGCCGCCCGGCGTGAGCCGCAAATTCCCCTGGACGCAGCGGCTGCCGACCTACGCCTACCGGCTGCGCAACGAAGCGCGGCGTCTGGCGCACGGACTGGGCCAGATCATGGCCGAGCGCTTGCGCTGACCAGGCGAATCCGTCAACCGACCACGCGCCCTTCGATGTCGGCGCGCAGCGGGGCAGGCAGTCGCTTCAGGATGAAGCGGATCGCCAGCGGCACCATCACGATGTCGTCCATCACACCCAGGAACGGCACGAAGTCGGGGATCAGGTCCACGGGCGACAGCACATAAAGCACCATCAGCGCCACCGCAGGCTTCAACCAGCCGGGGGCCAGCGGATGCTTCAGCGCCAGCCACAGCAGGCGCGCGTCGCCTCGAACCACGGTCCACAACAGCGCCAGTCGTTTCAACATCGCAGGCCTCCCAGGTAACGAGCCAGTCCTGAACGTGGGGCCAGTCCGGTGCAATGACAAGGGCCCT
>JBBRCN010000028.1:0-48667 GCA_038204775.1 Burkholderiales bacterium | reverse complement strand
GCCAGCCAGGCGTTGATGCCGCCACCGGCCAGCGCGATCAGGCCGGTCAGCAGCGGGGCCAGCAGCAGTTTGGTGCCGAGTTTCAAGACAGTCTCCGGTGACAGTGCCCGCCGGCTGGCGGGGTGTTGCTTACTTGTAGATGCCGCCGCAGACCACGGCGTCGTCGAGCTTTTCGCAGTACATCGACTTGGGCTCGATCTTCTTGCTCACCGGGTTGGTGAACTTGTAGTCCTGCCAGAACACTCCCTTGCTCTGCGCAAGGTCGACCCGCTCCTTGACAAAGGCCTTGCCG
The DNA here is from genome assembly GCA_038204775.1 of Burkholderiales bacterium. GTDB lineage: Bacteria > Pseudomonadota > Gammaproteobacteria > Burkholderiales > Burkholderiaceae_C > Rubrivivax. The sequence goes on along the minus strand of JBBRCN010000028.1, from coordinate 48,375 downwards.
TCCATGTCCTTCAGCTCGATCAGGTTCTTGCCGACCATCTTCTCGTTGGCGCCGTGGGCGCGTACCGTGCCGTCCAGGCCGTAGACCACCAGGTAGAGGTCGCGGTCGATGAACGCGCCTTGCTTGTTGCTGATCTCGGCATAGCCCTTGTCACGGCCGTTGCTCTTGATGAAGGCCACGCCCTTCTTGACGGCGGCCACCGCGTCGTCCTTGCCGGCGTTGCCCTCCTTGGCGCTGGCGGGCGCGGCGGCCAGCAGCAAAGTGCCGGCAACGGCGCAGGCCAGCAGCGTGCGGGTGGCGAGTGATCGGGGGTTTTTTTGCGGGGTCATGTTCGAAGCTCCAGTCTGGGGTGAGGGGCCGGCCAGGGTCGGCGGGGGTTGAGGGTCAGTGATCGTTGTTCTGCCAGTCGGTGCGGCTCAGGTGCCAGCCAGCGCGTTTGCCGTGTTGGCCACCTGGAACCGCGCGACCACAGCGCTCAGGCGGCCGGCCTGGTCTTTCAGGCTTTCGGCGGCCGCCGCGCTTTGCTCGACCAGTGCGGCGTTTTGCTGGGTCATCTGGTCCAGCGCATTGACGGCCTGGTTGACCGAGCCGATGCCCTGGCTTTGCTCGCCGGCGGCGCTGGTGATGCCCTGGATGGTGTCGGTCACCCGTTGCACGCTGGTCACGATGTCGGCCATGGTCCGGCCGGCGTCGCGCACCTGCCGGCTGCCGGCGTCGACTTTCTCGACCGAGCTGGCGATCAGGCGCTTGATCTCGCGTGCGGCCGCGGCCGAGCGCTGCGCCAGGCTGCGCACCTCAGCAGCCACCACGGCAAAGCCACGGCCCTGCTCGCCGGCGCGGGCCGCCTCCACCGCGGCGTTGAGCGCCAGGATGTTGGTCTGGAAGGCGATGTTGTCGATCGTGCCGACGATGTCGGCGATGCGGCGCGACGAGCCGTTGATCTCGTCCATCGTGGCCACGACCTGGGCCACCGCGGCGCCGCCGCGCTCGGCCACGCTGCTGGCCGACGCGGCCAGGCTGCTGGCATGCTGGGCCGCGCTGGCGCTGTGCTGCACGCTTTGCGTGAGTTGCTGCATCGCCCCGGCGGTCTGCTGCAGGCTGCCGGCCGCTTGCTCGGTGCGCCCGCTCAGGTCGGTGTTGCCCGAGGCCACCTCGTTGGCGGCGGTGTGGATGTTTTCGGACGCCAGCCGCACCTCGCCCACCAGCCCGCCCAACGCCGTTTGCATGTGGGCCAGCGCACGCAGCAGGTCGGCGGCTTCGTCGCGGCCGTCGGCGTTTACCGTCTGGCCGAGCTGGCCGTGGGCAATCGCCATCGCCAGATCGCGGGCCTGGGTCATCGGGCCGATGATCGAGGCCGAGTTCATCAGCGTCAGCGGCACCACCAGCACCATCACCAGCGTCAGCACGCCCACAAAGGCCCACATCGTCAGCCGCATCGCGGCCTCGAATCTGGCCTGGGTGGCAGCGGCCTGGGTGTCGATGGCCCGCTCGATGGTGGCCAGATTGTTCTCGACCGCGTGGATATGCGTTTTGGCCCGGGCCAGCATCTTGTCGGCCACGCGGGCGTTGTCATAGGCGTTGTTCTGGACCTGGTCCAGCACCTTGACGGCGTTGCCCGTGTAGGTGTCTAGCGCCTTGATCGTTTCCTGGGCGAGTGCGGCGTTGTCAGCGCCCGCGCCGTCCAGCAGCTTGGCCAGGCCGGCCTGGGCCAGCTTGACATCGCCGTTCCAGGCCTCGCGCAGCTTGATCACCGCGGCGGTGTCCTCGTACTGGATCACCATGTCTTTTTCGTGGCGCCGCACGTTGCCCAGAACGCCGCGCAGATCCGCCACGGTGTGCAGATCCCGCACGGTCTGCTGCATGAAGTCGGCGTTCAGGCTGGCCAGGTGTTGGCCGCCCAGCAATCCGGCCGCGCCCACCAGGGCAAACAGCCCCAGCACCAGCACGATGGCGCCTTGCATGCGCAGCCGGATCGAGAAGCGTCGCATCCATTGCATGGGAGTGTTCATGTCGGGTCCGGGCGGGTCAGGGGGGTCAGGGCGGGGCGCTTCAGGATGGGCGTCGGGGCTCAGAAGCTTTCCCAGTCGGACGATTCGCCGCTGGCAGCAACCGCCACCGCCGCAGCCGATGCCACCATGATCGGTGCCACCGATATGGCGGCGGGCCGGCGCGGCGCCGGGGCGCTTGCCCGGGTGGTCGGGCTTGGCGCGGCGGCTGCGGGCCGGGGCGCCGCCGGCCGTGCGGCCGCAGCGGGCGCGGTGTAGCCCGCAACCTGGATGCCATGGCCCAGCTGGAATCGGCCCACCACCTCGGCCAGGCGCTGGGCCTGGTCCTTCAGGCTCTCGGCGGCGGCGGCCGATTCTTCGACCAGCGCCGCGTTTTGTTGTGTCATCTGGTCGAGCTGGGTGACGGCGCCGTTGACGGTGCTGATGCCGCTGCTCTGCTCGGCAGCGGCAGCGGTGATCTCGCCGATGATGTCGGTCACGCGCTGCACGCTGGCCACGATCTCGCCCATCGTGCTGCCTGCGTCCTGCACCAGGCGGGCGCCGGCCTCGACCTTTTCGACGCTGGTGCCGATCAAGGTCTTGATCTCGCGGGCGGCCCCGGCGCTGCGCTGGGCCAGGCTGCGCACCTCGGCAGCCACCACGGCAAAGCCGCGGCCTTGCTCGCCGGCGCGGGCCGCTTCTACCGCCGCGTTCAGGGCCAGGATGTTCGTCTGGAAGGCGATGCTGTCGATGGTGCCGATGATGTCGGCGATGCGCTTGGACGAGCTGTTGATCTCGTTCATGGTAGTGACCACCTGCGCCACCACGGAGCCACCCCGTTGCGCCACGGTGCTGGCCGATGCGGCCAGCTGGTTGGCGGTGCGTGCCGAATCGGCGGTCTGGCGCACGGTGCCGGTCAAGGTTTCCATCGAACCGGCGGTCTGCTGCAACGACGCGGCAGCCTGTTCGGTGCGTTGGCTCAGGTCGGTGTTGCCGGTGGCGATTTCGGCCGCCGCGGTGCCGATCTGGTCGGTGGCCTGGCGAACAGTCTGCATCGACTCGCGCAGGCCCTGCACCATGCGACCCAGTGCGCGCACCAGGTCGCCAATCTCGTCTCTGGCTTCGCTGTGGGCGCTGATGCCCAGATCGCCTCCGGACACGGCTTCAGACAGCTTCACGGCCCGAGCCAGTTCGCTCGTGACGCGGCGCTGCACACGCCAGGCCATCAAGAGTGCGGCGCCGGTGCCCAAGACCATCAGCAGGGCCAGGGCCGCAGCGATGGTCTGGCCATGAGCCCGGGCGGCGCTGGCACGTTCGCCCTGCAGCACCTCATTGCGCGACGCGATGGCGTGCAAGGCCAGGTTCAAGGCCTTGTGGTGTTCTTCGGCGCCGCGCATGGCGCCGACGCCGACGTTGGGGTCCATGCCGCTCAGATCGATGGCCTGGTCGGCGCGGGCCCCGTAGTGCTGAATCAGCGGCACGGCCGTGGCCACATGCTGCGTGATCTGCGCGTCGCCGGCCGACTGCTCGGGCAGGCCCTGCACCACGCGCTGCACACCTTGGAGCTGGCTGCTCAGATCGGCACGAAAGGCCTTGACCTTGGCCTCGTCCATCGAGCTGATGATGGTCAGCGTGCGAAAGACATCGGCGTGCACACGCGACACCTGATCCTGCACCTGGGCCAGCGTCTTGAACTGGTCCAGGTTCGCCAGACTGGTGGCCTGGGCACTTGCCGCTTCGTGCTGCGAGAACACAGCGTACAGCGTGCCGCTGACCAGGGCCACGACGGCCGTGAACAGCGGGGCGGCGATGAGCTTCGTACCGATCTTCATGCGGATCCTTCTGACATCACGCGGTGGCGGGCGTGCAGCGGTTGCCGCGCCGCCAGAGGCCGTGGTTTACTGGTAGACGCCGCCGCAGACGGCTGTGTCACCCAGCTTTTCGCAGTACATGACCTTGGGTTCGATCTTCTTGCTCACGGGGTTGGTGAACTTGTATTCCTGCCAGAAGCCGGTGGGCTTGGACTTGGTCATGGACACACGTTCTTTCACGAAGTACTTGCCGTCCACGTCGGTCAGGTCGATGAGGTCGCGGCCGATCTGCTTGGGGTTGGCGCCATGCGCCAGGCACTTGCCGTCCAGGCCGTAGACCACGAGGTAGAGGTCGCGGTCGATGAACTGGCCGCTCTTGTTGCTGACTTCGGCATAGCCCTTGTCAACGCCGTTGGCCTTGATGAAGGCCACGCCCTTCTTGACCATGGCCAGGGCATCGTCCTTGTTCGCGTCTTGGCTGGCCAGGGCCGGGGCTGACAGGGCCAGCGACAGGGCCAGCGACAGGGCCAGCGTGGCAAAGCTCTTGAGTTTCAGGTTCGGGTTCATGGTTGTCTCCGTTGTGGGGTGTGGCGGGCATTGAGGCGTGTGACCCGCAACATCTCGGGGTCACTGTCGGGGATATCGGCCGCCGCCACGGCTTCTTCAGGTGCACACGGTGCGGGTGTGGCTCTTTTTCTGTGCACGGCAGGCACAAAAAAGCCCGCACGGGCGGGCTCATTCCTTGTTGGGTGCAGGGCGCACCTGCGACTGGTGTCGATCAAGCGTTGAACAGTCGTTGATCAAGGGTTGATCAAACCCATGTCGGCGCTGCTCATCAGACCTTCGATGTCCATCAGGATCAGCATGCGTTCGGTCTCGCTGTCGCCCTGGCCGCTTTTGATGGTGCCGATGCCGGTGATGAAGTTGGCGTCGATCGAAGAGTTGAGCTCGGGCGCGGGCTTGATGTGGTCCTTGCCCAGTTCCAGCACGTCGGACACCGAATCGACCACCGCACCCACCACACGGCCCCGCACATTGAGCACCACCACCACGGTGAAAGTGTTGTACTCGGCCGTCTCGCAACCCAGCTTCAGGCGCAGGTCGATGATGGGCACGATCACACCGCGCAGGTTGACCACGCCCTTGATGAAGGCGGGTGCGTTGGCGATGCGTGTGGGTTGTTCGTAGGAACGGATCTCCTGCACACGCAGGATGTCGATGCCGTACTCCTCGGCGCCCAACCTGAAGGTCAGGAATTCTCCGCCCTGTGCGGTGCGGCTGGCCGCACTGCTTGCGGCGCCCGCGGCAACGGCGCGGGCGGCTTCGTGGCGGGCCACCTGGGTGGCTTCGGCGATCATCTCCATGGGATTTCCTTGGATGCGTGAGAGGGTGATGGCGGTTTATCGGCGGCGGGCGCAGCTTCTGTAGCGGCCGGGCCGGGATTCAGAAGGTTTCCCAGTCGGCGTCATCGGCCGTGTTGCTGCTGGTGGCGGCTGCGGGCTTGGGTGCAGCCGGCGCAACGTGGGCTGCGGGGCGTGCCGGGGCGGCGCTTCGGGCGGCGGGGTGGGCTGTGGATGCCGCGGGCAGCGTGCGGCTGGCGCTGGCGATCACCGCCTTGGCCAGCACCTTGGGGGCCGCAGCCGCCGGCCGCCCGGGGGCCGGGCGCGACACCGTGCTGGCCATTGGCCTGCTGTGCGGCGCAGGCGCTGGGAAGCTGTCGCCCAGGGTGTTCATGCCGGGCAGCTGGAAGGTGGCCACGATGGTGTTCAGGCGCTGCGCCTGGTCCTTCAGGCTCTGTGCAGCAGCGGCCGACTCTTCCACCAGTGCGGCGTTCTGCTGTGTCATGCGGTCCAGGTCATTGACGGCACCGCTGACCTGGCCGATGCCGGCACTCTGTTCGCTGGTGGCCGCGGTGATTTCGCCAATGATGTCGCTCACGCGCTGCACGTTGGCCACGATCTCGTCCATGGTGCTGCCGGCATCGGCCACCAGGCGGGTGCCGGCGTCCACACGTTCCACGCTGGCGCCGATGAGCGACTTGATCTCGCGCGCCGCTTCGGCACTGCGCTGCGCCAGGCTGCGCACTTCACTGGCCACCACGGCGAAGCCGCGGCCCTGTTCGCCGGCCCGGGCCGCCTCCACGGCGGCATTCAGCGCCAGGATGTTGGTCTGGAAGGCGATGCCGTCGATGGTGCCGATGATGTCGGCAATCTTCTTGCTGCTGGTGTTGATGTCCTGCATGGTGGACACGACCTGGGCCACCACCTCGCCGCCGCGTTGTGCAGACGTCGATGCCGACGATGCCAGCTGGTTGGCCGTGCGTGCGCTGTCGGCCGTCTGGCCCACGGTGCCGGTGATTTCTTCCAGGCTGCTGGCGGCCTGCTGCAGGTTGGACGCGGTCTGTTCGGTGCGCGTGGACAGGTCGAGGTTGCCGCTGGCGATCTGCACGCTGGCAGTGCCGATCGATTCGCTGCTGCTGCGCACACGGGCCACGGTCTGCGCCAGCGTGTCCTGCATGTGACCCAGCGAGCGCAGCATGTCCGCCACCTCGTCTCGGCCGTCGACGGCAACGGGCTGGGTCAGGTCACCACCGGCTATGCGCTGCGTGGCCGCGATGCCCTGGCGCAGCGGTTGCACCACCGATTGGGTGATGCGCCAGGCCGCGACGATGGCCAGGCCGACGGCCAGCAGGCCGCTGACGATGATGATGACTTCGGCGCGTTGAACGTCTTTGCCCACGGTTTCGCTGACTGCACGGACCTGGCCTTGTTGGTAGCTGGCCATGGCGTCGATCGCGCCCACGTAGGCCTCGGAGGCGGGCATCATCTTGCTGGCCAGCAGCGCTTGTGCCTGTGCAGCATCACCGGCCTTCAGCTGCGCCAGCACCTCGTTGCGTGCGTCCACGTAGATCTGGCGCCGCGAGCCGATGGTGGCCAGCAGGGCCTTGCCCTGGTCGCTGTCCACCACGTCGCTCAGTTCCTTCTGCAGCTTGGTGATGCGGTCGCTGGTGACTTGCATCTGCGGCGCAAAGAAGTCGTTCAATTCCTTGTTGCCACCGCTCTTGGCCACCGCCAGCGCACGGCTGGCGTTCAGGTACACCAGACCCCGCCAGTCGTCGGCCGCAGCAGCGCGCTGCTGAAGCTGCATCAGACGGTTGTTGTCGCTGACCACGCCTTCGAGGCGGAAAACGGAGACTGCGACGATCATCACCAGCAGGGCGACGACAAAGCCGTAGCCCAGAGCCAGACGCGGACCGATCTTCAGTTGTTGCAGGTTCATGGGGTTCTCTTCAGGTTCAATCGGGAAAGTGGGTCGGGCGGGTCAAGAGACAGGTCACACCCGGCGTTCAGGCCGTTGCGCCCTGGGTGCCGGTGAGCCGGAAGGTGCCCACCACGCCTGACAGCCGCTGCGCCTGCTGGAGAAGGCTTTCTGCGGCGGCGGCGCTTTGTTCCACCAGCGCGGCGTTTTGCTGGGTCATGCCGTCCAGCTGGGAGACGGCGGTGTTGACCAGGCCGATGCCGCTGCTCTGCTCGCTGGCGGCGGCGCTGATCTGACCAATGATGTCGCTCACGCGCTGCACGCTGGCCACGATTTCGTTCATGGTGCTGCCGGCATCGGTGACCAGCCGGGTGCCCGTTTCCACGCGCTCGACGCTGGCGCTGATCAGCGTCTTGATCTCGCGGGCGGCGGCCGCGCTGCGTTGCGCCAGGCTGCGCACTTCGCTGGCCACCACGGCAAAACCGCGGCCCTGTTCGCCGGCTCGGGCGGCTTCCACGGCGGCATTCAGCGCCAGGATGTTGGTCTGGAAGGCAATGCCGTCGATGGTGCCGATGATGTCGGCGATCTTCTTGCTGCTGGTGTTGATGTCGTGCATGGTGTTGACCACCTGCGACACCACGCTGCCACCGCGCTGCGCGACGTCGGCCGCGCTGCTGGCCAGTTGGCTGGCCTGACGTGCCGAATCGGCGCTCTGGCGCACGTTGCTGGTGAGTTGCTCCATCGAGCTGGCAGTCTGCTGCAGGCTGCCGGCGGCCTGTTCGGTGCGCTGGCTGAGGTCGACGTTGCCACTGGCCACTTCGGCGCTGGCGGTGCGGATGCTTTCCGACGAATCGTGCACCTGACCGACCACCGAGCGCAGACTGTCCTGCATGCGCAGCAGACTGGCCAGCAGCATCGCCGATTCATCACGGCCCTGCACGCGGATCGGCTGCGACAGGTCGCCACCGGCAATGGCCTCGGCCACACGCGCGGCATAGGCGATGGGGCTGATGATGGAGTGCGAGTTCAGCAGCGTGAGCGGCACCAACACCAGCACCACCAGGCCCACCGTGCCGCCGAAGGCCAGCAACACGATCAGCATGGCCTGGTTGAAGTCCGCCTGTGTGCTGCGCGCTTCGGCGCTGACGATCGCAGCGATCTTGTCCACATTGGCTTCGACCGCAAACACCTCTTCCTTGGCCCTGGCCAGCATCTTGTCGGCTACACGGGCGTTGTCGTAGCCGCCGTTCTGGATGTTGTTGAGCGTGGGCTCGCTGCGCTTGACGTAGCTGTCCAGGCGCTGGATCGAGTCGCGGACGATGGCCTTGTCTTCGTCCTTTCCTCCTTCGAGCATGGACGACAGCACCGACTTGGTCTTGGCAATCTCGCCCAGCCAGGCCTCACGGTGCTTGAGCACCAACACGCCGTCCTCGTAGTCGATGACCATGTTCTTCTCCAGCGTGCGCACCCGCGCCAGGTGCTGGCGGATGGTGGAGATGGTCTCGATCCCGTGGATCGAGTGTTTCATGAAGTTTTCGTTCAGGCTCTTGATGCGGGCGCCGCCCAGAACCCCCACCAGACCCACCACGGCAAACATGGCCAGTACCATCGCAATGGCGCCATGCATGCGGGTGCGGATGGAAAAGCCGCGCATCATTGACAGGATGTTGTTCATGGCATCAGTTCCCGGGTCCAGGTTCAGGGGGCTGGCGCACGGCTCAATGCCGTGACCGGCGGATGAGCGAACCCACGTCCAGGATCAGGGCCACACGGCCATCGCCCATGATCGTGGCGCCCGAGACGTCGTCCACCCTGCGGTAGTTGCTCTCCAGGTTCTTCACCACCACCTGCTGCTGGCCCAGCAGCTCGTCCACCAGCATGGCCACGCGGCCCCCTTCGGCTTCGACGACGACCATGATGTTGCTGACGTGTTCGAAGTCGAAGCGCGGCACGTTGAAGACACGCTCCAGGTCGATCACCGGCATGTACTCGTTTCGCACTTCCACCACGCGGCCGCTGCCGCCGATGGTCTTGATCATGCCGGGCTGCACCTGGAAGGACTCGATGACGCTGGACAGCGGCAGGATGTAGCACTCGTCGCCCACGCCCACGCTCATGCCGTCCATGATGGCCAAGGTCAGCGGCAGGCGCACACGCACGGTCATGCCGTAGCCTTCGGCGCTGTCGATTTCCACCGTGCCGCCCAGCGCGGTGATGTTCTTCTTCACCACGTCCATGCCCACACCGCGGCCCGACACGTCGGTCACCTGGTCGGCGGTGGAAAAGCCGGGTGCGAAGATGAGACTGTAGACCTCGGAGTCGCTCATCGCGTCCGACACGTCCAGGCCGCGTTCGCGGGCCTTGTTCAGCAGCTTGCCGCGGTTCAGGCCCTTGCCGTCGTCGCGCACCTCGATGACGATGCTGCCACCCTGGTGGCTGGCAATGAGCGTGATGGTGCCGCTTTCCGACTTGCCATTGGCCAGGCGCTCGGCGGGCATTTCGATGCCGTGGTCGCAGCTGTTGCGCACCAGGTGGGTCAGCGGGTCGGTGATCTTTTCCACCAGGCCCTTGTCCAGCTCGGTGGCTTCGCCCACCTGAACCAGTTCCACCTTCTTGCCCAGCTTGCCGGCCAGGTCGCGCAGCATGCGCGGGAAGCGGTTGAAGACCAGCGACATCGGGATCATGCGGATGCCCATCACGGCTTCCTGCAGGTCGCGTGTGTTGCGCTCCAGGTCGGCCAGGCCACTGGCCAGCTTCTGTTGCAAGGCGGTGTCCACGTCCTTGCTGTTCTGCGCCAGCATGGCCTGGGTGATGACCAGTTCGCCCACCAGGTTGATGAGTTGGTCGACCTTGTCCACCGACACCCGCAGCGTGCTGGACTCGGCCGCAGCGGCGGCCTTTTCCGGGCGTGCGGCCAGTGCCGCGGCCTTGGGGGCCGCAGGTGGCGCGTCGGCGGCAACGGCGCCATGCGTGGGCACGGGCAGGCCATCAGTCGGCGCGCCGGGCGCGTTGTCGAAGAAGCCATAGCTTGCGTCGACGGCCACTTCTTCGGGTGCACCCGGTGCACCCTGGTGAAAGCCGTAGCCGGCGCTCAGCGGCGCCAGGCGGATGTGTTCGCGGGCGACGTGAAAACCGAACAGGTCGATGAGGTCGTTGTCGGTCGAAGTGGTGATGACCTTGAAGCGACGCACGCCGTCGGCATCACGGCCGGCATCCAGTGGCTCGATGGTGCCCAGGTTGGTGATTTCCTTGAACAGGTCCACCAGGTTGTCGGCCGCGCTGACATCGGGCAAGGGGCCGACGGTCAGCTCCAGCGCGCGGACGCCGGTGGATTCAGCGGGCGCTGTAACAGCAGCCTGGGGGCTGGCAGCTGGCGCGGGCGCAGGCTTGGCCGGTGCCGGTGCGCCGCCACCGGCCACCAGCGCGCGGATGGCGGTCAGCAGCTCGGTCGTGTCCACCGCGCCGCCGCCGTTGCCCTGGTGCCGTGCCAGCTGGGCTTTCAGCGCATCGCCCGAGCTCAGCAGCACGTCCACCATGGGCGCCGTGGGCGCCAGTTCATGGCGGCGCAGCTTGTCCAGCAGCGTCTCCATCTGGTGCGTGAGTTCGGCCACGTCTGAAAAACCGAAGGTCGCCGCACCGCCCTTGACCGAATGGGCGCAGCGGAAGATGGCGTTGAGCTCTTCGTCGTCGGCGTTGTCGATGTCCAGGTTCAGGAGCATCTGCTCCATCGTTTCCAGGTTCTCGCCGGCTTCTTCAAAGAACACCTGGTAGAACTGGCTGAGGTCGATGCCGGCGGACAGATGCCCACCGTCGTTTGTTGTTTCACCCATCTTGCGGCTCCTGCTGCGTTGTTTGCCGATGCGACCGGGTCAGCGGATGACCTTGCCGATCACTTCCACCAGCTTGGCGGGATCGAAGGGCTTTACCAGCCAGCCCGTGGCACCTGCGGCGCGGCCGGCCTGTTTCATCTGGTCGCTGCTTTCGGTGGTCAGGATCAGGATCGGCGTGGTCTTGAACTTGGGGTTCTCGCGCAGCTTCTTGGTCAGGCTGATGCCGTCCATGCGTGGCATGTTCTGGTCGGTCAGCACCAGGTTGAAGTCGCGGCTGTTGGCCTTTTCGAAGGCGTCCTGGCCATCCACGGCCTCGACCACGTTGAAGCCCGCGTTTTTCAGCGTGAAAGAGACCATCTGGCGCATGGAAGCGCTGTCGTCAACGGCAAGGATCGAGTGCATGGGGTTCTCTCCGGGGGGCTTCGGGTGGGTGAGTTGCGGGGTGGGCCGTGTGCGGTGTCAGAAGAGTTCGACGCTGCCAGCGTCCATCTCGTCCTGGGTCACGGGGTTGGGCCGCAGGGGCCCCTCTTCGATCACGGCGATGCCATCTTCGTCGTCCCCCATGGTCTCGCTGGCCAGGCGGTCTGCGCAGCTGCGCAGGCGTCGGGTGGTGTGGGCCACCAGCTGCGAGGCCATGTCCTGGAACTGCATCGCGGTGATGGCACCGGCCATGTGCTGCATCGCCTTGTGCAGCTGGGGTGTCTGCGCCTCGGGTTCCACCGCCGCCTCGTTCAGCAAGGCCCGCAATTCGCCGTCGGCGCCATGAAAGTGACCCATCAAGGCGTCGCAGGCGTCGCTGAGCAGACGCTGCAGGCGTTCCAGGTCGTTGCTGGCCACCATCAGATGGTCCTGCAGATCGGCAGCCGCGAACAGCGACATGCCACCGCCGTCGGGCGGTGCGGAGTGTTCCTGTGCGAGCATCCGGTCTCCAGGGTTTTTGGGCGCGCAGGTGCGCGTTTGCAAACGGGGCGCCTGTCGGGCACAGGCGTCTGTGGCCGCGCCGAGCGCAACTTGTCTTCCAGGTCATTTTCGGCAGCAGGGTGCAAAACATTGAGGGGAAGATCGACACAAAGCACCTTCATTTCGCGCCCAGCCGCGGCCAGGCAGCAGCCCTGTGCCCAAGCCTTTGCGATACTGACCCGCATGAAGGGACAAGCCCACCCTGGCGCCCGCGCCATCCGACTGCTGCACCTGGAAGACTCCGAGCTGGACCACGCGCTGGTGGTCGCCCACCTGCGCCGCGGCGGCCTGCAGGTGCAGGAAATGCGCATCGAGTCGCGTGCGGAATTTGAAGCCGCGCTGGCGTCGAGCTGGGATCTGGTGATCTCCGACTACCACCTGCCGGGCTTTTCAGGCCTGGAAGCGCTGCAGATGCTGCGCCAGCGCGAGGCCAACGGCGCCGCACCGGTGCCCTTCATCCTGGTGTCGGGCCAGATCGGCGAAGACACGGCCGTGGAAGCCATGCGCAATGGCGCTGCCGACTATCTGCTGAAGAACCACCTGTCGCGCCTGGCGGTGGCTGCAGAGCACGCCATGGCGGCCAGCCAGACGCTGCGTGCGCGCATTCGGGCAGACCGCGATCTGCAGGCCAGCCGCCGCCGTCTGTCCGAACTGGCGCAGCACCTGCAGACCAGCGTGGAAGCCGAACGCTCGGCCATCGCGCGCGAGATCCACGACGACGTGGGTGGTTCGCTGACGGCGCTGAAGTTCGAACTGGACTGGATACGGCGCCACGCGGCCGCGCCTGACATCCAGCAGCGCGCGGTGTCGGCTTTGGAAACCGTGACGCATGCCATCGAAGCCAGCCAGCGCATCATGCAGAACCTGCGCCCGGCCATTCTTGAGCAGGGACTGGTGGCGGCGCTGCAATGGATGACCAGCCGCTTCGAGCGGCGCACCGGCATCGTGTGCGAGTTGCGCACCGCAGAGGGCGGTGCGCCCGACGGTTTGCAGCTGCCCGCGGGCGTGCCGCTGGTGGCCTACCGCACAGCGCAGGAAGCGTTGACCAATGTGAACAAACACGCGCAGGCCAGCCGTGTGGTGGTGGACCTGTCGCTCACGGGCGGCGTGCTGTCGCTGGAAGTCAGCGACAACGGCCGCGGCCTGGGCGAGGCCGATCTGGCCAAGACACGCAGCTTCGGCATTCGCGGGCTGCACGAAAGGGCGTCCACCGTGGGCGGCTGGGTGGACCTGAGCAGCGGCGCAGCGGGCACTTCGCTGATCTTGTCAGTGCCGCTGCAAAACCCGGACAGTGCAGCCGATGCCACCGACCTGGGTCTGCCCGTTGACCCCGAAGCCGCAGAATGGACCACCCATTGAAGGCCCGCGCACTGAACAGCCACCGATTGCACCGATTGCACAGATTGCTCGGACCGCACCGCTTCCGACAGGCACCATGATCGAAGTCATCCTCTGCGACGACCACGCACTCATCCGGCGCGGCATCCGCGACACCTTGTCCGATGCGCCCGACATCCGTGTCATCGGCGAAGCCGGCGACTACGGCGAACTGCGCACGCTGTTCCGCAACCACACTGCACCGGGCAGCGGCCGCACCACGCCCTGCGACGTGCTGGTGCTGGACATCAACCTGCCCGGCCGCAGCGGCCTGGACGTGTTGCATGCGCTGAAAGACGAAGGCTCGCCCGTGAAGGTGCTGGTGGTCAGCATGTACCCGGAAGACCAGTACGCCATCCGCGCCCTGCGCGCCGGTGCCTACGTCTATGTCAACAAGGGCGGCGACCCGCAACTCATCGTGCAGGCCGTGCGCACGGTGGCGCAGGGCCGCAAGTACGTCACGCCAGAAATCGCGCAGATGCTGGTCGAAAGCCTGACCGCGCCCAGCACCGAACTGGCGCACAACAGGCTCAGCGACCGCGAGCTGCAGACGCTGGTGATGATTGCCTCGGGCAAGCGCCTGTCCGACATTGCCGCCGAGCTGACGCTCAGCGCCAAGACGGTGTCGGTGTACCGCGGGCGGGTGCTGGAAAAGCTGCAGCTGAGCAACAACTCCGAGCTCACGGTCTACGCCATCCGCAACGGTTTGGTGGGGCAATAGGTTGAGGCTCCCAAGCTCGCTGGCTGAGACCCCCAAGTTCGCTGGCGCTCGCTGCCCGCCGCAGGGGCTGTCCGCTGACGGACCGGCTGAGCCGGATCCGTGGCGGCAAGCTTGGTCGTGTGGGCAGGCGTCTGTGCCGTAGGTCATGAGTGCGCAGGCTTTGCGTTCGGCGGCGGTGCTGGACGATCCGGTGGAGATTCGCCTTGCGGGGCGCGAGGTGTTGAGCCTGGCGCTGCTGGACGCGCGCAACCATTTGTTGGTGCGGCTGGCGCTGGACGAATCGGCGCCTGCGCTGCGGCTGGCCCTGCACGCCGCGTGGTACCAGGAACACTGGATCGCCTGCCATGTGCAGCGCGGCCGCGGTGAAGCCTGCGACCCGGCCGGGGTGCGCCTGGCGGGGCTGGAGCCGGCGCTGGCCGACTGGCTGATGTCTGAAGGCGCCTTGGGGCCGCCGACGCCGCAGGCCGTGCGCGAGTTGCTGGCGCAGACGCTGGAGGTGACGCTGGAACTGCTGGCCGGGACACCCGCGGACGACGCCGCACTGTACTTCTACCGCCAGAGCCTGCTGCACGAAGACCGTCTGTGCGAAGCGCTGGACGTGCGCCGCCGCGCCGGTCCACCGCCCACCCGGGCACAGCGCGACGCGCTGTGGCTGCCGGCGCAGCGCTGGCGAATGGGCGCTGAGGCCCCTGCACGGGGCTGGGTACCGGCCAACGAACGTGGGCAGCTGGAGGCGACGCTGCCCGAATTCGAGATCGACGCGCAGCCGGTGAACTGGTCGCAGTTCGTCGAGTTTGCCGATGACGGCGGCTACGACCGCGCCGAGCTGTGGTCCGCTGCGGGCTGGGCCTGGGCGCAGGCGCTGAACCGGCGCGCGCCTTTGCATGTGGAACAGCTGCGTGGTGCGGTCGTGGTGCAGCGTGGCGCGAAAGACGGCGCCGGCCTGCAACGTGCGGCCCCGGGCCAGGCCGCGATGCACCTGAGCCGCCACGAGGCGCAGGCCTGGTGCACCTGGGCGGGCCGCCGCCTGGCCACGGAACCCGAATGGGAACTGGCGGCCAGCACCTGCGGCAGCCGCGGCTTCGTCTGGGGTGACGTTTTTGAATGGGTGGCCGGCAGTGCCCGCCTGTGGCCCGGCGCGCCACCGCCAGCCCCAGGCGCGCTGGACGGCCTGCCGGTGGGCACCGCTGCAGCGCACGGCGTGCTGCGCGGCGGCTCCTTCGCCACCCGCGCGCGTTGGCGCCATCTCAAAGCCCGGCGCTTTGCGCCCGCCGACAGCGATACCATGTTCTGCGGCTTCAGAAGTTGTGCAATGTGATGCCCGCAAGTTCGCTTGCGCTCGCGACTTCCCAAGGGCCCCAAGGGGGCCGCCCGCCAACGGCCCGGCAGAGCCGGTTCCGCGGCGGAAGGCTTGGTGGGGTTCTCGATCACGATGATTGGAAAGGTCTGGATGAGTAGCGCTCTGAATTTCACCCTCAACGGCCAGGCCGTGAGCACAAGCGCCGAACCCGCCACCTTGCTGGTGGACCTGCTGCGCGGCCCGCTGGGCCTGACCGGCACGCACCAGGGCTGCGACACCGCGCAGTGTGGCTGCTGCACCGTGCTGGTCGACGGCGACAGCGTCAAGGCCTGCAGCGTGCTGGCCGTGCAGGTGCAGGGCCGGGCGGTGACCACCGTTGAAGGCCTGGCCAAGCTGCCGGGTGTGCCCGAGGGCAGCCTGCACCCGGTGCAGGAAGCCTTCATCAACTGCCACGGCCTGCAGTGCGGCTTCTGCACGCCCGGCATGATGATGACCGCCACCTGCCTGCTGCAGCACAACCCGCGGCCCAGCGAAGCGCAGATCGTGCACGCGCTCGAAGGCAATCTGTGCCGCTGCACGGGTTACGTCAATATCGTCGCAGCCGTGAAGCAGGCTGCGGTGGTGATGGCCGGGGGCGCCCAATGAGCGCCGCCCTCCCGCCCGCCCGGTTTGGCAGTGGCGCATCGGTACGACGTATCGAAGACCCGGCATTGGTGCGCGGCGAAGGCCGCTTCACCGACGACGTGCAGATGCCCGGTCAGACCTTCCTGGCCTTCTTGCGCAGCGACCGCGCCCATGCGCGCATCCTGTCCATCGACACCAGCGGCGCGCTGGCCGTGCCGGGTGTGCTGGCAGTGTTTACGGGCGCTGATTTGGTGGCAGCTGGCGTCAAGCCCATACCCGTGGGACCGGTCTTCAAGCGCCCCGACGGCGAGCCCCTGGCCGCGCCACCCAAACGTGCATTGGCACACGAGTTTGTGCGTTATGTCGGTGAAGGTGTGGTGGCTGTGGTGGCCGATTCCCGCGACGCCGCACGGGCCGGAGCCAACGCGGTTTTTGTCGACTACGAAGAATTGCCCGCCGTGGCCGACGTGCTGCGCGCCACCGAACCGGGTGCGCCTGCGGTCTGGCCCGCAGCGCCGGACAACGTGTGTGCCGAATCCCGCCACGGCGACGCCGTCGCCTGCAATGCGGCCTTTGCGGCTGCCGCGCACCGCGTGGCGCTGGATATCGTCAACCAGCGCCTGGCGCCGGTCAGCCTGGAGCCGCGCAGCGTGCTGGCCTACGTCGACGCCGGCTCGGGCGTTGAACGCCTGACGCTGCGCATGAGCAGCCAGATGCCCAGCGGCGTGCGCGCTTCGCTGGCCGACGCCATCCCAGGCCGCACGCTGGACAACGTGCGTGTACTGGTGGGCGATGTGGGCGGCGGTTTTGGCATGAAAACCGGCATCTACCCCGAAGACATCGTGCTGGGTTTTGTGGCGCTGCAAACGGGCCGCCCCGTGAAGTGGCAGGCCGAGCGGGTGGAAGACTTTCTTTCGGCCGTGCACGGCCGCAGCCAGATGAGCCACGCCGAACTGGCGCTGGACGCGCAGGGCCAGGTGCTGGCCTTGCGTGTGCGCACGCTGGCCGGCGTGGGGGCCTACCCCAGCACCACGTCGGTGATCATTCCGCTGCTCATCGGGCCCTGGGTCAGCACCAGCATCTACCACGTGCCGGTGATCAGCCTGCAGCTGACGGCCATCCTGACCAACAACTCGGCCACCGGCGCCTACCGCGGTGCTGGCCGGCCCGAGGCCATCTACATCATCGAACGGCTCATGGACGCCGCCGCGCGCGAGATGGGGCTGGACGGTGCCGAACTGCGCCGCCGCAACATGGTGCGGCCCGAGCAGATGCCCTACACCAACCCGATGGCGCAGGTGTACGACAGCGGCGACTTCCGCAAGATCCTGGACCAGGGACTGGCGCTGAGTGATTGGACGGGTTTCGATGCACGCCGTGCGGCTTCGCTGGCCAGGGGTTTGCTGCGCGGCCGTGGCATCGCCACGTTCCTGGAATGGACCGGGGGCAACGCGCTGGAAGAAAACGTCACCGTGGCCGTCACCGCCGACGGTTTCATCGAACTGACCAGTGCCACCATGGCCATGGGGCAGGGCATTGCCACCAGCTACGTGCAACTGGCTCATGATGTGTTCGGCGTGCCGCTGGACCGCATCCGCGTGCTGCAGGGTGACACCGACCGCGCGAACGGCTTTGGCAGCGCCGGCAGCCGGTCGCTGTTCACCGGCGGCTCAGCCGTGCAGGTGGCTTCACAACGCACGGTGGACGAAGGCAGAAAACTTGCAGGCGAGGCGCTTGAAGCACCGGCAGCCGACATCGAATACCACGCCGGCCGTTTCACCGTGGCCGGCACTGATCTGGGCATCGGCCTGTTCGAGCTGGCGCAGCGCCAGGGCGGTGGCCGCCTGGTGGTCAGCGCCAACGCCAAGGCTGGCGCACCCAGCTGGCCCAATGGCTGCCACGTGGCCGAAGTCGAAATCGACCCCGCCACCGGCGAGGTGCAGGTGGTGGCCTACGCCAGCGTCAACGACATCGGCCGCATCGTCAGCCCCACCATCGTCAAGGGTCAGGTGGAAGGGGGTGCGGTGCAGGGCATCGGCCAGGCGCTGAGCGAACAGATCGTCTATGACCGCGACACCGCGCAGTTGCTGTCGGCCAGTTTCATGGACTACGCCTTGCCGCGCGTGGATGGCTTCCGGGCCTTCAAGACCGCCTTTGACGAAAGCATCCCCTGCCTGACCAACGGCCTGGGCGCCAAGGGTGTGGGTGAACTGGGCACGATTGGCGCCACGCCGGCGGTGGTGAATGCGGTCGTCGATGCCCTGGCGCACAGCGGCCTGGGTCGCAAGGCCGAACAGGTGCAGATGCCGCTGACGGCCGAAGCGGTGTGGCGGGCCTTGCGTGGCCACTTGCCGGCACCGCTGAAGCTGCGACCCTGACGGGCCAGGAGTGCGTGGCCCCAAGCGGGGCCCCCTCTTTCAGTCTTGGCCCTTGTCGGGCATGACCAGCTCGGGCGGCTGGGTGGCCACCCAGCTGCGTTCGGTGGATTCGAAGTCTTCCTGCGTGGCTTCGGTCACCTCGACATCCCCTTCACCCACGGCCGCGCCGGCCTTGAGCGCCCGCTCTTCGCGCACATCGGCCGCCGCCTGCAGCACACGCAAGCGTTCGATGAACTCGCTCATGCGACGCGACGCCTCGTCGCTGGCCAACATCTGCGCCTGCAGCAAGGCCTTGCCCAGCAACTTGCTGGACAGCGCCTGCACGCCGGTCCAGCCGCGTTTGAGCAGCGTGTCGTGCACGGCCACCAGGTGGCGCATGACGGCCGCGGTGTGGTGGTTTTCGTGGTCCAGCAGCCGGGCTCGCAGTTCTGCACACAGGCGGGCCACGGCGTCAGCCTCCACCACCTCGGGTGGGCGGCGGCGGTCGAGCAAGGTCAGGTGCAGCTGACCGGCGCGCCTTTCCAGGCCCAGGGGCCGACCCAGCAGACCCTGCACCCAACGCACGGACCCGGTGGTGCCACGCGGGGCCCGGCGGTCCCGCAAGGGCTTGCGATGGGCGGATTTGGGGTCTGAGGCATTGCTGGACATGGTGGACACCCTCCGCCGACTGGCACGCTGAAGCCGTGTTTATCGGCAGCGCGGGGGGCCACTTGAGCCGCTCACCCGGGCCGTTAGACCCGGAACGGAAGCACACGGTCTCCGCCAACACTAAGAGTTAGCGCGCACTTCCTCGATCGTGGTCACGCCGGCCAGCACCTTCTCGATGCCGTCCTGGCGCAGCGTGCGCATGCCGTCGCCCAGGGCGTGGCGCTGCAGTTCGTCGGCGCGCTTGCCGGTCTGGATGCAATGGCGCAGGCCGCGGGTCACCATCATCAGCTCGTGGATGCCGGCGCGGCCCCGAAAGCCGGTGCCACCGCAGTGCTCGCAACCCACGCTCTTGTACAGCGTGAGGCGGCCCTCGGTGCCGAATCGGCGACGCCAGTCGGCCAGCACCTCGCCGGCAGCGGGCGGACTGTCCACCTCGGCCATCACGTGCATGTGGTCCTGCAGCAGTTCTTCTTCTTCGTCGGGCGTGGCCACGCTGTCCACGCGGCACTGGTGGCACAGGCGGCGCACCAGGCGCTGGGCCAGCACGCCCAGCAACGCGTCGGCAAAGTTGAACGGGTCCATGCCCATGTCCAGCAGCCGCGTGATGGTTTCTGGCGCGCTGTTGGTGTGCAGGGTGCTCAGCAGCAGGTGGCCCGTGAGGCTGGCCTCGATGGCCACTTGTGCGGTTTCCTGGTCGCGGATTTCACCGACCATGATCACGTCCGGGTCGGCGCGCAGAAATGCACGCAGGGCCTTGGCGAAGGTCCACTCGATGCGCGGGTTGACCTGCACCTGGCGCAGACCCACCTGGGTGATTTCCACCGGGTCTTCGGCGGTCCAGATCTTGCGCTCGGGTGTGTTGATGCTGCCCATCAGCGAGTGCAGCGTCGTGGTCTTGCCGCTGCCGGTGGGGCCCACGCACAGCAGCATGCCGTAAGAGCGGGCAGCAGCGGCTTGCAGCCTTTCGAGGTTGGGCGCGCTCAGGCCCAGCTTGTCCAGCGCAATGGGCTTGCTGGACTGCAGCAGGCGCAGCACCGCATCTTCCAGGTTGCCGGCGGTGGGGATGGTGGCCACGCGCAATTCGAGCTTCACGCCCTGCACGAACTTGTTGAAGTTGATCTTGCCGTCCTGCGGCTTGCGGCGTTCGCTGATGTCCAGGTCGCACATGATCTTGATGCGGGCGATCAGGGCGCTGCGGTAGCTCGGCGGCAGCTCCAGGTAGGGGCGCATCTGGCCGTCCTTGCGGAAGCGGATGCGCACCTTCTCCTTGCCGGCGGGGCATTCGACGTGGATGTCGGATACACCCTGAGCGTGCGCTTCCAGGATCATGCTGTTGATCAGCCGCACCAGCGAGTTGTCGCTTTGTTCGATCGCTGTGCTGTCGTCTTCATCGCCACGCGAGTCGACCTTTTCCATGCTCGCCAGCAGCTTGCTGGCGTCGCCCGGTTCAAATTCCACCGGGCGGCCGGGGTCGTCGGGAGGGCGCAGGGACGGGTTCAGTGCGCCCAGTTTTTCATAGGCGCGGTCGAGGGCGCCCATCAGCACGCCCGAGCGCACCAGCACCGGCACCACCTTGCACTGCGCGGCAAACTCCACCTCGTCCAGATTGGTGCGGTCGGACGGGTCTTCCACCGCCACCACCAGACGGCCGGCACGCATCATCAAGGGCAGGGCCTGGCAGCGGCCGGCCACGGCATAGGGCAGTCGCGACAGGGCGTCCACGTCGGCCGGAAACTGCAGCACGTCGACCAGCGGATAGCCCATTTTGCGGGCCAAAGCGGTCTGCAAGTCGGCCCGGGTGACCATGCCGTTGCGCACCAGCAGTTCACCCAGCGGCACCGTGCGGTCCAGGCGCTGCTGCGTGAGTGCGTCCTCCAGCTGCGCTTCGCTGATGTAGCCCAAGGCGGTGAGCGCCTCGCCGATGCGCACCATGGGCATCTTGGCCTGGTGCTCGATGGCCTGGGCCAGTTCTTCGGGCGAGATGATCTGGCGCACGACCAGGATGTCGCCGATCTTGCGACTGCGCAGTTCCTGCTGCTCGGCCAGTGCCAGGCGGATCTGCTCGGGGGACGCCGAGTTCTGTTCCACCAGCGCATCACCCAGCCGCATGCCGACGTGGCAGTCGCTGTACGACGAACGTGGCACAAACCAGCGTCGCAAGGTGCCTTGGGTGTCCAGCGGCTCGAAGATGAACAGTCCCCAAGGCTCTTCGACATGGCCGACGGTCTGGCTTTCCCAGACATGGCCGTCGTTGAACTGCACCTTGAAGGGCAGGCTGGGCGTGGGGATGCTCAAATCGCCCACCTTGTCGCTCTGGGTCAGGGCGGTCAGCGGGTCGGTCAGGCACAGGCGGCGGAACTGGTCGGTGCGCAACAGCAGCGGTTTGCGCTGGTTGGCAAGCGTCAGGTGCAGCACACCGCGGCCGGGCGAAAAAAGCACCAGGCGGCCCTTCATGGCGTGGCCATTCAGGCCTTCGACGGCGCAAACGGGCGGCGTGGCGGGCGGGGTCGGCGCGGGGTAGCCGGCCAGTGTGGGTGTGGGCCACGCAAATGCCGCCTCTTCGGCGGGCATCAACTGCAGCGGTGGCGTGGACAGGTCGGACATCGCGGTTCCTCGGTGGCCCCGGGCGGGCCGGGCCGTGCACGCCCCGGGACTTCCGGGCGCGCATGAGGCGATGCTAGGCAGGCGGCCCCTGGGCAAGGCCAAAAACAGCAGGGTGTTCGGCCCTCAGTTGCGCATCTGCTGCGGCAGGAAGGTGACGATCTGCGGGAACACGTAGATCAGGGCCACCGCCGCCATCAGCAGGAAGAAGAAGGGCAGCGTCACCTTCGCGATCCAGCCGATCTCGCGCCCGGTCATGCCCTGCAGCACGAACAGGTTGAAACCCACGGGCGGTGTGATTTGCGCCATCTCGACCACCAGCACCACGAAGATGCCGAACCACAGCGGGTCGATGCCGGCTTTCTGGATGGTGGGCAGGATCACGCCCATGGTCAGCACGATCATGCTGATGCCGTCCAGAAAACAGCCCAGCACGATGTAGAACAGCATCAGCGCCAGCAGCAGCTGCCACTGCGACAGGCCCAGCGTGGCGATCCATTCCGCCAGGTGGCGCGGCAGGCCGATGTACCCCATGGCCAGCGTCAGGAAGGCCGCGCCGGCCAGGATGAGCGCGATCATGCAGTACAGCCGGGTGCCGCCCAGCAAGCTGTCGCGAAAGGTCTGCCAGTTCAGCGAGCCCTGCGCGGCGCTGATGAGCAAGGCGCCCAGCACACCCAGCGCCGCAGCCTCGGTGGCGGTGGCAATGCCGGCATAGATGCTGCCCAGCACGGCTGCGATGAGCAGCAAGACCGGAATCAGATAGCGGCTTTCGCGCAGCTTGGCGCCCAAGCTCATGGGTGCGTCGGCCGGCGGCACTTGGTCGGGGTGGCGCAGCGCCCAGAAAGCCAGGTAACCCGAAAACAGCACACCCAGCATGATGCCCGGCAGCACGCCGGCCACGAACAGCTGCGCGATCGAGACTTCCGCGCTGACGCCGTAGACGATCATGATGATCGACGGCGGGATCAAGAGGCCCAGCGTGCCCGCGCCGGCCAAAGAACCGATGCTGATGCCGTCGGGATAGCCGCGCTCCTTGAGCTCGGGCAGGCTCATCTTGCCGATGGTGGCGCAGGTGGCGGCGCTGCTGCCCGAGACCGCCGCGAAGATGGTGCAACCGACCACGTTGACGTGCAGCAGTCGCCCGGGCAAGGACTGCATCCACGGCGCCAGGCCGCGGAACATGTCCTGGCTGAGCCGGGTGCGAAACAGAATCTCGCCCATCCACACGAACAGCGGCAGCGCGGTCAGCGTCCAGCTGCTGGAACTGCCCCAGATGGTGACGGCCATGGCGTCGCCCGCCGGCCGGCTGCTGATGAGCTGCATGCCGATCCAGGCCACGCCGGACAGCGTGAGACCCACCCACACGCCGCTGCCCAGGATCACAAGCAGCGTGGCGATGAGCAAGAAGGTGATGCCGAGATCACTCATCAGACCCCCAAGACGCTGCGCGTCGTCCCCCCGAGGGGGAGCGATCGTGTTCTCATTTCATTCATTCCTTGCCGCCACGTCGGTCGTGCCACGCTGCCCACGAAGTTCAAGCACCAGTTCGTCGATGAAGGCAATCGCCAGGATCGCCGTGCCGATGGCCATGCCCAGTTGCGGAATCCACAAGGGCGTGGCGTCGTTGGAGGTGGAGATGTCGTGGAAGGCGTGCGACTGCCAGACCAGCCTGGCGCTGTAGAAGGCGCTCAGCAGCGCCAGTGCAGAAGCCGCCGCCAGCGCCCAGATCTCGAAGGCGCGCCGCACGCCGCCCTTCAGGTACGACATCAGCAAGGTGACGCGGATGTGCTCGCCTTTTTTCAGCGTGTGCGCCAGCGCCAGGAAGCCGCTGCCCGCCATCAGGTAGCCGGCATAAGCGTCGGTGCCGGGCACGTAGAAGTGCAGCAGCCGGCTGACGATGGACAGCAGCACCATCAGCAACAGCCCCACCATGAACAGCGCCGCCAACCAGGCGGCCCCGCTGTACAGGGCGTCCAGCAGGCGGCGCATGGGCTAGTGCTTGGGGCGCGACCGCTTACTTGACGAAAGCGTCGACCAGGGCCTTGCCTTCGGGGCCAGCCTTTTCCAGCCACTCCTTGAGCAGCGTGTCGCCCACCTTGGCCATGTCGGCCTTCAGCTGCGGGCTGGGCGGCAGGATGTTCATGCCGCCGGCCTTGAGCTTGTCCAGCGTTTCGCCGTTGGCCTTCTGGCTGGCGGCCCAGCCGCGCTTTTCAGCGTCGGCGCCGGCTTTCATCAGCGCATCTTGAGTGGGCTTGTCCAGCGCCTTGAAGGCGGCCATGTTCACCAGCACGGCGTTCTTGGGCAGCCAGGCCTGGGTGTCGTACCAGTACTTCACGTGTTCGTGCAGCTTGGCGTCCCAGCCGGTGCTGCCGCTGGACATCATGCTTTCGGCCACGCCTGTGGCAAAGGCCTGGCTCACTTCAGCGGCCTGCACGGTGACGGGCTGTGCGCCCACCAGTTCGGCGATGCGGCTGGTGGCCGGGCTGTAGGCGCGCCACTTGATGCCCTTCAGGTCGGCCGCGCTGGCCAGCGCACGCTTGCTGTAGATGCCCTGCGGCGGCCACGGCACGGCGTACAGCACCATCATGCCCTGCTCGGCGAGCTTCTTTTCGAGCATCGGCTTTTGCACCTGCCACAGCTTGGCGGCCTTGTCCCAGCTGTCGGCCAGGAAGGGCAAACCGTCGGCACCGAAGATCTGCCACTCGTTCTGGAAGTTGACCAGCAGCACTTCGCCGATCTGCGCCTGGCCGCCCTGCACGGCGCGCTTGATCTCGGGCGCCTTGAACAGCGACGCACCGGGGTGCACGGTGATCTTCAGCTTGCCGGCCGTGGCCTTGTCGACATCGGCGGCAAACTCGGCCAGGTTCACGCTGTGGAAATTGCCCGCCGGGTAGGCGGCGGGCAGGTCCCACTTGGTCTGGGCCTGCACGGAGGCAGCGACCAGCAGCGCGGCAGCGGTCATGAGTGTGGGCAGCAGTTTCATCGGCTCTCCTGGGAACAGTTGAATGAAGAAGTGACAAGCATGAGGCGTGCCGGGCGGCTGGGGAAGTGCCGGCGGCTCGGGGTTTGCATCAGGTGGATTGAAGTCTAGAGACGATATCTATAAAGTGTCAACGTTTCTTCGACGTTCTGGTGAAAACACCGATGCCACGCAAAGCCCGTCCCGCTGCTGCTGCCGCTGCCGCTGCCGCTGCTGCGCCCGCCGCCCCCGGTGCGGCCGCCCCACGAACGGCGGCGGCGAGACCGACGCGCGCGGTGGCCGGCCGCGCGGGCGGCATCGTGTCTTCATCGCACCTGGTGTCGCCGCGCAGCGTGGAGCTGTCGGAATTCGAGTTCGGCCTCATCGTGGCCTGGAACGCCTTCTCGCGCTGGGCCGTGCGCTGCATGGCAGCAGCCGGCTGCCCCGACCTGACCATCACCGACGTGCTGCTGATGCACCATATCAACCACCGTGCGCGCAACAAGAAGCTGGCCGACATCTGCTTCGTGCTGAACTACGAAGACACACACGTCGTGGCCTATTCGCTGAAGAAGCTGGTGGCCGCCGGCCTGGCGCGTGCGGACAAACAGGGAAAAGAAGTTTTCTACAGCCCCACCGAAACCGGCGAGGCCTTCGTCACGCAGTACCGCAGCGTGCGCGAGGATTGCCTGGTGCGCAGCCTGGACACCGAGCTGAACGCCGACATCGGCGAACTGGCGCGGCTGCTGCGC
Organism: Burkholderiales bacterium; assembly: GCA_038204775.1. Taxonomy (GTDB): domain Bacteria; phylum Pseudomonadota; class Gammaproteobacteria; order Burkholderiales; family Burkholderiaceae_C; genus Rubrivivax. Next base: position 23,171 of record JBBRCN010000028.1, on the reverse strand, counting down.
AGCATGAGCGGCATGTACGACCAGGCGGCCCGCGCGGCCACGTCCTTGTGACGTGGCTGCGCTGGAAGTATTCACCGGCCACGTCCTTGTGACGTGGCTGCGCTGGAAGTATTCACCGGCCACGTCACTGTGACGTGGCTGCGCTGGACATGTTCACCGGCCACGTCACTGTGACGAAATTTCTCGGCCTGGTGCTGCTGGACACACGCTTTCCGCGCGTGCCGGGGGACGCAGGTCGGCCCGACAGTTACGCCATGCGCGTGAAGACCGTGGTCGTGCACGGCGCATCGCCGCACCGTGTGGTGCGCGACGCCGACCCGGCGCTGCTGCAACCCTTCATCGATGCCGCACGATCACTGGTGGCGCAGGGTGCGGCAGCCATCACCACCAGCTGCGGTTTCCTGGTGCAGCACCAGGCCGCGCTGCAGGCCGCGCTGGCGGTGCCGGTGTGGACTTCTGCACTGATGAAGCTGCCGGAACTGCATCAAGCCGGCGTCGTCACGGTCGACGCAGCATCGCTGACGGCCGCACACCTGCAAGCGGCAGGCGCGGCCGCCGACACGCCTGTGGCCGGCCTGGCGCCGGGCTGCCATCTGCAACGCACCCTGCTCGACAACCTGCCGCTGTTGGATCCCCAACAAGCCGAACGCGATGTGCTCGAAGCCGCAATCCGTCTGGTCCAACAGCACCCCGACATCCGGCACCTGGTGCTGGAATGCACCAACATGCCACCCTATGCCGAAGCTGTGGCCCGTGCCACCGGCCGGCCGGTCCACCACCTCTTGACGCTCGTTCACGAGCGATGGAAAGCGCCATGAACACTCAACCCCGCTGGCAGTTCTGGATCGACCGTGGTGGCACCTTCACTGATGTGGTTGGGCGCACGCCGGAAGGTGAGCTGCAGACCCTGAAACTGCTGAGCGAAAACCCCGAGCAGTACAAGGACGCTGCCGTCGAAGGCATCCGCCGCCTGCTGGGCCTGCAGGCCGGCCAGCCCATCACGCCCGAGCAGGTGGACTGCGTGAAGATGGGCACCACGGTGGCCACCAACGCGCTGCTCGAACGCAAGGGTGACCGCACGCTGCTGGTCACCACGCAGGGCTTTCGCGACGCGCTGCGCATCGCTTACCAGGCGCGGCCGCGCCTGTTCGACCGCCACATCGTGTTGCCCGAGCTGCTGTACGAACGGGTCATCGAAGCGCAGGAACGGGTGGGCGCACACGGCGACGTGTTGCTGCCGCTGGACCTGGCACACCTGCGCGAACGCTTGTGGGCCGCCTTTGATGCCGGCATCCGCGCCGTGGCCGTCGTCTTCATGCACGGCTACCGCTACACCGCACACGAACAGGCGGCCGCAGCGCTGGCGCGCGAGATCGGCTTCACGCAGGTCAGCGCCAGCCACGAGGTGAGCCCGCTGATGAAGCTGGTGTCCCGCGGCGACACCACGGTGGTGGACGCCTACCTGTCACCTATTCTCAGGCGTTATGTCGAACAGGTGGCGGCGCAGATGCCGGGGGTGCGCCTGTTCTTCATGCAAAGCAGCGGCGGCCTGACCGAAGCGCACCACTTCCAGGGCAAGGACGCCATCCTGTCCGGCCCGGCAGGCGGCATCGTGGGCATGGTGCGCACGGCGGTGGCAGCCGGCCACCACAAGGTCATCGGCTTCGACATGGGTGGCACCAGCACCGACGTGAGCCACTACGCGGGCGCCTTCGAGCGGGCCTTCGATACCCAGGTGGCGGGTGTGCGCATGCGCGCGCCGATGATGAGCATCCACACCGTGGCCGCGGGCGGTGGCAGCATCCTGGCCTTCGACGGTGCGCGCTTGCGTGTCGGCCCCGAAAGCGCCGGTGCCAACCCCGGCCCGGCCAGCTACCGCCGTGGTGGGCCGCTGGCCACCACCGACGCGAATGTGCTGCTGGGCAAGATCCAGCCCGCGCACTTTCCCAAGGTCTTCGGCCCCAGGGCCGACGAGGCGCTGGACCGTGACGGCGTGGCGGCCAAGTTCGAGGCCCTGGCCGCGCAGGTGCAGGCCAGCACCGGCCGCCCGGCTACCGCCGAGAGCCTGGCGGAGGGCTTCCTGCAGATCGCGATCCAGAACATGGCCAACGCCATCAAGCGCATCAGCGTGGCGCGCGGTTACGACGTCACGCAGTACACGCTGCAGTGTTTTGGCGGCGCCGGCGGCCAGCACGCCTGCGGCGTGGCCGACGCGCTGGGCATGAGCCGGGTTTTTGTGCACCCGCTGGCCGGTGTGCTGTCGGCCTATGGCATGGGCCTGGCCGACCAGATCACGATGCGCGAGGCCAGCATCGAACTGCCCCTGGACGAAGCCGGCCTGGCCGCGGCGCAGGCCCGGCTGGACGCACTGGGTGACGCAGCGCGTGATGAAGTGGCCAGCCAGGGCGTGGCGCGCGGCAGCATCGAACTGCGCCGCAACGTGCACGTGCGCTACCAGGGCACCGACACCGCGCTGGTGGTGCCTTGTGTGGACATGGCGCAGATCCGGCGTGAGTTCGAGCTTGGCTACCGGCAGCGGTTTGCCTTCTTGATGCCCGACAGGCTGCTGGTCATCGAAGCCGTGTCGGTCGAGGCTGTGGGCGCAGGCGAACGCTTCGACACCGCAGCCACCGGCCAGGAGCCCCCGGCCTACGTGCCCCAGCCCGATGCGCGGGTGCGCATGCACAGCGGCAGCTGGCTGGACGCGGGCCTCTTTGTGCGCGAGAACCTGCGCGCCGGCGCCACCATCACGGGCCCGGCCATCGTGGCCGAAAAGAACGCCACCACGGTGGTCGAGCCCGGCTGGCAAGCCCTGCTGACGGCCGCCGGCCCCATCGAGCTGCAGCGGGTGGTGCCACGCGCCACGCAGCACGCCATCGGCACCGACGCCGATCCGGTGATGCTGGAGGTCTTCAACAACCTGTTCATGAACATCGCCGAGCAGATGGGCCTGCGCCTGCAGAACACGGCCTACAGCGTCAACATCAAGGAGCGTCTGGACTTCAGCTGCGCCTTGTTCAGCGCCGCCGGAGAACTGATTGCCAACGCGCCGCACATGCCGGTGCACCTGGGCAGCATGAGCGAGAGCATCAAGACGGTGATCGAGCGCAACCCGGTCATGCAGGCCGGTGATGTGTATGTGCTGAACGACCCCTACCACGGCGGCACGCACCTGCCCGACGTGACGGTGGTGACACCCGTGTACCTCAACACCACCGACGCGAAGCCGTCGTTCTACGTCGCCAGCCGCGGCCACCACGCCGACATCGGCGGCACCACGCCGGGCAGCATGCCGCCGTTCAGCAAGACAATCGACGAAGAGGGCGTGCTGTTCGACAACTTCCTGCTCGTGCGTGACGGCCAGCTGCGCGAAGCCGAACTCACGGCGCAGCTGCGCAGCGGCCCTTACCCGGCACGCAATCCGCAACAGACCATTGCGGATTTGCGCGCGCAGATTGCCGCCAACCAAAAGGGCGTGGAAGAGCTGATCGCCATGGTGGCGCAGTTCGGTCGTGTGACGGTGAACGCCTACATGAAACACGTGCAGGACAACGCCGAAGAATCCGTGCGGCGTGTCATCACCGCACTGGATTTGAGGCCCCCAGGCTCGCCTGGCGGCTTGCCACCCCTCAAGGGGGCTGTCCCCGTTCGGGCACAGCCCTGGGCGGGGACGGACGGCCAGTACACGCTGCCACTGGACAACGGCGCGCAGATCAGCGTCAAGGTCACCGTGCACACGGCGCAGCGCGAAGCCACCATCGACTTCACCGGCACCAGCGCGCAGCTGCCCAACAACTTCAATGCACCGAAGGCGGTGACGATGGCGGCGGTGCTGTACGTCTTTCGCACGCTGGTGGCCGACGACATCCCGCTCAACGCCGGTTGCCTGAAGCCGCTGCACGTCATCGTGCCGCCGGGCTGCATGTTGAACCCCAATCCACCCGCTGCCGTGGTGGCCGGCAATGTGGAAACCAGCACCTGCGTCACCAACGCGCTGTACGGCGCCCTGGGCGTGATGGCGGCGGGCCAGTGCACGATGAACAACTTCACCTTCGGCAACGAAATACACCAGTACTACGAGACCATCAGCGGTGGCAGCGGCGCGGGGGTCGTGAAAGACGACGCGGGTCACGTCGTCGGTGGCTTCAACGGCACCAGCGTCGTGCAGACGCACATGACCAATTCACGGCTCACCGACCCCGAGGTGCTGGAGTTTCGCTTCCCCGTGCGTCTGGAAAGTTATGCCATCCGTGCCGGTAGCGGCGGTGCGGGGCAGTGGCGGGGCGGTGACGGCGGGGTGCGGCGCGTGCGCTTCCTGGAACGCATGACGGCGTCCATCCTGTCCAACGGCCGCACCGTGCCGGCCTTCGGCATGGCCGGCGGTTTGCCGGGCGCCTTGGGCATCAACCGCGTCGAGCGGCGTGACGGTCGGGTCGAACCGCTCGGCCACATCGGATCGGCGGCCATGGAGCCCGGTGACGTGTTTGTCATCGAAACCCCCGGCGGTGGCGGTTACGGCCCACCCCGGGTTGCTTGAGAGAGAAAACCATGGCCCGGACCCGATTGCTGTTGACCGGCTTCGAGCCCTTTGACCGCGACACCGTGAACCCGTCGTGGGAAGTGGCCCGCGCCCTGCACGGCCAGGCGATCGACGGCGTGACCGTGCAGGCCGTGCGGCTGCCGTGCGTCTTCGGCCAGGCGCTGCAGGTGCTGCAAGAGGCGCTGGTGCAGCACCGTCCGTGCCTGGTGCTGTCGCTGGGACTGGCGGCAGGGCGCCAGGAACTGTCGGTGGAACGGGTGGCCATCAATGTCGATGACGCCCGCATCGCCGACAACGCTGGCGCGCAGCCCATCGACACCCCGGCGATCGCTGGCGCACCGACGGCCTACTTCAGCAGCCTGCCCATCAAGGCCATGGTGCACGCCATGCAACAGGCGGGTGTGCCGGCTGCGGTGTCGCAAAGCGCTGGCACCTTTGTCTGCAACCACGTGTTTTTTGGCCTCATGCACAGCCTGCGGCGGCGCCGTGGCGTGCGTGGCGGCTTCATGCACCTGCCCTTGCTGCCCGAACAGGCGGCCCGCCAGGGCCAGGCCGGGCTGGCCCTGGACAGGCAATGCCTGGGTGTGCAGGTGGCGCTGGCCACGGCGCTGCGGGTGTCTGCCGATCGCATCGAATCGGGCGGCGCCATCGCCTGAGCGGCAAGCGGGTTTTGTAAGAAGGTTTCGATCGGTGCGACCATCTCGCGCCGGCCGGAATTCCCGCTCGGTCACCGATCAATCCACAACGGAGTCGCTCCCATGAACCAACGTCTCATCGTCTCTTCTGCCCTGGCTTCCGCACTGGCTCTGGGCCTGGTCGGCCAGGTCGCCGCGCAGGACAAGGCCAAAGAGAAGTGTTACGGCATCGCCAAGGCCGGGCAAAACGACTGCGCCAACTTGTCGGGCAGCCATTCGTGCGCCGGCCAGTCCAAAGTGGACGGCGACCCGGGCGAGTGGAAGTACGTCGCCAAGGGCACCTGCAAGGACATGAAGGGCATGACGGCCGACGAGGCCAAGAAGGCAAAGAAGTGACCCCCCCCGGAGCGCCTGCGTCGCTGCCCTCCAGTGGGGCGCCGCAGGCGGAGCGGCGGAGCCGGATCCGCGGCGTCTGCTCGGGGGTGTTGCCGTCGCGATGATCCCGTTGCGGCATGTGGGCATCGGCTTGCGGCATCCGCACCATGCGGTGCTGCTGGCCGATCCACCACCGCTGCCCTTCGTCGAGGTTCACAGCGAGAACTTCTTCGGCGAAGGCGGCGCTGCGCTGGCGGTGCTGATGCAGGCGCGCCGGCACTGGGACGTCAGCCTGCACGGTGTGGGCTTGTCGCTGGGTTCTGCTGTCGGTCTGGACCCCTGGCACCTGGACCGCCTGGCGGCTTTGGTGCAACGGGTGCAGCCAGTGCGCGTCAGCGATCACGCCTGCTTTGCGCGGGCGCTGCGCCACGCGGGCAACGGCCGTGGCGAGCCGCCGGCAGTGCACGCCAACGACCTGCTGCCGGTGGCCTTTACCGAAGCCGCGCTTCAGATCATGGCCGCCAACGTGCAGCAGGTGCAGGACCGTCTGCGCCGGCCCATCCTGGTCGAGAACCTCAGCGCCTACCTGCACTGGGCCGACGACAGCCTGGCCGAGCCCGATTTTTTCAACCGTCTGACGCAACGAACCGGCTGCGGCCTGCTGCTGGACGTGAACAACCTGGTGGTCAACGCGCTGAACGAGCGACACGACGAAGCCGCAGCAGTGCAGGCCGCTTGTGCATGGGTCGACCGCATCGACGGCGCCAGCGTGGGTGAAATCCACCTGGCCGGTTACCACGACACAGGGGACATCGTCATCGACGACCACGGCAGCCGCGTCCACGCGCCCGTGTGGCAGGTCTACCGCCACACCCTGCGGCGCCTGGGCCCGCGGCCCACGCTGGTGGAGTGGGACAGCGACCTGCCCGAACCGCAGGTGCTGCTGGCCGAGGCCGCAGCGGCCGAGGCGCTGCTGGTACAGGTCTGCGCGGAAGAACAGACATGACCGTGGCCAAGGAGGCCCTGCGCCAGCAGATGCTGCTGCGTGCCCTGTGGCGCGATGCGCGCCCCGGTGTGCTGGCCGGCTGGACACGCGACGGCGAACGTTTCACCCGCGGCCTGCAGGCCTACCAGGCCAATGCCGGTGCGCTGGCCGAAAAAGCGCTGGCGGCGGCCTACCCGACGGTGCAGCAGCTGCTGGGTGCAGCGTCCTTTGCCGGCCTGGCGCGCGCCTTCTGGCACCGGCAGGCGCCTGTGCGGGGCGACATCGGCATCTGGGGCGAAGGGCTGGCAGACTTTCTGGCGGACTTTCTGGCGGATGCCGGGAATGCGGCCGAGGGTCCGGCCGAAGAACCCTACCTTCCTGACGTGGCCCGGCTCGAATGGGCTGTGCACGTCGCCGCTACGGCGGCAGACAGGGACACCGGCACAACGATCGGCCTGCACCAGCTGGCCGACCACGACCCGACGATCATTGGCCTGCAGGCCAGGCCTGGCACCGCGCTGGTGCTGTCGGCGCATCCGGTGGCCAGCATCTGGCTGGCCCACCGCCCGGCTGTTGAACACCAGGCCGACCGCTTCGATGCCGTGCGCGAAGCCTTTGCACAAGGTCGTGCCGAAGCGGCACTGGTCTGGCGCAGTGGCTGGCAGGTTCAGGTGGCTGCCATCGATGCGGTCGATGCCCGTTTCACCCAACAGCTGCTTCTGGGCGCGACGCTGGGAGATTCCTTGCAAGGTATGGCCCACGAAACCGACTTCAGCTTCGAGGCCTGGCTGTTGGCCCACCTGCCGCGCGGCTGGCTGACAGGCGCGCGCGCGATCCCCAGTTGAGACGCCCAGAGAAGGTCGCCATGAACACACTTGCCCGCAGCCTGGCTGCCCCGGTGCGCCGCACCACCCAGTGGCTGGAAATGCTGCAGCCCGCCGCCCAGCTGGCCGCCCGCTTGTACATCGCGCAGGTTTTTTTCCTGGCCGGCCTGAGCAAGATTCGCGACTGGGAAACCACGCTGGCATTGTTTGAAGACGAGTACCAGGTGCCTTTTCTTTCGCCAGCGCTGGCCGCCTTGGCCGGCACGGCAGGTGAACTGGTGCTGCCCGTGCTGCTGGTGCTGGGCCTGGCCGGACGCTTTGCCGCGCTGGGGCTTTTTGTTGTCAACATCGTGGCCGTCATCAGCCTGGCCGAGGTGCCGCCGGTGGCGCTGCAGCAGCACCAGTTCTGGGGCAGCCTGCTGCTGGCGCTGGTGTTGTGGGGGCCCGGGCGCTGGTCGGTGGATGCGCTCGTGAAAAGCCGCTGGGGGTGAAGCGCGCAACAGCCGGTCCTGCGCCCGGATGACAGACCATCCCGAAAGCCGTTGCGCAGCGCACGGGTGCCGGTGACACTGGGGCCTGTCGCCATCACCAGACCCGCCCGCCGTCATGACCAGACTTGCCAAGGCCGCCGTCAGCGCAGGCCTGGCACTGGTGGCCCTGGCCACCCCTGCCGAACCCCTGCCCAGCGATGGACTCGAACGCGAGTGCTGGCAACAGTTCACACGGGAACGCACGCGTGTCAGACTGGTCGAGCCCACGGCGGTGGACATGTCCAACCTGCGCGACGGGCAGACCGTGAACTCGCCTTTTCGGGTCGACTTTTCGATCCGCGGCATGGGCGTCATCCCGGCCGGCAAGCCCCACCCCAAGGCCGGTCACCACCACGTGCTGGTGGACATGTCTTTGCCCATGGTGCCGGGCCACCAGATTCCTTTCAACGATTTCCACCGCCACTACGGCAAGGGTCAGACCGGCGCCGTGCTGGCGCTGCCACCGGGCCCGCACCGTCTGCGGCTGCTGTTTGCTGACCACGAGCACCGGCCGTACTTTGTGTTCAGCCCCGAAGTCCGCATCACGGTGCGCCCGCCGCGCAGCGCGCCGGTCCGTGTCACGCGCGCCAACTTCGAAGCCGGCTGCCGCGAGTGGTACGAAGACGAAATCTCGCGTCCGCGGCCCGAAGGCCAGCGTGCACTGGTCAGCAATGTGCGTGACGGCGAAACCGTCATCAGCCCCGTCAACCTGCGCTTTGCGGTGGACGGCTTTGGCGTCGCACCCAAGGGCCATGGCGGCGCCGGCCTGGGTTATTTCCAGCTCGAGGTGCTGCGCGGCGATGGCCAGGCACCCCAGTCTGTCGACCTGAGCAACGGCGCGACGCAGACCACCTTGACGCTGGCGCCCGGCAGCTACGGCCTGCGTTTGCGCTTTGTGGACGACAGTGGCCGGCGCGACCTGGTGCCAATCACCCAGACCCGCTTGGTGGTGACCGGCCAGGATCGGCTGTGACCGCCGCCCGATGCTCGACCGCGCGCTCACTGCGCTGATCCACCGCCCCCTGCAAAGCCTGGCGCAGCGGCTGGTGGCGTGGGGCGCGCAGGCCGATGCCCTTACGCTGACCGGTTTTGCGCTGGGCATGGCTGCCGCGTTGGCCATCGCCCTGGGCTGGCCGATGTGGGGCCTGCCCTTGCTGCTGGCCAGCCGGCTGCTGGATGGTCTGGACGGCGCCGTCGCACGGCTGACGCAGCCCACCGACCGAGGTGCCTTTCTGGACATCACGCTGGACTTCTTGTTCTACGCCAGCATCCCGCTGGCTTTTGCCGTGGCCGACCCGGTGGCCAACGCCTTGCCGGCAGCGGTGCTGCTGGCTGCTTTCATCGGCACCGGTTCCAGCTTCCTGGCATTCGCCGTGCTGGCCGAACGGCGGGGACTCAAGAGCGAGGCTTATCCCACCAAGGGCCTGTTCTACCTGGGCGGCCTGGCAGAGGCCAGCGAAACGCTGATCTGCTTTGTGCTGATGTGCCTGTGGCCGCAGCACTTTGCCTGGTGGGCGTATGGCTTTGCGGTGCTGTGCGGGCTGTCCATCATCGGCCGCTTGGTCGCAGGCTGGCGCACCTTTCGGGTGTAAGGTTGCCCAAGACTCAGGCGACCGCAAGCCACACAAGGAGCCCGACCCATTGAACAAGAACAAGTTGCTGCTGCTGTTGGCCTTGGGCGTGGCCCTGGCGGCGTTTTTTGCCTTCGATCTGGGGCGTTTTTTCAGCCTCGACTACATCAAGGGTGCACAAGCTGACTTTGCCGCACTCTATGGGGCAAAGCCGCTGCTGGTAGCAGGCGCCTTTTTCCTGGTCTATGTGGCGGTGGCGGCGCTGTCGCTGCCGGGTGCGGCCATCCTCACGCTGCTGGCCGGTGCCGTGTTCGGGCTGCTGGTGGGCACCCTGATCGTGTCCTTTGCATCCAGCGTGGGCGCCACTCTGGCCATGCTTTCTGCTCGTTATGTTTTGAGAGACAGCGTGAAGGGGCGCTTCGGCGAACGCCTGGCCGACATCGACAAAGGCATCGAGCGCGAAGGTGCTTTCTATCTGTTCACGCTGCGCCTGGTGCCGTTGTTTCCCTTTTTTGTCGTCAACCTGCTGATGGGCCTGACCCAGATGAAGGCCGCCACCTTCTACGGTGTCAGCCAGTTGGGCATGCTGGCCGGCACGCTGGTGTACGTGTATGCCGGCACGCAGCTGGCGCAGATCAGTTCCTTGAAAGGCATCATCAGCCCCGGCCTGGCCGCGGCGCTGGTGCTGCTGGGGGTGTTTCCGCTGCTGGCCAAGAAGGTCATCGACGGCATCAAGGCGCGGCGCGTGTACGCGCCCTGGATCGACAAGAAGCCCAGGCGCTACGACCGCAACATGGTCGTCATCGGCGCGGGCGCGGCAGGCCTGGTCACCAGCTACATCGCGGCGGCCGTCAAGGCCAAGGTGACGCTGGTGGAAAGCCACAAGATGGGCGGCGACTGCCTGAACTACGGCTGTGTGCCGAGCAAGGCGCTGATCAAGACCGCCACGCTGGCGCGCCAGATTCGACACAGCGCCGACTACGGCATTGCCAGCGCCAGCTACACGCTGGACTTCGCGCAGGTGATGGAGCGCATCGCCCACGTCGTGCGAGAGATCGAGCCGCACGACTCGGTCGAGCGTTACACCGGCCTGGGCGTGGACGTGCAGATCGGCACCGCCAAGATCCTGGATCCGTGGCATGTGCAGATCACGCACGACGATGGGCGCGTGCAGGTGCTGTCCACCCGCAGCATCGTCATCGCCACCGGCGCGCGACCCTTTGTGCCGCCGCTGCCGGGCATCGAAGAGGTGGGCTACCTCACCAGCGACACGCTGTGGGGCCTGCGTGAACAACCCCGGCGTCTGGTGGTGCTGGGCGGCGGCCCGATCGGTTGCGAACTGGCGCAGAGCTTTGCCCGGCTGGGCTCGCAGGTCACGCAAGTGGAGATGGCGCCGCGCATCATGGGGCGCGAAGACGAAGACGTGTCGGCCTATGCCCGCAAGGCGCTGGAAGCCGACGGCGTGCAGGTGCTCACGCAGCACAAGGCCCTGCGTTGCGAGAAAGTCGGCGACGACAAGTTCATCGTCGTCGAAGCGGCCGGCGCCGAGAAGCGCATCCCCTTCGACGTGCTCTTGTGCGCCGTGGGCCGGGTGGCGCGCTTGCAAGGCTTCGGGCTTGAAGAGCTGGGCATTCCGGTGCAGCGCACGGTGGTCACCGACGAATACCTGCAGACCGTGTTCCCCAACATCCTGGCCGCAGGGGACGTGGCCGGACCGTTCCAGTTCACCCACACGGCTTCGCACCAGGCCTGGTACGCGGCGGTGAACGGCTTGTTCGGGCAGTTCAAGAAGTTCAAGGCCGACTACTCGGTGATCCCCTGGGCCACTTTCATCGACCCCGAGGTGGCGCGGGTGGGCCTGAACGAACAGGAAGCGCGCGACAAGGGCGTGGCCTTCGAGGTCACACGCTACGGCATCGATGACCTCGACCGCGCCATTGCCGACAGCGCGGCCCACGGTTGGGTGAAGGTGCTTACCGTGCCGGGCAAGGACAAGATCCTGGGTGTGACCATCGTCGGTGTGCACGCCGGTGACCTGCTGGCCGAATACGTGCTGGCCATGAAACATGGCCTGGGGCTGAACAAGATTCTGGGCACCATTCACACCTATCCCACACTGGCCGAAGCCAACAAGTACGCGGCCGGCGAATGGAAGCGTGCGCACCAGCCACTCGGCCTGTTGCGCTGGGTTGAAAAGTTCCATGCCTGGCAACGGGCTTAGGCGGACCGCGCTGGCCGCAGTGACGTTTGCGGCGGCCGCAGCATCGACAGCCGCCGTGGCACCGCTGGTTGAAGGCGCGGCCATCGGCCCCGGCTGGCGTGTGGTGAACCTGCCGCAGCAAAAAATCCCGGCCACCCGTTACAGCGTCGAAACCGTGGACGGCCGGCAGGCCCTGCGTGTCCACGCGCAGGCCAGCTACGGCAACCTGGTGCATGACTGGCCCGCGGGCTCGGTGGCGCCGCAACGGCTGCGCTGGTCATGGCGTGTGCAGCAGCCCAACCCGGCCACGGACCTGCGCAACAAGGCCGGCGATGACCTGGCGGTCAAGGTGTGCATGAGTTTCGATCTCGACATGGCCCGTGTCCCCTTCTTCGAAAGGCAGGTGCTGCACCTGGCGCGCAGCCGCACTGGGGAAGCTCTGCCGGCGGCCACGCTGTGCTGGGCCTGGGGCGGGGCCGAAGCCCAGGGCGCGTTGTTGCCCAACGCCTATTCACGCCGGGTGCGTTACATCGTGCTGCGCACTGCGCAAGACGCAGCGTCCACCTGGTTCGAAGAAAGCCGGGACGTGGCCGCTGACTTCAAGCGCGCCTTTGGTGACGAAAGCGCTGAATTGCCGCCCGTCACGGCCCTCATCGTGGCCGGGGACGCCGACAACACAGGGGGCACGTCTGTCGCTCACGTGAGCGGGCTGCGCGCACAACCTTGATGTCGCCACGCTTTCGTCAGCTGCTGCAAACTGCCGCGCCATGAGCAAACGGCTGTTGCTGCTGGGCGGCGGCCACGCCCACGTGCATGTGCTGCAGGCCTTGGCCAAGGAACCGCTGCCTGGCGCCGAGGTGGCCCTGGTGACACCTTACGCGCGTCAGATGTACTCGGGCATGGTGCCGGGCCTGGTAGCGGGCCACTACCGGGTGGACCAGTGCGCCATTGCCCTGCAACCGCTGGCCGCTGCAGCCCGGGTCCACTTCATCGAAAGTGCCGCCGTCGCGCTGGACACGGCGGCGCGCCGTGTCACGTTGGCCGACGGGCGTGTGGCCGAATACGACGTGCTTTCGCTCGACACCGGTGCCGTGATGGACCGCGACCGCCTGCCCGGCGCGCGTGAGCACGGCCTGTTCGTGCGGCCCATCGAACACTTCGTGCGCCTGCTCGATGGCCTGCTGGACCTGGCCGCGCAGCGGGTGCTGGACGTGGTGGTGGTGGGTGGCGGCGCTGCCGGTGTTGAACTGGCCATGGCGCTGCACCACCGCCTGGGCGGGCGCGGTGAAGAACGTGCCCGCATTGCCCTGGTCACCGGTGATGGCGGTCCACTGGAGGGTTATGCCCCCGGAGTCGTGCAGCGTGCGAGTGCGGCACTCGAACGCTGCCGCGTCACCGTCTTCCGTGACAGCTGCAAAGAACTGGTGCCAGGCGCCGTGGTGCTGGGCAGCGGTGCCCGCCTGGCTTGCGACGCACCGGTGCTGGCCACCGGCGCCGAGGCACCCGCGTGGCTGGCCCGCAGCGGCCTGACGCTGGACGAGCGCGGTTTTGTGGTCACCGGGCCTGTGCTGCAGAGCGCGTCGCACCCCGAAGTGTTTGCCGTCGGTGACGTGGCCAGCCGCGCCGACCAGGCCCACGCCAAGAGCGGTGTGTACGCGGTGCGGGCCGGGCCACCGCTGGCGCTGAACCTGCGCCGCTTTGTCGGCGGCGGCCCCTTGATGCCGCACCTGCCCCAAGCGCGCACGCTGAACCTCATCTCCTGCGGCGAACGCCGTGCCATTGTTTCGTGGGGCCATCTGGCGGCGCAGGGCCGCTGGGCCTGGTGGTGGAAGGACCGCATCGACCGCGCCTTCGTGCAGCGCTACAGCCTGCCCGACACGCCGCAGGCCGCGGCGCTTACTCGTTCGGCCTGAAGGCGATGATCAGCGTGGCCGGCACACGGCCATCGTTGTCGCGTGGCAGCGCGCGTGTCTTGTCGATGGCGCGCAGCACGGCTTCGTCCCAGTCCTTGTAGCCACTGCTCTTGATCAGGCGGCGCGCGATGATGCTGCCGCCCGGGGCTGAGCTGACCTCGACCTCGGCCGCGGCGTTGAATTCCGCCATGCCCGTGAACACGATGTTGGGCCGCACGGCGGCTTTCACGCGGCCTGCGTAATTGGCCGAGGGCGCGGCGTTTTGCGCGGCGCTGCCGGTGCTGCCAGTGGCGCCCGGCGTGGCACCCGCCTGGCCCATCATGCGGCGCAGATTTTCTTCGCGCTGGCGCGCCAGGCGTTCGTCTGCCGCCTGCTCTTCCGCCTTTTGCGCGGCTTCCTTCTGGGCCAGCAGCTGTTCCCGCTTCTTGCGGTCGTCTTCGATCTTCCTGGTGGCTTCTGCCTTCTTGCGATCCGCTTCTGCTTCGACCTTCTTGCGTTCCGCTTCGGCCTTTTTTCGCTCACGTTCGCGTTCCACCGTGATGTCCGGTGCGGGTGGCGGCGGTTCGGTGCGCGCCACGGGCGCTGGCGCCGGGACCGGCTTGGGAACGGGCGCAGGCGCAGGCGCAGGCACAGGAGCAAGAGCAGGAACCTCAACCGGCGGTGGCGCTGCCGACTGCGGCACGCTGGCCCAAAGCTCGGCGCTCACCACATCGGGTGAGTGGGTGCGCCAGTCCACGCCCACGGTCAGTGCCACCAGCAGCGCCGCGTGTGCGGCCAGCGCCAGCGCCGCACCTGGGGCGTTGCCGCCGACCGGCTGCGGCAGCAGCTTGTCTTGCTGGAAGGTGGCTGCCGTCACGTGAGGTTTCGCCGGCGCGCTAGGCGCCCTGTTTGACAGACAGCCCGACGCGCCTGACCCCGGCCCTCTGCAGCGTATCCATCACCTTGACCACGCTCTCGTAGCGCACGCTCTTGTCGGCGCTGATGACCACCGGCACGTCGGCATTGCCCGCTTGTGCGGTCTTCACACGTGCGGCCAGTTGTGGCAGCTGCACACTTTCAGCGTCAGCCTTGTCGACCTTCAGTCGCAGTTTCTCGTCGGTGCCCACGATGACCTCGACCACGCTCTGCGGCCGCTGCGCACTTTTGCCAACGCTGGGCAGATCCACCACGCCGGTGGTGATGAGCGGCGCGGTGACCATGAAGATGATCAGCAGCACCAGCATCACGTCGATGAACGGGACCATGTTGATCTCGTTCATCGAACGGCGGCCTCGGCCACCCCGCTGCACGACGCCGGGCATGTCAGCGAGGCCCGGCCGGCAGAAGGCGCTGACGCGCCTTCCGGGGGCCGCGAGCAAAGTGAGCCTGGGGCAGATTCATCTAACGGGGGCCTGCCGGCTGGCCAGCATAGGTGGTGGTGGCGCCGGATTGCCCCGCGTTGCGCTGCAGGATGTTGGAGAACTCTTCGATGAAGGTCTCCAGCTGGATGGCGATGCGGTCGATGTCGCGTGCAAAGCGGTTGTAGGCCACCACCGCGGGGATGGCGGCGAACAGGCCGATGGCGGTGGCCACCAGTGCTTCGGCTATGCCCGGCGCCACGGTGGCCAAGGTGACCTGCGTCATGTTGGACAGGCCGACAAACGCATGCATGATGCCCCACACGGTGCCGAACAGGCCCACGTAAGGGCTGACCGAGCCCACGCTGGCCAGGAAGCTGAGGTGGCTTTCGATCACGTCCAGCTCGCGCTGATAGCTGGCGCGCATGGCGCGCCGCGCGCCGTCCAGTTGCGCGCTCGAGTCCAGACGCTTTTCGCGCAGCTTCAGGAATTCGCGCATGCCGCTGGCGAAGATGCGTTCCATCGGTGCGCTTTGTGTTTTCTGGCCGACGCCGGTGTTCAGTTCGGTCAGGCTGCGGCCGGACCAGAACTCGCGCTCGAAATCGTCGTTGCTGGCCCGCACGCGGCGCAGGCCGAAGAGCTTGCCGAAGATGACGGTCCAGCTGGCCAACGAGGTGACCATGAGCCCTGCCATGACCAGCTGCACCACCAGGCTGGCTTGCAGGATGAGGGCGGTGATCGACATGTCTTGGTTCATGTCAGTTGCTCATGGCGCTTTGCGCCGCCCTGGACAGATGAATCGCGCAGGCAGGACCAAGCTTGCCACCACGGAGCCGGCTTCGCCGGGCCGTGGGCGGACGGCCCCCTTGGGGGGTGGCGAGGGCAAGCGAGCTTGGGGGCTTCATTTCAGATTCCGTATGACGTCGGTCGGAATGCGGCGTGGTCGGAAGGTTCCTAGGTCCACGCAGCCGATGCGGATCTCGCCTTCGGCCAGCAGCGTGCCCTGGCCCACCGCGCCGCGCCAGGCCTGTTGTGCGATGGTCATCGAGGCCGTGCCACGTGCACGCAAGGCCACCGTGACCTGCAGTTCGTCGTCCAGCCGGGCCGGCGCACGGTAACGCACCGAGGTGTCGGTGACCACGAATATCGCGCCCGTGGCATCGCGCAGCGCCTGCTGGCCCACTCCCAGCGCACGCAGCCACTCGGTGCGCGCACGTTCAAAGAACTTCAGGTAGTTGGCGTAGAAGACCACGCCACCGGCGTCGGTGTCTTCCCAGTACACGCGCAAAGGGTGCTGGAACAGGATGGGGAGATCGGCGGCATGCGGCTGCGTCATCGGCCGGTGAATTATGCGGGTTGCTCCTGGCGCAGCCCTAGGGCATGACCTTTCGATACACCGGCCCCCACAGCGGGTGGCCCGCTTCTGACCGGTTGAGTGCAAACGACGGGTCCGCAGCTTTGGCAGCGCGGAACGCCGCTTCGCACTCGACCATGCGGTCGCTGGTGCAGGTAATGAAGGCCAGCAGCTTGTGTGCGCTGGCGCGGTCGCGTGCGCTGGCCAGGCCGGCGTCCAGCGCCTTGCGCAGCGCGGCTTCGGCTTGCGGGTACTGGCCGTCGTCGTATGCGCGTATGCCTTCGACGAGCGCGCGTTCGGCGGGGCGTTCCATCAACTCGGCCAGGCCGCTGGGGGGCGGCGGTGGCGCAGGTTCGGGTGCGGAGGCACAAGCGGCCAGCATGAACAGCCCGGCGCTGGACAGCATTCGACTGGGCAGGCCGGAAAAGGTGCTCATGGTGCGAAGCGGTGGCGCACGCTGACCGGCTTGTCCGCCGTCACCTGCACCGTTGCGGTGTAGGGCGGAAAGTCTTCATTGCGCACGGTGATGGTGTGGGTGCCCTCGGGCAGGGTCAGTCGTGTCAGCGGCGGCGTGGTGCCCGCGGGTGAGCCGTTGACTTCCACGTGGCCCCAAGGGCTGATGGCCAGCTGCAATGACCCGGTGAGCACGGGTGCAGCAGGCGCTGCAGCCACCGGCTGGCGTGTGTCCCGGGTCCTGGCTGCGCCTGCGGCCGTGACCGTGGCCGCGGGTTTGGGTTTGGGTTTGGCGACTGGGGCAGGGGGCTTGGCGGCGACGGCTGCAGGTGGCTCGGGTGAAGGTGTCACCGACACAGGTGCCTCCATCGCATCGGGTATGGGGACTGCCGACGATGCAGCTGCGGCCTGGAGTGCAGGCACCGCTGGTGCCGCAGCGGGCAGTGGTGGCTGCAGGACCGAAGGCCTTGCCGCCACTTGGTGTGTTGTCGCTGGTGCCGGCACGCTGCCATCGCCCTTGCGACCCCAACTGGCCAGGACGACCGCACCGGCCAACGCGCCGGCCATCGCGGTGCCCGCCCAGGCTGCCACCTTCAGGCCACTGGCGGCCTTGCGGCGCTTGCCGCCCGGCGGGCGTTTGGCGGGCTGTTCCAGCGCTGGCAGGGCGGCGTCGGTGGTGGCGTCGGTGGCGGCGTAAGTGGCGGCGTAAGTGGCGGCTTCGGGTGCGCTGTGTTTGTCCGCCCAGCGCCGCAGTTCCGTGGCCATGGCGGCGGCGCTGCTGTAGCGTTGCGCCGGGTCGCGTGCCATGGCCTTGGCGGCAATGGCTGACAGCAAAGGAGGCACGCCATAACGCAGCTCGTGCGCGGGCGCGGGGTGGTTGGTGAGCACGGCGATGCTGATCTGCTGCATCGAATCGCCCGTGTAGGCCTTGCGGCCCGCCAGCAGCTCGTAGAACACCACGCCCAGGGCGTGGATGTCGGTGCGTGCATCGACGGTGCCACCTTGCAGCTGCTCGGGCGCCAGGTAGTGCGGCGAACCCGCCACCAGGCCTTCCAGCAGTTGCAGCGCCGAGCTGTGCGCCACACGTGCGATGCCGAAGTCCAGCACCTTGGGTTTGTCGCGGCGGCACAAGAAGATGTTGGCCGGCTTGATGTCGCAGTGCACGACGCCACGGGCGTGTGCGTAGGCCAGTGCGTCGGCGACGCGCCGCACCAACTGCGCCGCCTGGGTGGCGCTGGGCTGCCAGCCGGCGGCCAGCGCCTGGCGCAGGTCGCGCCCATAAAGGCGCTCCATGGCGATGTAGACACCTTGTGCCGACAGGCCCGCATCGTGGATGGTGACGATGTGCGGGTGGCTCAAACCCGCGGCCGCCCGCGCTTCATTGAGGAACAGGCCGTCCAGCGACACCCGTTCGGCCATGCCCACTTCAAACTGCAGCGTCTTGACAGCCACCGTGCGCGACAGCAGCGGGTCCCAGGCCTCGTGCACCTGGCCCAGCCCGCCTTGGCCCAGCGGGCCCTTGATCGCGTAGCGGCCGATGTGCGACAGCGTGGGGCTCAGTTCGACGGCGGTGTCTGCTGCTGCGGGCTGGCTGTCCAGCAGGCCGGAGTCGGGGCCTGGGGGATGTGAGTCCTGCTGCGCATCAGCCGGTGGCTCGCTGGCGGCCGCCTTTGGCGTGTCCACGGCAGGCCACGCCGCGTCCAGGCCCGGTGGCAGGGAAGCCACGGTGGCGGCGAACTCGGTGGCATCGGTATCGGCATGGGCGTGGGCAAGGCCACGCCGCTGGAAGAGGTTGTAGCCCACGGTGGGCGCAGCTTAAGCGCAACGATGTGGCGCCAGCGCTGCAAAAGGCCGGTCTTTTGCGGCGATATGCGGTGCACGCGGCCTGTGGTTAACGCCTGGTCACGGCTGTTTCGGCAGCCGCAGCAGTTCACGGCGCAGGCGCTGCATGGCGGTCTGCAGTTCATCCATGCTGCTGGCGAAGGAAAGGCGCACAAACCGGTCGGCCCAGGCCGGGCCGAAGTCGCGCCCCGGCGTCAGCGCCACATGGGCGTGCTGCGTCATGTGCTGGCAGAAGTCCCAGCTGCTGGCAAAGAAGCGCGAGCAGTCGAACCAGGCGTAAAAAGCACCGTCTGGCAACACCGGCACCGGCAGGCCCATGGCCTGCAGCTCGGCCACCACAAAGTCGCGGCGCTGCTGCAATTGCTGGCGGCGGCGTTCGTACTCGGCCAGCGAGTCGGCCTCGAAACAGGCCAGCGCCGCATGCTGGGCCACCGTGCTGGCGCAGATGTAGAGGTTCTGCGCCAGCCGCTCCACAGGGTCCACCAGCTGCGGCGGCACCACCAGCCAGCCCAGGCGCCAGCCGGTCATGCCGAAGTACTTGCTGAAGCTGTTGATGCTGAGGATGTCCTGGCCCAGATCGGCGCCGTCGGTGTCGCGCAGGCTCAGCACGCTGTGGCCGTAGGCGCTGTCGTAGCTCAGGCCCAGGTAGATCTCGTCGACCAGGGTCACGCCACCGCGCTGTTTCACGGCGCTGGCGATGGCCGCCATTTCCGAACGTGCGATGGACGTGCCCGTGGGGTTGCTGGGCGAAGCCAGCAGCACACCGCGTGTGTGCGGTCCCCAATGTGCGCAGACCGCCGCCGCGTCGGGCTGGAAACGCGATGCGGCGTCCGTGGTCAGCAGTTGCGCGCGTGCCCCGACTGCGGCCACGAAGTGGCGGTTGCAGGGATAGCTGGGGTCGGGCATCAGCACGTCGTCGCCGGGCTCGAAGAGGGCCAGACAGGCCAGCTGCAGCGCGCCCGATGCGCCGGCGGTGATGACGATGCGCCCAGGGTCAACGGCAACGTCAAAGCGGCTGGCGTACCACGCCGAGATGCGTTCGCGCAGCGCCAGCAACCCGGTGGCGTGTGTGTAGCCGGTGTGGCCCTGCCGCAAGCAGTGTTCAGCGGCTTGCAGCACGGCGGGTGCGGCCGTGAAGTCGGGCTCGCCGATGTTGAGAAACACCATCGCCTCGCCGCCCTGTGCCGGGTCGCAGGCCGGACTGCGCGCGATCTCGCTGGCTGCCTTGGCCAGCTCCATCACAAAAAAGGGCTCGATGTGTTCGAGCCGGCTGGCTGTACGGATCACGCGAGTCAGCGGCTTCAACTGCGCGCTCGGCGCGCTTCGCCGGGCCGCAACTCGGCAGCGCAGCGGTCGAGCACGCCGTTGACGTACTTGTGACCGTCGGTGCCGCCGAAAGACTTGGTCAGCTCCACCGCTTCATTGATGACCACGCGGTATGGCACGTCCATGCAGTGCATGAGCTCGTAGCAGCCGATCATCAGCGCGGCATGTTCCACCGGCGACAGCAGCGTGGTCTTGCGGTCGACATGGCGCGTCAGCACGGCGTCGAGTGCCGCCGCCTGTTCGATGCCGCCGTGCAGCAAGGCGTCGAAGTGGGCGCGGTCGCTCTTGGCAAAGCCGTCTTGTTCGGCCAGGTGCGCGACGATGCTGTCCGGGCTTTCGCCCGACAACAGCCACTGGTAGAGGCCCTGCAAGGCAAACTCGCGTGAACGCCGGCGGGCGGACTTGGGTGGGGCCTTCTTGACGGCGGCTTTGACCTCGGTCTTGGCGGCAGTCTTATCGGCAGTCGAGCCGGCTGATGGCGTTTCTGATGGCGTTTCTGATGGCGTTTCCGCCGGCATGTCAGGCCCCATGCTCATGACAGGTCTTCCAGCAGGTTGGCCATTTCCACCGCCACCCGCGCTGCGTCGCGGCCCTTGTCTTCTGCACGCGCCCAGGCCTGGGCTTCGTTTTCCACGGTCAGGATGGCGTTGGCGATGGGCACCCCGTGGTCCAGCGCCACGCGTGTGACGCCGGCCCCACTTTCATTGGCGACCAGCTCGAAGTGGTAGGTCTCGCCGCGGATGATGCAGCCCAGCGCCACCAGCGCGTCGAAGTCGCCCGACTCGGCCATGGCTTTCAGCGCGATGGGGATTTCCAGCGCACCGGGCACGGTGACGTGGCGGATGTCGGTGTCGTCCACCTCCAGGCGGTCCAGTTCGGCCAGGCAGGCCTGAGCCAGCTTGGACGTGAGGGCGTCGTTGAAACGCGCCCTGACGATGCCCACCCGCAGGCCTTCGCCCATGAGTTCGCCCGAGCTTCCTTGGTCAGCACCTTGCATGTGCCCTGCTTTCGTATGTGGCGGCGCCGACCCGAGGGTCACGCCGGCGCGGCGATGAAGCCGGTGGTTTCAAGGCCGTAACCCGTCATGCTGGGCATGCGGCGCGGGCTGCCCAGCAGCCGCATGCGGCGCACGCCCAGTTCGCGCAGGATCTGCGCGCCCACGCCGTAGGTGCGCAAGTCCATCTGCAATCGTTGCGGCGCTGGTGCAGCAGCGCCCGCCAGCCGGGGCAGCCAGGTGGCGGCTTCGCTGCTGCAGTTCAGCAGCACGGCCACGCCGCAAGGGCCGGCTTTCAGCGCCGCCAGCGCCGCGCCCAGGGGCCATGAATGCCCGGCGCCTTGCACGTCCAGCAGGTCCAGTGCGGTGAAAGGTTCGTGCACCCGAACGGGCACATCGTCTTCGTCGGTCCAGCTGCCATGGGTCAGCGCCAGGTGCACGCCGCCGCTTTTGTCGCGGAAGCTCTGGCATTCAAAGGTGCCGTGGGGCGTGTGCAACGGGCCGCTGCCGATGCGTTCGATCAGCGTTTCGTTGCGGCTGCGGTAGCCGATGAGGTCGGCGATGGTGCCGATCTTCAGGCCGTGTTCCTGGGCGAAGACCTGCAGGTCGGGCAAGCGCGCCATCGTGCCGTCGTCCTTCATCACCTCGCAGATCACCGCCGCGGGGATGAGCCCGGCCATGCCGGCCAGGTCGCAGCCGGCTTCGGTGTGGCCGGCGCGCATCAGCACGCCGCCGTCCTGTGCCTGCAGCGGGAAGATGTGGCCGGGCTGGACCAGGTCGCTGGGCCGGGCGTCGCGCGCGACCGCGGCCTGCACGGTGCGGGCGCGGTCGGCGGCCGAGATGCCGGTGGTGACGCCGGTGGCGGCCTCGATCGACACCGTGAAGGCCGTGCCGTGCTTGGTGCCGTTGCGGCTGGCCATCGGTGGCAGCTGCAGGTGTTCGCAGCGTTCGCGGGTCAGCGTCAGGCAGATCAGCCCGCGCGCGTGACGGGCCATGAAGTTGATCGCGGCGGGCGTGACATGCTCGGCGGCGATGACGAGGTCGCCCTCGTTTTCGCGGTCTTCCTCGTCGACGAGGATGACCATGCGGCCGGCAGCCAGTTCAGCCACCAGCTCGGGAACAGGGGAAATCGACATCCGCGGATTGTAGGTGGCCGGGGATGCCGGGGATGCTGCCGGGGCGGCGCCGCCGGCCCAGGGAACGGCCCGGGGAACCGGCCGGTGCGTGTCGGCCTTCAGCCGCGACGGCGGCGTGCGGCAGCCAGCAGGCCCAGGCTCAGCGCGGCCAGGGCCAGCGTGCCAGGTTCGGGCACACCCGTGGGCGGGGGCGTGGTGCCGTTGAGGGTGCCGATGATCAGGTCGTCGAAGCCGGCGAAGTCGAACTGGCCCGGCGCGGTCGGGACCTGGCCGAGGTTGAACACGATGCGGTTGAAGTTGATCGCGCTGTCCGCGAAACCGAAGAACAGCAGCGACCGGTTACCCGCGGCGCCGCCCGGCACCACCGTGCTGCCGACGGCAGCGTTGCCGTTGAACAGGTCGATCGTCAGGCTGCCGCGGAAGTCGCCGAAATCCGTGCCGTAGAAGCCGAAGGCCTGCACCGTGGACGTCAGCGACAGCGTGAAGGAGGCACTGGTTTCCCACCACTTGCCGGGCGTGGCCGACGAGGTGTTGAAGCGGCCGGTGAAGCTGTTGCCGACAAAGGAGTTGTTCTCAATGCGGGTTGTGCCGGGTGCGCCGTCGTTCTGGAACATGGTGCCGTTGCCGCCGAACACGGCCTGCGGTCTGGCCGAGGTGGGCTGGGTCCCGGCGACAAACGCCGCGCCCTCGAAGCTCTCGGTGGCGTTGCTGCTCAGCGTCGAGGTGAACAGGGTGCGCGCGGCCTGCGAACCGCCGCCGGCAGGCACTGTGCCGCCGGGGGTGGCGTCGAAGCCGAAATAGGTCAGCGGTGCTGCCGATGCCAAGCCTGCCAACGACGCGGCGAAGGAAACGAGCATGAACTTGGAAACAAGGGACTTCGGGCTGGACATGGAAACTCCGGGGGCGTTCGCGCAATTCGGGGGATGGCCTGCGGGGCCGGGCAAGTGGAAACGTTGATGCGCTTCAACCCTTCTAGATCGTTGATGCTATCGGCGAAGTCTTTGTCAACAATCCCCCAGTCACGCGGCGCTGACATCGGTGGTCATCAAGCCAGCCCGTGCGTTGGCGGCAGCCAGAAGTCGTCGTCGGCGCGCTTCAGGCGCAGGCGCAGGTCGGCGCCCACTGGGTCTGTCCGCAGCCAGGCGAAGCGCGGCCC
>JBBRCN010000027.1:0-49014 GCA_038204775.1 Burkholderiales bacterium | reverse complement strand
GCGGCACGGCTGCCCGTGGGCCTTCATGGCCCGCTATTGCTGTTGCAGGAGGGCGCAAACGTGCATGACTGCGGATCAGCGCTCGCGCGGGCAGGTCATTCCAACCAACCACCGGTAAATCCCGCCCGCCGCAGGCCCGTAACCAGATACGGGCATTGCCGCATCAGTGACCATAGGAATCCGGACTGATAGTTCTCGATCATCAGCACAATCGGCCCCTGGTTGAGGCCGAAGTTATAGGGCGACACCCAGCCATGCTCGTGATTCGTTCGCATCGGAAAAGTCGGGTTGAAACTCGCTTTGTAGCCATATGCCCGGGCCGCCTCCAAGCTCATGCGCTCATGGTTCTGGATCGTGGGCAGGACGATTTCCGGCGCAAACGGCAGCGACGCCACTACCGCCCATGGAGCGAGCGTGCCGTCGTCAGGGCCGAATGGCGCCCCGCGCGCGATGTAATCGTAGAACACGCGTTCCACGCCATCCACCGTGTGGGTGCTTGGCCCCGGCCCGTCGCTGGCAATGATGCCCCAGCAACATTCGTTGTAGTGCACAAAACCGCGTGGGTTGCGAATCGCGTATTGCTGCTGCACCAAAGTGGCGCGGCGGCTATTCTCGAAATAGTCTAGATCACGCTGGCGCATGAACGCGTCGCGAATGTCGCGGAAGTCAATCCACACATGCGACCACTGATGGATGAACAACGGCCCGGCGTACAGGAGCTCGATGCCGTAGATCTTTCTCCATTTATACGTCGAAGCCCAGGCGTGATAGCTCTCGACCGGCAGCGGGTGCGTCGGCGAGCCTAACCCAAGCAGATAGATGATCAGCGCTTCGTCGTAACCGTGCCAGCGGTAACGCAGGAAGCCCCTCTCAGGCGTCCAGCCGTGACTCACCGCCGCTGCCCCGTTCTGCATCCAATGCCAATCGGCTTTGCGATACAGGGCGTCCGCAAGCCGGCGGATTTCGTCTTCCTCCGCCGTCAGTTGCTGGAAGTAGGCGGCGGCGGCCAACATGCCGGCAAGCAGGAATGCGCTGTCCACGCTCGATAGTTCGGATCTCCACGCGCGCCGCCCGCTCGTCATGTCGAGGAAGTGATAGTAGAAACCGTTGTGGCCCGTGGCATCGGACTCGGGGCCGTGCGGCGCGTTGGCGAAAAAGCGCAGCGTCGCCAGCGTCCGCAGCACCGCGTCGGTGCGCGTCATGAAGCCGCGTTCGACGCCCACCGGATAAGCCGCGAGCGCCAGCCCGACGGCGGCAATGCTCGCCGGCCAGTTTTCCCGCGATTTATCCCGCACCAGCCCGTTCGCGGGATTGGTCTGGTGAACGAAATAGCTGAAAGAGTCCTGTTGCAGCTCTCTTAACAGTTCGCTTGGTTCAGGTGGCATCACTCGGGGTGTCTTTCGGGATGGCAGCTGGCGTCATCTCCAAGCTCTGGTTGAGCCGTGACTTCGCGCTTGGCGAAGAATAGCCAGCGCAGACGAGCAGAAAGATCAAAAAGTCGCAATCAGGCGAGCGCGCTGTCGCTTTCCGTCCCTGATTCGTCCCACTCAGGCAGAGCGCGGTCTGCCCTAAGTTTCATGGTGCGGGGCAGCGCCCCGGATCATGAAACACTTTCACGTTAAGGTCTGGCGATCAGGTTGCAGGAGCTTCTGCCGCGGGCGCTGGCCGCTGCGCTTTCCTATCGAAACGGCGGAAGATTGCCTTCTCCGCCTCGACGAGCAAGAAGATAAGGAATCCGGTGCCCAGCGGGACGAGCCAGTGGCGCAACTCGAGCGCCGCCGAGCCGAACCAAAGCTGCATGAACGGCGCATACACAAAGCCCAACTGCAGGATGAGCAGCACGCCGACCGCGAGCCAGGCCACGCGATTGGTGAAAAGCAGCGTCGGTCGCAAGCTCGACGCCCGGATAAACCGGCTGTTGAACAAATAAAACACTTGGGCGAAAACGAGGGTGTTGACCGCAACGGTGCGGGCCAATTCGATCGGCATTTCCAGCCGGCGCTCGATCACAAAAACTGCGATGGTCGCCCCGCCGATAAGGATCGAAACGAAGCCGATGCGCCAAATGAAATAGGCCCCAAGAATGCGCGCATGGGGATCACGCGGTGGGCGTTTCATGATGCCGGGCTCAGGCGGCTCGAATGCCAGGGCAAGAGCGAGGGTGACGGCGGTGACCATATTGACCCACAAGATCTGCACGGGTGTGAGGGGCAAAACCCAGCCGAAAGCGACGGCGATGAGGATGACGAGCGCCTCCGCGCCGTTGGTCGGCAGGATGAAGAGAATCGCTTTGCGCAGGTTGTCGTAAATGGTCCGGCCTTCCTCGACAGCGCGCTCGATGGAGGAAAAATCATCGTCGGCCAGGACAATCTCTGCTGCCTCTTTCGTCGCCTCTGTGCCCTTGATACCCATCGCGACCCCGACATCGGCGCGCTTCAGCGCGGGCGCGTCGTTGACGCCGTCACCGGTCATGGCAACCACCTCGCCGTTGGCCTGCAGGGCCTGCGCGAGCCGCAATTTGTGCTCGGGACTGGTACGGGCGAACACGTCGTGGTCTTGCACGAGTCGGCGCAGTTCCTCATCCGAAGCCGCTTCAAGCTCCTCTCCCGTGATGGCGTGCTCGCCATCACCGATGGCCATCTCGCGACCGATGGCCTTGGCCGTGCCCGCGTGGTCTCCGGTGATCATCTTGACGCGGATGCCCGCTTCGTGGCAGACCTTGATGGCTGCAATGGCCTCGGGCCGGGGCGGGTCGATGATTCCGACGAGGCCAAGGAACACCATCTCCTGATCGAGATCGTCGATGGTCAAGTCCGCCTTGTTGCCGTCCACCTCGCGCGCCGCCGCCGCCAGCACGCGCAGGCCCTGGTTGCCGAGTTCATCGATCTGCTGTTCCCAGAACGCGCGATCCAGTTCCCCGGCGGCGGCATCCCCGTTCCTGTGCTGTTTGCAGCGGGCGAGCAGTCGGTCCGGCGCGCCTTTGAGCAGAATGCGGCTGCTGCCTCCCGGCACACGGTTCAGCGTGGCCATGAACTTGTTTTCGGACTCGAAGGGAATCACCGCCACCCGCTCGTAGTCCTTGTCTTCAAAGCCCGCCTTGCGCGCCAACGTGCGCAGGGCGCCCTCAGTCGGCTCCCCGGTGACCTTCCATTGCCCGTCTTCCTCGGTGATGTCAGAGTCGTTGCACACCGCCATCACTTCAACGAGTGCCCGCAAGTCCGCGTGTTGATCGAGCGCGGCTTCCTGGTCATCGCGGGTGAGTTTTCCCTCCGGCTGGTAGCCCGTGCCAGCGGCGTCGTAGCGACCGGCCGGGGTCACGACATGCCGTTCGGTCATCTCGTTGCGGGTGAGCGTGCCGGTTTTGTCCGAACAAATGACGGTGATCGAGCCGAGTGTCTCCACGGCATTGAGCTTGCGGGTGATGGCGTTGCGTCGCGCCATGCGCTGCACGCCCAGCGCCAGCGTGATGGTCAGGATGGCCGGCAGGCCCTCGGGGATGGCGGCAACGGCAAAGCCGATTGCGGCCAGGAACAACTCGCTGATGGAATAGTCGTGCAGCAGCCAGCCAGTGAGAAACAACAACCCCGCCATGCCGACGATGACCACCGAAAGGATTTTGCCGAAGCGGTTCATCTGCCGGGTCAGCGGCGTGTCGAGGGTTTGCACCTCGGAAATCATTTTGTTGATGCGACCGATTTCGGTGGCCGCACCCGTGGCGGTCACGACACCCACGCCGCGACCGGCGGCGACCATGGTGCCCGCATAGGCCATGCCGTGGCGGTCGCCCACGCCAGCGGCTTCCGGGGCCGGGTCCGTATTCTTCTCGCTTGCCACGGATTCGCCGGTGAGCGCGGATTCTTCGACGCGCAGGTTGTTCGTTTCGATCAATCGCAGGTCCGCCGGCACGCGATCGCCCGAGCGCAGGCGCACGATATCGCCCGGTACAAGATCGTCGGCCACGATATCTGCATAGTGGCCTTCCCTTAGGGCATGGGCATGAGCGGAGAGCATCTTGCGGATGCCCTCCAGCGCCTGCTCTGCTTTGCCCTCCTGCACGAAACCGATGATGGCGTTGATCAGGACCACGGCCAGGATGACGCCGGTGTCGATCCAATGGCTCAACAGCGCCGTGACGACCGCCGCCCCAATGAGGATGTAAATCAATAGTTCGTGGAAATGCTTGAAGAAGCGTTTGAGCAGCCCTTCCTTGGCCGCGACCGGAAGCAGGTTCGGACCGACGCTTGCCAAGCGCTTCGCCGCCTCGCCGGCGCTGAGGCCGTCCGCTTGGGAGTTCAGCTTTTGCAATACCTCGGTGACCGGCCGCGCATGGGGGTTGTCAAGCTGAAAGGCGATGTCTGGGCTGGGCTTCATGACTCGGTCGATGATGGGGTTGGGCGCTGAATTGCTTGCCATGTTCACGACTTGAGGACCGCTCGCCGTGGGTTGCTGAACAGGGTGATTCCGGCGGCGGTCGCGACATGTGCGCGCAGGCAGACTGGCAGCCCCACTGCGACGAAGAGACTCCCTGACCGGGAGCAGCAAGCCGAAGAACAAGACGATGGCGACCGCCAAGGCCAAGCCGCTGCGCTCGAAGCGCCACAAACGCTCGTCGTCGTGGCGGAGAGCGAGCGGTGCGAGCCAGCGTGAGCGCAGCAGCTGCGTAGCTCGCGGCTTGGCAACAAGCGCCTCATGCGCGCGCCGCGCCGCGCCCGGGCGCTATGCTCAATAGCGGTAGATCGCCGCCAGTCCGCTGCTCGAAGGCATGCGTTCGGCCGGCACGATGACAACTTCGCCGCCCTTGCGCAGCACCTGTTCGGCCAGGTCGTCGAGGGCGTCGTCCACTTCGGGGTCGGCAAGCTCGCCAGCGTGCACCGCACCGGTGTCCGCGACCAGGCGCCCGGGCACGTGCCGATCGACTTCGAGCAGCAACACGGCGACGCGACCTGCCACCGCTGCGGTCGCAACCTCGGGCAGACGGTCGTCACCGAGTTGGCCTGCGCGTGCCGTGCCGAAACGCTCGACCAGCGCGGCGAGCCGCTGCAGGAGGACAGGCTGCATCGTCTGCCAGGCGCGATCGCGCAGTGCGTCGATCGTGATTGCTTCGGGATTGATCTCGACGCCCGAGTCGATCAACAACGCGTTGTGGCTGACGGCACGAAACGGCGCGTGGTACTGCGCCAGCGCAGCGAGGACCAGCGGCAGACCGGATGGTTTGGAATGGTGCTCGATCACGCCCCGGTCGACGGCGCGGAAGAAGCGCTCGGTCTGCTGGTCGACCACCTCGCTCTTAAATCCGTGCCCGTGGCGCATGCCGCCGATCTTGGATCCGTCCGTGCCGCGGCCCGAACCCCCGCCGCTGGCCGCGGGGCCGGTGCCATAGGAGTGCGCGATGCCTTCGGGTTCGGGCAGGTCGTCGCCGAGCACGTCGGTGGCGGTGCGCGGCACGTCGGCAGCGAGCTCGATCGCGTCGAGCGCGTCGCGGTTGCCTTCGTACAAACGAACGTCGTGCCGGTTGAGCGCCAGCACCTGGAAGCTGTCGGCGGACTGCACGATGCGCAACAGCGGCTTGACGTGAAAGCTCGTCGCCACGATCACCAGCTCACGCACCGGCCTTTGCAGGCGAACGACGTGAAATAGATCGGCCGCGCCGAACACCGCCAGGCCGTCGGTGGTGTGGTTCCAGAAGTCGGCGTCGTCGGCGAGGGCATGAAACGGTGCCATCGCCGCGTCGACCGCCGCCGCCGGGTGTTCGTGCTGCAGCGACTCGGCGGCCTGCTTGAGCAGGTTGCGAAAGCGGATCGGATCTTGCTGGTTGTCCGGGTGCTGACGGTGCGTCGGCTGGTAGATCGAAACGCAGGGACCCGCCCTGTCGGACAGCAACTGTGCGAGGTCCGGCCGGCCCAGCGTGACGACGCGGTTCATCGCTCGGCTGCCGATGGGCCGTCACTGCGCGCGGCAGACGCCGCGTCGTCGTTGGCCTGGCGCGCGCCGCTGCGCTGGTCGGCGTCGAGTTTGCCCAGCAGTCTGTCGAGCGCACGCACAAGTTTTTCGCAGGCGCCTTCGGTGGCCAGCGACACCGTGGGGGCCTCGTGGCTGACTGACATCGGCTGGCGGTTGGTCAGGCGCGCTTCCATCATGCAGCGCTTGTCGTCGCCGCCGGTCTTGTTGTCGCTGGTCAAGTCGCTGAGATGAACCTCCACGCGCGTGATGCGATCCGCAAAGCGGCCCAGCGCGGCATGAACCTCGCCTTCGAGTTGGAGGGTGAGTTCGGTGGAGCCCACCACGTTGCTGTCGGTGTTCAGTTGCACTTGCATGGAATTCCTTCGTTCTTGCTCGCCGAAGGCACGGGTCTGGTTGCTTTCGTCCTGCGGGCAAAGTTCATCTGCGCCAAGCAGTCCGAGCGCGATGCCTGATTCACCACTCGGATCGCAATTCACATTACGTCGGCATTCGCTTTTCGCTGTCTTCGATCATTTGATCAGCACAGGCGCCGTTCGCAATTGCCTTGAAAACCTCCTTCGCCGGCGCCACCCGATCGATTCGCACGCAGCCAGCACATCTGACGTGCGCGACGACTGCTGATGCAACGCTGACTTTAAGAGTGCGTGCCCGCCCATTCGGTGTCTGTGCGATGCCGTACACAAGGGGCTCAGAGGTACGGTGACATCAGCCTAGCCGCGCCGTTGCGCAGGCGCACGGGTAGGGTCAAGGCCTGCAGTTCGGCGTCACCCAGGCGGCGTGAATGGTCGATGCGGGCGGCGACCAAGGTGTCGAGCCGCCCCACGAGTTCAGTGTCGATGCAGGCGAGGTTGTATTCAAAGTTCAGGCGCAGGCTGCGTGCGTCCCAGTTGGTCGATCCGATGAGCGCCCAGGCTTCATCGACCAGCAGCAGTTTGGTGTGATCGAAGGGCGGCGGGCTGAGGTGGACTCGGCACCCGCTGCCGAGCAGTTCGGGCAGCTGCGGGCGCGTCGCCCAATCCATCACGCGCAGGTTGCTGTGCTCCGGCAGCACGATGTCCACGGCGACGCCACGCAGAGCCGTCACCTTCAGCGCGGCGAGCAGCGGTTCTTCGGGCAGGAAGTAGGGCGTGACGATGCGCACGCGCGACCGTGCCACGGCCAGCGCACCCAGCAGCACCTGGGGCAGGTTGTCGATGTCGGCATCGGGGCCGTCAGCGATGCCGCGGGCCGCGACCGTGCCGCACGGAGCCAGCGGCGGGAACCATCGCGCGCCGCGCAAGTGCTCGCCGCTGGCGAAGCTCCAGTCCACGGCAAAGGTGCGCTGCAGGTCGGCCACCACGGGCCCCTGCACACCGAAGTGCAGGCACCGCACCGGGTGTGCCGGCCGCCGTTCTAGCCAGTGGCCGTCGCGGATGTTCATGCCACCGGTGAAGCCCAGGCTCCCGTCGACCACCATGATCTTGCGGTGGTTGCGCAGATTGGCGTAACGCGAACGCAGCGGGTTTCGCGTTGGCGAGAACGCCACTGCGGCGACCCCAACGCGACGCAAGGCGCGCACCATGTCCGGCCGGCTGTAGCGCATGCCCAGGCCGTCGATCAGTACCCGCACCTCGACCCCGCGCGCGCGCGCGCCGCGCAGCGCCAGCAAGAAGATCTGGCCTGTTGCGTCGTTGTCGAAGATGTAGCTGGCCAGCGTGATGGACCGCTGCGCGCCCGCGATCGCCGAGAGCATCGCCGGATAAGCCGCATCGCCATCCTCCAATACCGAGATGCGGTTGCCTGTCAGCAGCGGGTTGCCGGTCAGGCGTCGACACAGGTTTTCCAGGCCGGTGAGACCTGGGTCGCATGACGGCAACGCCTGTGTTCCCGACGCAGCGGGATCGGTCGAGCCCGGGTGGTCATCCTGTTCCCAGGCCGCGCGCAGTCCGAGTGCGACCGCGCTGCGCTGGATGCGGTTGATGCCGAAGACCAGATAGAGCAGCGAGCCGATGCCCGGCGCCAGCCACGCCAGGCCGACCCAACCGATGACGGCGCTGACATGGCGTTTGCGCAGCACCGCATCGACCGTGACGGCGGCGGCTGCGACGGCATGCGCCAGCGCGAACACGAGGGCCCAGGCCTGGTTCAGAACCTCAGTCATGCGGCCGCCTAGAACGACCCGGTTGCCTGGGCCACCGACGCGCGGCGCAGCAGCCAGAGCATGCCCAGAGTCAACATGATGAACCGGGCAATCAGCCCGAGGCCGGGCGCAGCGAAGGGCGTCGTGCCGAAGTTTTGCATCGGAACGGCGTTGTGAATCGAAAGATCGCAAAGGAGGCGCTCACGAAACTCCCCAGGGCAGACATGGACACCGGGGTTTGGCCGTCAACCGGGGAGTGTCGGCGCCGAACATCGCAGCCAGCGGCGCCGTCACCGGCGCCAGGATCAACACGCTGATGCCGCGCCAGGCCAGCAGCATCAGCAGTGTCAGCGGCAGCAGCATGCCGGCGATGCTGGTCACGAGGCGCCCGTCGCGTTGTCATGGTGATGGCTGCCGCACTGCTGCCAGGGCGGTTGGAGTCGACCCGTCGTCTGTCTGTGCTGACGCACCTCCGAGATGGGCTGCGGCTGGCAGTCTGAAGGTGCGCCGCTTATCGGTTCCCGAAAGAAAGCGGCCATCAGCGCGTGGCCTGGATGTGCCATGCGGCCAGGAACATCGCGGCAATCGTCGGCCCGACGACGAAGCCTTTCTGGCCCAGCGCGGCGACGCTGCCAGAAGTTGAGATCAGCGGTGATCAGCAGGCTGACACTGAGGCTGAAGGCACCCTGTCCGACACTGAGCGTCTGTGTGGCGATCAACCGGCTGCCTTGGGTCGCAATGCAGTGCTCCGCATGGTAACCCCTATGCCCAGGGCACAACGATGCGCAGATGTCAGTTGAAGTCGAGGCCAGAGCAGTGACCGGAGCGGTCTCGACAAAGGCGTCGCTGCTCGAGCCTCGACATGGTTTTCACTTCTGTCCGGGCCAGAGTTGCACGTGACAGTCGGCGGTGAAGCTCGTGGCTTGGTTCTTGCCGCACAACGAGCGTTCGAAGCTGTCCCTAGGGTTGGGTGCGAAAACACCAGCACTCCTGCGGCCGGCAGCCTTGTCGATGCGGGTTGGCAGCTTGACGACGACGAAGTTCGGCGATGCGCGTGATGCCAGCCCTGGCGATCGTTGCCGCTGGTCGATTCAAGGGCCGTGGATGGGCGTTCGCACTTAGTTTCATCGGAGTCGTGATGCCGGGATGGAGCACAGGCGTGGGGCCTCCACCACGATCTGTCGGCGGCCGCCCGGGCTGTTGCTGTCAGGGCCGTCAGCCGGTTAGCATCGCGGCGGAATGTCATCACTGCGTCACTTCTGTGCTGTACCTGCGAACTGGCCCGACACCAGGGCGCTGTCATGGTGGCGCGCGCTTTGCGCACTGGCGGGCGTGAATGTGTGCTTGTGGCTGGTGGTCTGGTACGTCGGCCCGGCTTCGGGCCTTTATGCGGGATGGCAGTTGACGCTGTCGGGCGTCTACGTGATGGTCTGTGCGTACCGTTCGGTGCTGCCCCGGGTGGATCTGGAACGTCTGGTGGTGGTGGATTCCTTCTGGTCCAGCATCATCCTGGGCCGCGCTGCGGCCACGGTGGCAGAAATCTGCTTTGGCGTGCAACTCGGCCTGTTGGTCCACCAGTTGGGGGCGGCGGCCGGCCTGCCGATGGTGCAGCAGGCGGCCTGGGGCATTCCGGTGTTCATGACGCTGGCGCAGGCCTTCTGCTGGCACAGCGTCTTGACGCTCAACCACATCACGCAGGCCGTCGAGTCACTGCTTTGGGCGGCGGGGTTTTCGTTGACCGCCGCGCTGCTGGCTGTGGTCGCGAGCCATAGCGCCGGCTGGGTCCAGGCACTGGCCGTCTCGGGCCTGCTCGGGTCGCTGGCGTTCGTCACCTATGTGCTCACCGTGGACGCCCCGATGTACCTGCGCCGCCACCGCGAAGGCCTGGCCCGTGGGCAGGCCTACCTGAGCCTGACCCAGGGCGCGCGTGATGCCCTGTACCGGCGAGTGCCCAGCCGGCATTGGTCGGCCTGGAAGGACGATGCCATGTGGCTCACGCCGTACTTCAGCGTGGGTGCCTGGGTCAGCATCGCGATGGTCTGGGTGCCCGGTCACTGACATGCACGGTTCGGGCATCGCTCGCGTTCCGGGCTTCATTGCCCGCATCCGAACGCTCGCACGATCTCGACCGCCGTCGTCTCGCGCGGCTACTTCACAACGAACTCGGCCAACGGCTCAACGCGGCCCGCATGGAGATCGGCCGGCTGGACCGGCTGCAACAGCAGGGCGCGTTGGCACCGGCAGCGCTGGATCGGCTTGAAGAGTTGATCGCGCGTGCTGCGGGCTTCGCGCGCCGGCTCGGGCGCGGCCTGCATCCGGCGATCGCCGTGAGGCTGCTTCGTGCGGGCGCCGACGGCTTCGTGTGCAAGGACAACGCCTACGCCACCATCGGTCTGGCGCTGCGCCGCACGCATGCCGGCGGCCGTTTTTTCGACCCCGATCTGGTCGACGGCGTGCTTGCGCTGTCCTCGGGCCAGGTCGAGCGCAGCGTGCACGATCTGCTGTCCGAACGCGAGTACGAGGTGCTGCAGCTCATGGTGGCCGGTCGGCCCCTGAAGGCCATTGCCGGGGCCCTGGGCATCAGTCCGAAGACGGTGAGCACGCACAAGTCGCGGCTGATGGAAAAGCTGGGCGTCGACGACACCACCGCGCTGGTGCAACTGGCGATGCGGCGCGGCGTCGGCCCACAGGTCGGCGGGATGCATCTGGGCATGGACGAAGCCGATCCGGACTGAGAGCCCGAGCCTGCCGCGTGCAGGTGCCCGGGCCGGCCTGGATGCGCGTGCGGCCAGCAGGGCTGGAATACATTTCGGTCAGGTGCCATGCGGCCTTGTCCTACACGCACTGCCGTCGTGTACCGAGCCGCCGCACAGCCGCAAGGGCGTACGCTGCAGCCAGGACTGAACAAGGAAAAACAGTGAACATCTTGATGATCCTGACGTCGCACGACAAGCTGGGCGACACCGGCAAGAAAACCGGCTTCTGGCTCGAAGAATTCGCCGCGCCGTACTACGTCTTCAAGGACGCAGGGGCCCAGCTCACCTTGGCTTCGCCCAAGGGTGGGCAGCCGCCGCTGGACCCCAAGAGCGATGAGCCCGACGCGCAGACGGCGGACACGCGCCGTTTCAAGGCCGACGACGCCGCGCAGACGGCGTTGGCGCACACCGTCAAGCTGGCCGACGTGAAAGCCGAGGACTTCGATGCCGTGTTCTACCCGGGCGGGCACGGTCCGCTGTGGGACCTGGCGGACAACGCGGATTCGATCGCGATCATTGAAAAG
Source organism: Burkholderiales bacterium (assembly GCA_038204775.1). GTDB lineage: Bacteria > Pseudomonadota > Gammaproteobacteria > Burkholderiales > Burkholderiaceae_C > Rubrivivax. The sequence continues at coordinate 37,654 of JBBRCN010000027.1, read as the reverse complement.
ATGTTCGCTGCCGACAAGCCCGTGGCCCTGGTTTGCCACGCGCCGGGGGCGCTGCGCCATGCCAAGGCGCACGACGGCACGGCCCTGGTCAAGGGCAGGTCGGTCACCGGCTTCAGCAACAGTGAAGAAGCCGCATCAGGGCTGACGAAAGTTGTGCCTTTCCTGGTGCAGGACATGCTGGCCGACCACGGGGCCAAGTACGGCTGTGCCACCGACTGGCAGCCGCATGTGCTGACGGACGGTGCGCTCATCACCGGACAGAACCCGGCATCGTCAGCGCCTGCGGCGCAAGCCTTGCTGAAGTGCATTCAGAGACGCTGAAGCCCTCTCATTCCAAGGACTTCCATGGCCTACATCAGCACCAATCCTTTCGACGGCAAGATCCTGCAGCGTTTCGACGAGTTCAGCGATGCCGAGCTTGAACAGAAGCTCGCGGCCGCCCAGCTCTGCTTCCAGGACACGTGGCAGCACATGTCGTTCAAGGAGCGCCGGGCCATCGTGGCGCGGGCTGCCGCGTTGATGCGCGAGCGTGCCGAGCCGCTGGCGCGGCTCATCACCCTGGAAATGGGCAAGCTCATCGCACAAAGCCAGGGCGAAGTGGCGATCAGCGCCGCGATCCTGGACTATTACGCCGAGCACGCTGAAACTTTCCTCGCCCCCGAAAAGCTGAAGACGTCCAAGGGTGACGCCACAGTCGAAAGTGAACCCGTGGGCGTGCTCCTGGGCGTGGAGCCCTGGAACTTTCCGTATTACCAGATCGTCCGTTTTGCGGCGCCCAATCTGATGGCCGGCAACGTCGTCATGGTCAAGCAGGCGGGCAACGTGCCGCAGTGCGCGCTGGCCTTCGCCGAACTGATGAAAGACGCTGGCGCGCCTGAAGGCGCGTACACGAACCTGTTCATCAGCAAGGACCAGGTGGCGCGGGTGATCGACGACGTTCGCGTTCGCGGTGTGGCCCTGACCGGCAGCGAAGCCGCAGGCGCTGTGGTCGCGGCCCGCGCCGGCAAGAATCTGAAAAAGTCGACGCTTGAACTGGGCGGCAGCGACGCCTTCATCGTGCTTGACGACGCCGACATGGCCCTGGCGCTGAAGCACGCTGTGTCGGGCCGCATGGGCAATGCGGGTCAGGCTTGCACGGCATCCAAGCGCTTCATCGTCGTCGAAGCCGTGGCCGACGCCTTCCTCGACAAGTTCCAGTCCGCCCTGTCCGCTTTCGCCCCAGGCGATCCGCTGGACAAAACAACCCAGCTGGCACCTTTGTCTTCGCAAGAGGCGCTGGACAAACTGCTGGGGCAGGTGGAAGAAGCCGTCGAGCATGGCGCCAAGCTGCTGATGGGCGGCAAGCGCATCCCGGATCAGGCTGGTGCTTTCATGCAGCCCACGGTGCTGACCGACATCAGCGCTGACAACCCGGCCTACCCGCAGGAATTTTTCGGCCCCGTGGCCATGTTCTTCCGCGTGCCCGACGAGGCTGCGGCGATCAAGCTGGCCAACGACTCACCTTTCGGGCTGGGCGGCTCGGTCTTCAGCCAGGACATCGAGCGCGCCCGCCGCGTGGCGCGCCAGATCGACACCGGCATGGTGTTCATCAACTCGGCCGCCGTGTCCATGCCCGACCTGCCCTTTGGCGGCGTCAAGAACTCGGGCTACGGACGCGAACTGTCGGCGGCGGGCATCATGGAATTTGTCAACCGCAAGCTCATTCGCGTGGCCTGAGTCGGGCCCCGGGTTGATCCTTGCTGGGTGGATTGCATACCCCGCCGTGGGGGCTGGGGCCGCACGGCCGACCGGAACGGCGCCGGTCGGCGGCCACTGCGGCCACCAGCGTGTGCACAACATCGTCGCCGTTCAGGCCAAGGATCGCAGGGTCGAGCAGACGTTCGCTGTCGGCCGTCGATCAGCACCTTCATGAAGCCCTGCGTCTCACCGGCCCCGCCCGCGACCGATCGATAGGCTGCGCGGGGATCGCGGCAGCTCACCTTCCAGGCCATGCCCGAAGGAGTACCGAGCGTGCGTGCCCGCATAAAGACAGCGCCATGGGCAGGCCAGCAGCGCATTGAACCGCCTCAAATGGCGGCCGATGTCCTTTGCCGATCGCGACGCGATCGGGAGCACATCGCCCGGCACAATAAGTCAGCAGCAATCAACCTGGACCTCGAGTTCGAGGTCAAAGCGGAAAACGCCGTGTAGCGGCCAGGGGTAATTACTGCAGTCGGTGCCTGCGCTCGCAAGAACACCAGCAAAACTGGTAGGCCGTGTTGGACTCGAACCAACGACCAAAGGATTATGAGTCCTCTGCTCTAACCAACTGAGCTAACGGCCCTTCGTCAACAGGCCGGATTCTAGGTGCCGGGTCGCGCGGTTCAGTTCTTTCCCGACAGCGCATTGCCTACCAGACGCGACGTGATGTCCACGATCTGGATCATGCGGTCGTAGGCCATGCGGGTGGGGCCGATGACACCCAGTGTGCCCACGATGCGGCCGTCCACTTCGTAGGGCGCGGTGACCACGCTCAGTTCTTCGAAAGGCACGACGTGGCTTTCGCCGCCGATGTAGATGCGCACCCCTTCGGCGCGGCTGCTCACGTCCAGCAGGCGCATCAGTTCGGTCTTCTGCTCGAAAACGTCGAACAGGCGGCGCAGGCTGGACATGTCGTTGCCGAAGTCCTGCACCGTGAGCAGGTTGCGTTCACCTGAAACCACCACGTTGTCGGTGCTTTCGGCCAGCACTTCGCTGCCGGCCTGCACGGCGGCCTGCATCAGCGTGGCAATCTCGCCGCGCAGCGCGTCGATCTCGTTTTTCAGGCGCCCACGCACCTCTTCAATGGTCAGGCCCGCGTAGTGCGCGTTCAGGTAGTTGGTGGCCTCGACCAGTTCGGACTGCTGGTAGTCGCGTGCGGTGAAGATGACGCGGTTCTGCACATCGCCGTCGGGCGCCACCAGGATCACCAGCACCCGCTTGTCACCCAGGCGCAGGAATTCGATGTGGTGGAAGACGCTGGCCTTGCGCGGTGCCGTCACCACGCCGACGAAGTTGCTCAGGCTGGACAGCAGCGAAGCGGCTTGTGCGATCACCCGCTGCGGCTGGTCGGGGTGCAGCGCATGGCCGGCAGCGGCCACGTCGGGCGGCATGTGGCTCAGGTCGTCCAGCTTGAAGGGTCGCGCGGTGAGCATGGTGTCCACGAACAGCCGGTAGCCGCGCGCGGTCGGGATGCGCCCGGCGCTGGTGTGCGGACTGGCGATGAGGCCCAGCTCTTCCAGGTCGGCCATCACGTTGCGGATGGTGGCCGGCGACAGGTCCAGCCCGGACGTGCGCGACAGCGTGCGCGAACCGACGGGTGTGCCGTCGGCGATGTAGCGCTCGACCAGGGTCTTCAGCAGCGTGCGGGCACGGTCGTCAAGCATGGCCTGCCATTGTAGGGAGCGCTGGGCAACGGGCACGCGCTGCCGGGTGGGGACACTCTCGAATCAGACCGCTATGGTGTAATCATTTTCATGGGCGCAGGCTTCAGACATGCGGTGATCGTCGGCAAGTACCAGGCGCGGGGCATACGCCCTTTGCTGGAAGAGATCGCGCATTTCCTGGTCGGCCGCGGGCTGGAGGTGTCCTTCGAACGCGAGACTGCTCAGGCCACCGGCGTGACCGACTTCGAAACCCTGGACCCGCAACAGATGGGCCAGAGTTGCGACCTGGCCGTGGTGGTGGGCGGCGACGGCACCATGCTGGGTATTGCCCGCGAACTGGCGCGCTGGAAGATACCGCTGGTGGGCATCAACCAGGGCCGGCTGGGTTTCATCACCGACATTGCCATCGGCCAGTACAAAGAAGCGCTGGCGCCCATGGTGGCGGGCGACTACGAAGAAGAAAGCCGCTCCATGCTGGAAGGCGAGGTGTGGCGCGACGGCGAGAAGATTTTCGAAGGTCTGTCGTTGAACGATGTGGTGGTCAGCCGCGGTGCCACGGCCAGCATGGTTGAACTGCGGGTGGATGTGGACGAAGACTTCGTGGCCAACATCCGCGCCGACGGCCTGATCGTGGCCACACCCACGGGCAGCACGGCTTACGCGCTGTCGGCCGGTGGACCCATCCTGCACCCCGGCATCGGCGGCTGGGTGGTGCTGCCGATCGCATCCCACACACTGTCCAACCGCCCCATCGTGCTGCCTGACTCTGGCGAGGTGCGCATCAGCATCGTGGCCGGCAAGGACGTGTCGGCCAACTTCGACATGCACAACCTTGCCAGCCTGATGCTCGGCGACCAGGTTCGCGTGCGGCGCTCGGCCTTCAAGGTGCGCTTTCTGCACCCGCGCGGCTGGAGCTACTACGCCACCCTGCGGCGCAAACTGCGCTGGTACGACGGCGTGGCGTGATGGTGCCCCCAGGCTTGTGCCCACGGCCCTTCGCCACCCCCCGAGGGGGCTCTTGCTGCGGCCCGGCAAAGCCGGATCCACGCAAGGCCCTGGGCACGAAAGGCGCAGACTCTCAGGGCACGACATGCTGAGGCGCCTTTCATTGCGCGACGTGGTCATCGTCGCCCAGCTCGAGATCGACTTCGCCGCCGGCTTTTCGGTGCTGACGGGCGAAACCGGCGCCGGCAAGTCCATCCTCATCGATGCTCTGCAACTGGCACTGGGCAACCGTGCCGACGCCGCGCTGGTGCGCGAAGGCGCTGCGCGGGCCGAGGTCAGCGCCGAGTTCGACACGCCGGCGGCTTTGAAGCCCTGGCTGGACGAGGCCGGCTTTGACAGCGACGACACTTTGCTGCTGCGCCGCAGCGTCGATGCGGCGGGCGACTCTCCAGGGAGAAGCCGCGCGTGGATCAACGGCAGCCCGGCCACCGTGGCGCAGTTGCGTGAGGCGGCCGATCACCTGGTGGACATCCACGGCCAGCACGCCTGGCAAAGCCTGACGCGACCGGCCACGGTGCGTGCGCTGCTGGACGCACAAGCCGGCGCCGACACGTCGGCCTTGACGTTGGCCTGGCAGGCCTGGCGCGCCGTGCTGGCGCGGCTGGCCACGGCGCGCACCCAACGCGACACGCTGGAGCGCGAACGCGAAAGGCTGGCCTGGCAGATCGGCGAACTGGACAAGCTGCAACCGGCCGAAGGCGAGTGGGATCAGCTCAACGCAGAGCACCAGCGTCTGGCGCATGGCCAGGCACTGCTGGACGGTGCGCGCGCCGCACTGGAAGCCATTTCGGATGCCGAGCCCGGCGCCAACACACTGACTTCACGCGCCATCACCGCGCTGGTCGAGGTGCAGCGTTACGACGCCGACCTGGGCGCCGTGGCCGATGTCTTGCGCACCGCGCAGGCGCAGCTGGAAGATGCAGCGCACACACTGACGGCGTACCTGAATCACCGTGAACCCGACCCTGAACGGCTGGCCGAGCTGGACAGTCGCATCGGCAGCTGGGTGTCGCTGGCGCGGCGCTACCGGCGCAGCCCGGCTGAGCTGCCCACCTTGTTGGCCGGCTGGCAGGCCGAGCTGCGGCAGCTGGACGCCGCGGCCGACCTTGAAGCGCTGGAGCGCGAGACGATGAACGCCGAGCGCGTGTGGCGTCACGAGGCCGAGCGCATCTCTTGCCTGCGCCAGCGCGCGGCGCCCAAGCTGGGAGCAGCGGTGACCCAGGCCATGCAGCAACTGGGCATGGCCGGTGGCCGCTTTGAAGTGGCGGTGTCTTCAGCTGACGACCCGCAGTCACACGGCCTGGACGTGGTGGAGTTCCGCGTCGCGGGCCATGCCGGCAGCACACCACGGCCGCTGGCCAAGGTGGCCTCGGGTGGCGAACTGTCGCGCCTGGCGCTTGCCATTGCGGTGACCACCGCCCAGCCGGGCGCCGCGGCCACACCGACGCTCATCTTCGACGAGATCGATGCCGGTGTGGGCGGCACCGTGGCCGACTGCGTGGGCCGCTTGATGAAGCAGCTGGGCCGCAGCGCGCAGGTGCTGGCGGTCACGCACCTGGCGCAGGTGGCCGCCTGCGCCGACGGCCACTTTGTCGTCAGCAAGGCGCTCAAGGGCAAACAGACCTTGTCCGACATCCAGCCGGTGGATGGCGAAGCCCGAGTCGCCGAAGTGGCACGCATGCTGGGCGGCGAAAAGTTGTCTGGCATGGCCCATGCTCAGACCCTGCTGACAACTGCGGTGAAGGAAGGCAAGTGAGCGAGTGGCTTCCGCTGGAACAGCGCCAGCAACGCGACGAAGTGATCCTGATCACCGGCATCTCGGGTTCGGGCAAGTCCGTGGCGCTGCATGCCCTTGAAGATGCAGGTTATTTCTGCGTCGACAACCTGCCGCCAGAGCTGCTGCGCGACTTCATCCGCCTGGAACACGAACGGTTCACCCGCAGCGTGGCCGTGGCGGTGGACGTGCGCACGGCTTCGTCGCTGCCCGGCCTGGTGCCCTTGATCGACCAGCTGCGCGCCGAAGGCATCCGCATCCACCCGCTGTTTCTGGACGCCAGCACCGACGCGCTGGTGCGCCGCTATTCCGAAACGCGCAGGCCGCACCCGCTGACCGCGCCCACCGAGAACGACAACGCCCGCGCCCTGATCGAGGCCATTGAACTTGAACGGGCGCTGCTGGCCGACCTGCGCGAGGTGTCCACCGTCATCGACACCAGCCAGCTGCGCCCGGCCTTGTTGCGCAGCTGGGTGCGCCAGATGGTGGGCGCACGCGAATCGGCGCTGACGCTGGTGTTCGAGAGCTTTGCCTTCAAACACGGTGTGCCGCTGGACGCCGACTACGTGTTCGACGTGCGTGTGCTGCCCAACCCCTACTACGTGCGCGAGCTGCGGCCCTTGACCGGGCGCGACACGCCCGTGGCCGCCTTTCTGGATGCCCAACCCGACGCGGGCGAAATGCTGGCGCAAATCAGCGCATTTCTCGAACGCTGGCTGCCGGCCTTTGAAGACGACCAGCGCAGCTACCTCACCGTGGCCATCGGCTGCACCGGCGGCCAGCACCGGTCGGTGTACAGCGTGGAATGGCTGGCGCGCCACTTCCGTGCGCACTACGCCACCCTGGTGCGCCACCGAGAACTGGGGCCGCTGGAATGACGGCAGCTGTGCCGGGTCAGGCGGGTTCACCGTTGCCGCTGTTTGCGCTGCGCATGGTGCTGTTTCCGGGTGCCCTGCTGGGGCTGAAGGTGTTCGAGGCGCGTTACCTGGACCTGGTGTCGGACTGCCTGCGCTCGGGGCAACCCTTCGGTGTCGTCTGCCTGCGCCAGGGTGCAGCAGAAGGGCCCAGCAAGGAAGTGCCCGCCATGGAAGCGGTGGGCGTGCTGGCCCACATCGATGAAGTGGATGCCGAACAGCCCGGCATCCTGCGTGTGCAGTGCAGCGGCAAGCAGCGTTTTCGCATCAGCCAGTCACCCACGCAGCGCGACAACGGCCTGTGGACAGCGCCTGTCACGCTGCTGCCGGAAGACCCGCTGCGCGTGCCGGGCCCGGCCGTGCTGCAGACGGTGACGGCGCTGGCAGAAGCCATCAAGAAGCTGCAGGAACGCGACGCGGAACCCTTTGCCCAGCCCTACCGCCTGGACGATGCCGGCTGGGTGGCCAACCGCTGGTGCGAGCTGCTGCCCATCCCGCTGGCTTCCAAACAAAAACTCATGGAGCTGGACGACCCGGTGATCCGCCTGAGCCTGGTGGACGGCTACCTGCGCGACAAGAAGGTCGTCTTCGGCTGACTGATCGGTTGCGCCGTTCAGGCTGCCGACAAGAGCCGCCTCACAGGCGCCGGCAGGCCCATCGCCAGCGCGTCGGGCACGCTGAACCAGCGGCCGGCTTGCAACACCGGCGGCTGCGGCGCGGGCCCCTTGCCCCAGTGCCAGCGCAGGGGATGCAAGGTCCAGTCGAAGTGTGTCAGCGCATGTTGCACGGTAGGCAGCCAATCGCCATGGCCGGGCCAGGCTTCGGTCAGTGTGTCCAGCTCGGTGACCGAAGCGTATGCCGGCAGCGCCCACAAACCAGCCCACACGCCGGTTTGCGGCCGCTGCACCAGCCACACCCGCTGGCGGTGCGTCAGCCACAGCAGCGCGTTTTCCCGCTGGCTGCGTTTCACGCGCCGGGTCTTGACCGGGTAGCGCTGCGGTTGACCGGCGGCCAGGGCCACACAGTCGGCCACCAGCGGGCAACGTTCGCAGGCCGGGCGCCGCGTGGTGCACAGCGTGGCACCCAGGTCCATCAAACCCTGGGTGTAGGCCTCCACGCCCCGCTTGGGCAGCAGGTCATGCGCAAGCTGCCACAGGCGCGCTTGTTCACGGGCCAGTGACAGGTCGCCTTCGAAACCCAGCGCACGCGACAGCACCCGTTTGACGTTGCCGTCCAGGATGGCCACACGTTCGCCAAAGCAGAAAGCCGCGATGGCCGCCGCGGTGGACCTGCCGATGCCGGGCAGTTGTGCCAGCGCATCGCTGCTGGCCGGAAACCGCCCGCCGTGTTGTGTCACCACCGCCTGCGCGCAGAGGTGCAGGTTGCGCGCGCGGCTCTAGTAGCCCAGGCCACTCCACAGTGCCAGCACATCGTCCAGCGGGGCCGCCGCCAAGTCGGTCACGGCTGGAAAGCGCTGCAGGAAACGTGCGTAGTAGTCGAGCACGGTGCGCACCTGCGTCTGCTGCAGCATCACCTCGGACAGCCAGACCCTGTAGGGATCGTGTGTGCCCTGCCAGGGCAGGTCATGGCGGCCGTGCTGGCGCTGCCAGCGCACCACGCGCGTGGCCAAGCTGGCCTGGGCCATCAGTCGACGCAGAACCTGCGGCTGAGCGGTGCCGCAGCGGTCAAGCCGCGTCCTGCTGCGCTGTTTCGGCCTGCAGCGAGATTCGCGACACCGTGGGCTCCTGGCCCAGGCGGCGAGCGCGGGCCACGGCTTCGTCGGCCACGGCGTTCAGGCGCGAAAGCATCTCGGCAACATGCTGGTCTTGCGACTCGACTTCGGCAATGCGCTGCTCCAGCTCACCTGCTGCAACCTGCACACGTTGCAAGGCCTCGCGCCGGCGTGTGAAGCCGCGGCGGCGTTCGCGCAGCTGCATGTCCACCTGGCCCTGGGCCGACTTGCTCCAGAGCTCGATCTCGCCGGCGGCGTTTTCAAACACCACCCGCAGCTTGCTCAGCAGCATGCGCCGGAACTGCTCGGCAAAACCCGGCGCGGCCATGCGCAGCGCCTGGCCCAGGCCCAGGTAGCGGCTGTAGTTGTGCTCGATGCGGTCCAGCTCATCGAAAAAGGGCGTCAGCACGGGCATGGGGTTCAGTGCGAAAGCAAAGCCAAACTCGGTGTTCAGCTGCCGGAAGCTGCCCTCCAGCATCAGCCGCATCTCTTCGGACTGCGCGCGCGCCTTGCCCAAAGAGGCCCGCACGCGCGTCATCAGGGTATCGAACGCACCGCGGCCACCCAGATTGAAGGGCCGCGAGCTCATGACCGACTGCATGGCGCCCAGTTCAGCGCGCAGCGACTCGGCCGACAGCAGCGCCATCACCGACTTCAGGATGCGCGCCTGCACCGCACGCAGCGCGCCCAGCTTGGCGGTGCAGCGTTCGAAGTCGGCCATCTCGGCATCCACACGCCCCAGCATCATGCGGGTCTTGGCGCCACTCTTGCCACGCAGGCCACGCAATTCAAGCAGCTGTTCGGACTGCCCGCGCCGGCGGTCGGCCAGGCGGCGGCCGGCCGACTGGCGCAGCTGCTCCACCACGGAAACCGCCGACTGCACCAGCAGTTCCTGACGCCGTGGCAGCAGCTGCGCCACCAGGGCATCTTCCAGCGCTGGCAGCCGGCTGGCGGCCAGCCGCCTGGGGTCAAGATCGACCCGCGCAGCCAGCGCGTCGCGCGCCGACAGCGGGAACACCCGGTCCAGCGGCACGCCCAGGGTTTCTGAGGTGTTCACACGTTGCTGTTCGATCTGCGCGCGCACCTCGGATGGCGGCAGCAGCGGGTCCATCAACGTGTCGATCTTGTTCAGCACGACAAAGCGTTCCAGCGTGGCCTGGCCCAGGTGATCGCGCCAGATGCTCATGTCAGAACGGGTGACGCCGGTGTCGGCGCCCAGCACAAAAACCACGGCATGCGCCGAAGGCAGCAGGCCCAGCGTCAGCTCGGGCTCGGCGCCGATGGCGTTGAGGCCAGGTGTGTCGATGACCACCAGACCGCGTTTGAGCAGCGGGTGCGGGTAGTTGATGATGGCGTGGCGCCAGGCCGGCACTTCGACCTGACCTGCGTCGTCCACCGGTGGGTTGTCCTCGGGGTGTTCCTGGTCCCAGAAACCCAGCGCCAGCGCCCGCTCTTGCGGCACCCGCTGCGTGCGGGTGACGGCGCTCAGGGCCTGCACCAGCGACTGCGCGTTTTTGGGGTCCAGCGGCACGTGGTGCCAGGGCTCATCGCGCGGCCGCAATTCAGCCAGGGACAGCCCACGCAGGCGGGTTTCCACGGGCAGCAGCGACAGGCGGGCGGGGGCGCCGGCTTCGTAGCGCAACTCCACCGGGCACATGGTGGTGCGGCCCGGCGTGGCCGGCAACACACGACGGCCAGCGTCGGCAAAGAAGATGGCGTTGATGAGTTCGGACTTGCCGCGCGAGAACTCGGCCACAAAGGCCAGCACCAGCTTTTCTGATGACAGGCGTTCACGCAGGCCACCCAGCAGCGCCAGGTCGGCGCTGTCCAGCACGTCCTGTTCTGCCAGGGCCTTGCCCAGCAGCGCGACGTGGCGGTCCAGTTCGGCGCGCCAGGTGGCCAAGGCGTCCAGGCTGTCGGCGATGGAGCTGTGCATGTGGGGGTGGCGGTGAAGGGCCAGTTGGGGCTGTGAAACCGCAGCGGGCATCCTAGCGCAGGCCCTGCGTGCAGCAGAAGGCGGAATTCACGGGCAAAGGCCGCTTGAGTTCACCCGTTACCGCCGCTGACAAACCGCGCAGAAGTAGGTCGAACGCTGGGCCTGCACCACTCGCCGGACCAACGCGCCGCACTGCATGCAGGGCTGGCCGGCACGGCCATAGACACCCGCCTGGGCCTGGTAAGCGCCGCTGGCGCCGTGCACGTCGGTGAAATCGCGCAGGGTCGAGCCGCCCAGGTCCAGCGCCCGGCCCAGCGTGGTGCGCACCGCCGCCAGCAGGCGCTGGGCGCGCGGCCGGCTGATGCGGTCGGCCCGCAGCGCCGGGTGGATGCCGGCCTGGAACAGCGCCTCGCAGGCGTAGATGTTGCCCGCACCCACCAGCACGTCACCGGCCAGCAGCACCGCCTTGATGGGCGCGCGGCGACGTTGCAGCGCGGCGTGGAAGAGCTGGGGTGTGAAGCTGGCGTCGAAGGGCTCTGCGCCCAGGCGGCCCAGCAGGTCGGCTGCCGGCAAGTCGTCCAGCGAGAGTGACCAGACGACGGCTCCGAAGCGGCGCGGGTCGTGCAGGCGCAGCGTGCCGCGGTCGGTGTCCAGATCGAAGTGGTCGTGCGGCCCGGCCGGCGGCGCAGCAGACAACAACGCCAGCGAGCCCGACATGCCCAGGTGCAGCAACAGGCCACCGGTCTGTGACGCCGGGCCAAGCAGCGGCAGCCAGATGTACTTGCCGCGCCTTTGTGCATGGCCGACCCTGGCGCCGACCAGGTCTTGCACCGGCCGGCCCAAGGGCCAACGCAGGGGTTTACCCAGGCGCGCGGCGGTGATCACGGCCCCCAGCAAAGGCGCGGCAATGCCGCGCCGGGTGACCTCAACCTCGGGGAGTTCGGGCATGAATCCATTATGTGAGAATGATCCGCAGTCCCTCTGGGAGTCTCCATGTCTGACCGCCGCCGTCGGCGTCTTGAGCGGGCCTTGATGGCCACGCTGTTCGTGACGCTGGGCTTGTGTCAAGCGCAGGGCCAGGCTCATGCCCAGGCGCAGTCTCCAAGTCCAGCCGTCGCGCCTGAAGCAGCGCCCGCGCCCGCCGTGATCAACAACTCGGCGATGGACGACCGGCTGCTGTACCAGCTGCTCATTGGCGAGTTGGCCCTGACGCGGGGTGACGCCAGCACGGCTTACGACTGGCTGCTCGACGCCGCCCGCCGCACACGTGACGAAGGCCTTTTCCGGCGCACCGTGGACATCGCGCTGCAAGCCCGCGCCGGTGACCAGGCGCTGGCCGCGTCACGGGCCTGGCGCCTGGCACGGCCTGAATCGCTGGACGCACTGCGGCTTCAACTGCAGATCTTGCTGGCGCTGAACCGGGGCGCCGAAATCACCGAACCGCTGCGTTCACTGCTGCAACAGTCGCCTGCGGCCGAACGACCCGGCCTGGTGTCGGCCTTGCCGCGTTTTCTACAGCGTGCCAACGACCCGCGACTGGTTGCCGGCGTCATGGAAGACGTGCTCAAGCCCTACCGCGACGGCGCCGACACCCGCATCCCCACCCGCGTGGCATTGGGTCGCGCCTGGCTCGAGGCCAAAGAAGCCGACCGTGCGCTGGCACTGGCCCAGGAAGCTTATGCGCTGGAGCCCGGCGCCGTAGGCCCGGCGCTGCTGGCGATGGAGCTGATGCGCGAGCGGCCGCAAGCCGAAGCCACGGTGCTGTCCTACCTGCAACAACCCGCGGCCGAAACCGCGCTGCGCCTGGCCTATGCGCGCCAGCTGATGGGCAGCCAGCGGTATGCCGACGCGGTGACGCAGCTGGATGCGGCCACGCGCGCCCAGCCCACGGTGGCGGCGCCCTTCCTGACGCTGGGCGCGCTGCAACTGGAGTTGAAGAACCGCCCTGAAGGCGAAGCCGCCCTGCAGCGCTACATCGAACTGACGCAGAACCCGCCGCAAACCGCAGCCGGGGCCGGGGCCGGGGCTGCAATGGCGCCTGCCCCCGTCGTGCCCACGGGCGAAGACGACGAAGCCGAGCGTCCCGATCAGGGCTTGATCCAGGCCTGGTTGATGCTGGCCCAGTCGGCCGAACAACGGGGCGACTTCAAAGCCGCCGAAGCCTGGCTGGCCAAGATCGAAGACCCCCAGCGTGCACTGGAGGTGCAGTCGCGCCGCGCGTCGATGCTGGCGCGCCAGGGCCGCATCAGCCAGGCGCGCGAGCTCATCCGCAACCTGCCCGAGCGCCGACCGGAAGACGCCCGCGCCAAAGTCATGGCCGAAGCCGCCGTGCTGCGTGAGGGCAAACGCTGGAAAGACGCCTACGAGGTGCTGGCCGGCGGCGCCACACGTTTTGGCGACGACGCCGACTTGCTGTACGAACAGGCCATGGTGGCCGAAAAGCTGAACCAGCTGGACGACATGGAGCGCCTGTTGCGCCGGGTCATCGCCATCAAACCCGACAACGCACATGCGCACAACGCGCTGGGCTATTCGCTGGCCGATCGCAAGCTGCGCCTGCCCGAAGCGCGGGCGCTGGTGCAACGGGCGCTGGAGCTGTCGCCCGGCGACCCCTTCATCACCGACAGCCTGGGCTGGATCGAATACCGCATGGGCAACTTCGAAGAAGCCGTGCGCCTGCTGCGCATGGCTTATTCGGCGCGGCCCGACACCGAAATCGGCGCCCATCTGGGCGAGGTGCTGTGGTCGATGGGCCGGCTCGACGAAGCCCGCCGCGTGTGGCGCGAAAGCAAGGGCCGTGACGGCAGCAACGACGTGCTGCGCGAGACCCTGGCCCGCCTGCGCGTGGACCTGTGACCTGGGGGCTGCCGGCTGCCTCTGCGGTGGCAACACGGACCACCGTACGGGTGGCCTGGCTGTCCTGCCTGCTGGCTGCTGTGCTTGCAGGCTGCGCAACACCTGCGCCGGCACCCGGCGAAGCCCCGTGGACGGCAGGCCGCCTGAGCCTGCGTGTGGATGCCACACCCGAACGTGCCAAGCAAAGCCTGGGCGTGGCCTTTGAAGTGCGCGGCACTGGGGAACAAGGTGAACTGCGCCTGACCTCGCCCATCGGCACCCAGCTCGCGGCGGCACGCTGGGCGCGTGGTGTGGCCGTGCTGCGCACGCCCGAAGGTGAACGGTCCTTCAGCAGCCTGGACGAGTTGTCCCGCGAAGCCCTGGGCGAAGCGCTGCCGCTGGCTGCGCTGCCGGACTGGTTGAACGGCAGGCCCTGGACGGCTGCCACCCACACCGTGCGCAGCGACGGCTTCGATCAGCTGGGCTGGCGCGTGCAGACCAACCGCCTGGCCGAAGGCTGGATCAGCGCCAGGCGCGACAGCCCGCCGGCCATCGAACTGCGCGCCAGGCTGGACCGCGGCGACTGAAGATGGCCCTGCGCGCGCTGTACGACCTGCCGGCCCCAGCCAAGCTCAACCGGTTTTTGCATGTGGTGGGACGGCGTGCAGACGGCTACCACCTGCTGGAGTCGGTCTTTGTGCTCATCGACTGGGCCGACCGCCTGCACATCGAGCGCCGCGAAGACGGTCAGCTGATCCGCCACGACCTGGGCGCCGCGCTGCCGGCCCACGACCTGTGCCTGCGCGCAGCCAGGGCCCTGCAGGCGGCCAGCGGCTGCACGCTGGGCGCCGACATCAGCATTGACAAACAGCTGCCCTCCGGTGCCGGCATGGGCGGCGGCAGCTCGGACGCGGCCACCACGCTGCTGGCGCTGAACCGGCTGTGGGGCCTGCAGTGGTCGCGCACGCGCCTGCGCGACCTGGGCCTGACGCTGGGCGCCGACGTGCCCTTCTTCATCGGCGGTCGCAGCGCCTTTGTGCAGGGCATTGGCGAGCGGCTGACACCGATGCGGGTTCCTGCCGCACGTTATGCCGTGGTGAAACCGCCGCAAGGCATCAACACCCGCGACATTTTCGAGCACCCGCTCCTGGTCCGGGACACTGGTACTGTTATAGTCACAGGCTCTTTCGATGGCGCAGGATTTTCCGGTTGGCCAGCGGAATGGGACGCAGAATTCGGCAACAACGACCTGCAGCCCGCCGCCCAAGACCGGTGCCCTGAAGTGGCACAAGCTGCAAGCTGGCTGAAGTCCCGTTACGGCAACAGCCGCATGACGGGTTCGGGCAGCGCGGTTTTTGCCACGGTTGTCGAGAGCAGCGGTTCAGCCAGTTCACCCGTAGCGACATTTCCGACGGAAACACTTCCGCCGGGTTGGGTGGGCCGGATGTGCTGCGGTCTGGATGAGCACCCCTTGCGGGGTTGGGCATCCGACTGAAAAAAAAGTTGTGGGTGGCGGTGATGAACCGCAACCTGTGTAGGGGAGTCGCCAAGTTGGTCAAGGCATCGGATTTTGATTCCGACATGCGAGGGTTCGAGTCCTTCCTCCCCTGCCAAATTCTTCTCATCAAGCTGCTGCCCTAGCCCCACCTGCCCGCGCCACTGGCGCCCTGCGGAGTAAACACCGTGCTGTTCAACACCGTGCTGTTCACCGGCAACGCCAACCCGGTGCTGGCGCAGGAGATCGCCAGCCACCTGGGGGTTGAACTGGGGCAGGCCGACGTGGGCCGCTTCTCCGACGGCGAAGTCACGGTCGAGATCCATCAGAACGTGCGCGCACGCGACGTCTTCGTGGTGCAGCCCACCTGCGCACCCACCAACGAACACCTGATGGAACTGGCGTTCATGGTGGACGCGCTCAAGCGCGCCAGCGCACGCCGCATCACCGCCGTCATTCCCTACTTCGGCTATGCGCGGCAAGACCGCCGGCCGCGCAGCATGCGCGTGCCCATCAGCGCCAAGGTGGTGGCCAACATGCTGGAAACCGTGGGCGTCGAGCGGCTGCTCACGATGGACCTGCACGCCGACCAGATCCAGGGCTTCTTCGACATCCCGGTGGACAACATCTACGCCAGCCCGGTGCTGCTGTCCGACCTGAAGAGCAAGAGTTACCCGAACCTGGTGGTCATTTCGCCCGACGTGGGCGGCGTGGTGCGCGCACGTGCGCTGGCCAAGCAGCTGGGCTGCGACCTGGCCATCATCGACAAGCGGCGGCCGACGGCCAATGTGTCCGAGGTGATGCACGTCATCGGCGAAGTCGAAGGCCGCAACTGCGTGATCATGGACGACATGATCGACACCGCCGGCACGCTGGTGAAAGCGGCCGAGGTGTTGAAGGAACGTGGCGCCAAGAGTGTCTACGCCTACTGCACACACCCCGTGTTTTCGGGCCCGGCGGTCGAGCGCATCAAGAACTCCCAGATCGACGAAGTGGTCATCACCAACACCATCCCGCTGTCCGACGCTGCCAAGGCCTGCGGCAAGATCCGGCAGCTGTCGGTGGCCTTCTTGTTTGCCGAAACCATCCGCCGCATCAGCGACGGTGAGTCGGTGACGTCCCTGTTCGCGGAGCAGAACAACAACTTCTGATCCGCTTGCTCGGGGTCGCGCGTCGCGTGGCCTCTTCACCCCAAGGCAGCCTGGTCGCGGGCGCCTCATCCTTATCGGAGTCAACATGAATTTCACAGCCTACGAGCGTACGCTGCAGGGGACCGGAGCGAGCCGCCGCCTGCGCAACGCCGCCAAGGTGCCGGGCATCGTCTACGGTGCCGGCACACCCGCCATGATCGAACTCGATCACAACGCCTTGTTCTTCGCGCTGAAGAAAGAAGCCTTCCACTCGACCATCCTCGAGATGGACCTGGCGGGCAGCGTGCAGAAGGTCCTGCTGCGCGACTTCCAGATGCACCCCTACAAGCCGATGGTCCTGCACATCGACTTCCAGCGCGTCGACGAGACCACCCGAGTGCGCAAGAAGGTGCCGCTGCACTTCTCTGGCGAAGAAAACTCACCGGCCGTCAAGACCGACAAGTGCCTGGTGAGCCATGTGCGCCTGGACCTG
Organism: Burkholderiales bacterium; assembly: GCA_038204775.1. Classification (GTDB taxonomy): domain Bacteria; phylum Pseudomonadota; class Gammaproteobacteria; order Burkholderiales; family Burkholderiaceae_C; genus Rubrivivax. The sequence goes on along the minus strand of JBBRCN010000027.1, from coordinate 20,936 downwards.
GAAATCGAATGCCTGGCCTCGCAGCTGCCCGAGTTCGTGCCCATTGACCTGAGCAGCCTGGTCAAGAACCAGAGCTTGCACGCCAGTGATCTGGTACTGCCCGAAGGCATCAAGTACGTCAAACACGGCACCCAGAACCCGGTGATCGTGGCCGTGACCGTGCCCAAGGAAGAAGTCGAAGAAGTGGTTGCCGCGCCCGTGGTGGCTGCCAAGGGCAAAGAACCCAAGGCCAAGAAGAGCGAAAAGCAGAACGCCAAGTAAGGGTGAACCACCCGAAAGGACGAGCCGGGCCACGTGCCCGCTCCCCCATCGACAGGCCCCACTGCGGTGGGGCTTTTTTCTGCACGCGACTTCCATAATCCCACCCCATGATTCGACTGTTTGTCGGCCTGGGCAACCCAGGCACCGAATACGAAGCCACCCGGCACAACGCCGGGTTCTGGTGGACAGACGCGCTGGCTGAACAGCTGGGCACGCGGCTGGTGCCGGAACGCAGCTACCAGGGTCTGGTGGCGCGGGTCAACCGACCCCAGGGGCCCGTCTGGCTTCTGCAGCCCATGACCTTCATGAACCGCTCGGGCGTGTCGGTGGCCACGCTGGCACGTTTTTTCAAGATCGAGCCGGCTCAGATGCTGGTGGTACACGATGAACTCGACCTGCAACCCGGCCAGGCCAAGCTCAAGTTCGGCGGCAGCGCGGCCGGGCACAACGGGCTGAAGGACATCCACGCCATGCTGGGCACGCAGGACTTCTGGCGCCTGCGGCTGGGCATCGGCCACCCGGGCGTGAAGGCCGAAGTGGTGAACTACGTGTTGAAGAAGCCTTCGGCCGAGCACCGTGATGCCATCGCCAAGGCCAGCGAGCATTCGCTGAAAGCTGTTGAACTGATGCTGGACGGCGAGATGGACAAGGCGCTCGCGCTTGTGCATGCGCAGCCGCCGCGGCCCAAGCCCCCCCGCCCAGGAGAGTTGTCATGAAGACCCTGAACGCCCTGACCCTTGCCGCTGCCGCGCTTTTGGCCGCGGTGCCTGCTGCACAAGCACAGACCGTGTGGCGCTGCGGACCCGACGGTCGCACATTTTCGGACACCCCCTGCCGCGATGGCCGGGCTTTGGAGACGCCAGCGTCACGCCCGGTGGCCGACGTGAACAGCGCACAAGAGATGGCACAACGGGAACGGGCGCTGGCCGATCAGTTGGTGCAAGAACGCCAGCAGCGAGAAGCGCAGCCCGTTGCAGGCGCCGCCGGCATTCACGGCTCGCGGCTGGTCAAGGCGTCAGAAACCCGGAGTTCTCGGCAGTCTGCAAAGAAGCACCGGCTTGAAGCTGCTGGTACTTGGCCAGCAGTTGCACCTTGGTCTCGACGTGGGCGGGATTGATGGGGATGCAACTCACGGGGCACACCTGCACACACTGCGGCTCGTCAAAGTGCCCGACACATTCGGTGCAGCGGCTGGCGTCGATCTCGTAGATCTCCGCGCCCATGCTGATGGCCTGGTTGGGGCACTCGGGCTCGCAGACATCGCAGTTGATGCATTCGTCCGTGATCCACAGCGCCATGACTCAAGCCCCCAGGCCACGGACGAATACGGCGAGCGCAAGCATGCGCTCGCCGCGCAAGGCGGGGCAAGGCGTGCCTTGCCGATTCCCGCCTTGCGTGTCCGTGATCCACAGCGCCATGTCAGTCAGCCCTCGGGTTGAGTCACGCGGTCGCGCAGGCGCCGCAAGACCGAGGGTGCCACGAACTTGGAAACATCACCGCCCAGGCTGGCAATCTCGCGCACGAAGGTGCCGCTGACAAACTGGAACTGGTCGGACGGTGTCATGAACACCGTCTCCACCTCGGGCATCAGCTGGCGGTTCATGCCGGCCATCTGGAACTCGTATTCGAAGTCGCTCACCGCACGCAGGCCGCGCACCACCACCTTGCCGCCGACTTGACCCACAAAGTCGCTCAGCAGCCCACGGAAGGCCATCACCTCGACGTTTTTGTACGGCGCCGCAATCTCAGCGGCCAGTTCCACACGTTCGGCAATGGTGAACATCGTGCGCTTGTGATGGCCCGCCGCCACCGCCAGGATCAGACGATCGAACAGACGCGAGGCGCGCCGCATCAGGTCTTCGTGGCCCATGGTCATGGGGTCGAAGGTGCCGGGGTAGACGGCGGTCAGCGGTGCTTTCAGTGTCACGGCGGCCCTCCCGTCATCGGCTGTGCAGGTTTCAAGCGGGGGCAGTGTAGCTGCGGTCACACGCCGCGCAGCCACAGCTGGGCATGCACTGCCCCGGCCTTCAGGCTGCGATGCAAGGTGCAACCGGCAGGTGCTTCAGGCAGCGGCTGGCCCGCTTCAACGTACAAGAAGCCACCGGGCACCACCAGGCGAGCTGCGGCTGCTGCTGCAGCAGCTGCCTTGCCACTGTCAAAAGGTGGGTCCAGCAGCACCAGCTCAAAGCGGTCGGCCGCAGCGCGCGACATCCATGACAGGGCGTCTGCGCGCAAGGCTGTCACCGCCGTGGCATCCAGGCGCTGTATGACGGCCAGCAGGCCAGCCACCAGCACCGGGTCTTGTTCGATCAGCTGCACCTCGGCAGCGCCCCGCGACGCCGCTTCGAAGCCCAGCGCGCCGGTGCCGGCAAAGGCATCCAGCACACGCCAGCCTGTCAGGTCCTGGCCCAGCCAGTTGAACAGCGTCTCGCGCACGCGGTCGGGCGTGGGGCGCAGGCCGGGGCGGTCGGGCACGGTCAACTTGCTGCGTTTCCACAGGCCGCCGATCAACCGCACCTCGCCCGTGTGCTGGGTGGCCGGTTTGATGACGGGGCGTGTGGACTTGGGGTCGCGGCCGTGGGCTTGGGGTTTGGCTTTCATGCCGGGTCGATCATGTCTTGGCACTCAATGTTGGCACTCATTCTTGACACTCACTCTTGACACTCACTCTTGGCGTTCACTGGCGCACCTGGATGCCCTGGCTCGCCATCAGGGCCTTGGCCTGTCCGACGGTGAATTCGCCATAGTGGAAGATGCTGGCGGCCAGCACCGCATCGGCACCCCCCACGCGGATGCCTTCGGCCAGATGCTGCAGCGCGCCCACGCCGCCGCTGGCGATGACGGGCACCGGCACGGCATCGCTGATGGCGCGTGTCAGCGCCAGGTCGAAGCCGATCTTGGTGCCGTCACGGTCCATGCTGGTCAGCAGGATCTCGCCCGCGCCGTGCCCGGCCATCTGGCGCGCCCAGGCCACCGCGTCCAGGTGGGTGTTCTTGCGGCCACCGTGGGTGTAGACGTCCCAGCCCGGGCCTTTGGCTGACAGGTCTTGGCCCACACGGCGCTTGGCATCGATGGCCACCACGATGCACTGCGCGCCGTACCTGTCACTGGCCTGGCGAATGACATCGGGGTTGGCCACCGCTGCCGAATTGAAGCTGACCTTGTCGGCACCGGCGTTCAAGAGCCGCCGCACATCGGCCACCGTGCGCACGCCACCGCCCACGGTGAGCGGGATGAACACCTGCGAGGCCACGGCTTCGATGATGTGCAGGATGAGATCGCGGCCGTCGCTGGTGGCGGTGATGTCCAGAAAGGTCAGTTCGTCGGCGCCTTGTTCGTTGTAGCGGGCGGCAATTTCCACCGGGTCGCCAGCATCGCGCAACTGGGTGAAGTTGACGCCCTTGACGACGCGTCCACCGGTGACGTCGAGGCAGGGAATGATCCGTTTGGCGAGCATGGGCCCCATTGTCAAGGCCTTCGCGAACGGGTCCATCGCAATGGCACCGAAAAAAAGATGCCCCGCCAGGGCGGGGCTGTATTAGTCGGTACGGGAACGCGGGTCAGGCCCGAACGCGACGGCGGCGTGCCACCAGGCCGATGGCGCCCACTCCGGCGAGCATGAGGGCGTACGTGCCCGGCTCCGGAATCACAGAGGCCGTGAACTGCAACTGCCCGCGGATCGCGCCGGCCGGGTAGATCGCGTTGTGCAGATTCACGTAAAACAGCGCCGCATTGGCCGGGGTGATTGACGCAAGGTCGCCGTCGGTGACGGTGCCCGTCAGCTGACCGTCGAAATTGACGATCACCGGGCCGTTGACACCGGCAGCGCCCGAGTGGATGTGCGCACCGGTGAGCGGCAACACGATGTTGTTCGCCAGAATCGACCAGCTGGCCATGTTGGTGTTGGTGTCAATGACGAGCGTCGCTATGCCGAAGCCGTCTGGGTCGCCCGGTCCGGGGACTTCGCTGGAGCCGGAGAGGATGGCCAGGAACGAATTGATGGAAGCCTGAGCGGGGACCGCGGCCAGCAGGGCCGCGGACGTGAATAGGCCGATGACGTACTTGCGCATCACAGAACTCCTTTGAGGAAACAACGCATTCGACTGTAGTCACGCCACGGCACAACGCAACATGCGAGACCCCCTCGAACGGGGGGTCCAATGGGCGTTGCCGGTGCATGGCGGCGATCGGGGGCATCGTCCTATAGCAACAGGGTCGCGCGCGCCGTGCCAAGTTCATCCGCACGCGCCTGCGCCGCGCTGAAGTCCAGCGCGCCGGTGTAGATGCTGCGGCCGCAGATCACGCCTTCCACCCCTTCGGACTCGACCGCGCACAGCCGCTCAATGTCGGCCAGGTCGGACAGCCCACCGGAGGCGATGACCGGAATCGTCAGTGCCTGCGCCAGCTTCACGGTCGCATCGATGTTGATGCCGGTGAGCATGCCATCGCGGCCGATGTCGGTGTAGATGACACCTTCAACGCCGTAGTCCTCGAACTTTTTGGCCAGGTCGATGACTTCGTGGCCGGTGAGTTTGCTCCAGCCGTCGGTGGCCACCTTGCCGTCCTTGGCATCAAGGCCCACGATGATGTGGCCGCCAAAGGCGCTGCAGGCGTCTTTCAGGAAGCCCGGGCTCTTGACGGCGGCCGTGCCGATGATGACGAAGCTCAGGCCCTCGTCCAGGTAGCGCTCGATGGTGTCCAGGTCGCGGATGCCGCCGCCCAGTTGCACCGGAATCTCGTCGCCCACCTCGCGCATGATGGCCTTGATGGCCGCCTCGTTGATGGGCTTGCCGGCAAAGGCGCCGTTCAGGTCCACCAGGTGCAGACGCCTGGCGCCTGCATCGAGCCAGCGCCTGGCCATGGCGGCGGGGTCTTCGCCAAAGGTGGTGGACGCCTGCATGTCACCTTGTTGAAGGCGGACGCACTTGCCGTCCTTGAGGTCGATGGCCGGTATCAGCAGCATGGCTCGGTCCGAGCGTGGTGGGGAGTGGATATCACAAGGGGGGAGAAGAGGAAGACGGCAAGGCCCGGGGGGGCACGACCCATCGAGCCGGGAAAGGCCGTCAGGGTTTCCAGTTCAAGAAGTTGCGGTACAGGGCCAAGCCTTGGTCAGCGCTCTTTTCGGGGTGAAATTGGGTAGCGAAAATGTTATCCCGTGCCACGGCGCAGGTAAAGCGATCGCCGTAATCGGTGTGGCCCACAGCGTGCCGGGCCTCGTCGGGCGCAGCGTAGTAACTGTGCACGAAATAGAACCACGAGCCGTCGGGCACACCCGCCCACAGCGCGTGCTGCACCTGCAGCACGCGGTTCCAGCCCATCTGCGGCACCTTGTAGCGGCTACCGTCGGGCTGCAGGCGCCCTTCAAGCTGGAAACGTTTCACGCGGCCCGGAATGAGCCCCAGGCCCGGCGTGTCCTGCTCTTCGCTGTGGTCCAGCAGCATCTGCATGCCCACGCACACGCCCATCAGCGGCTTGTGCGTCGCGGCGTGCAGCACGGCATCTTTCAGCCCGCTGTGCTGCAGTTCGCGCATGCAATCGCGCATCGCGCCCTGGCCGGGCAGCACGACGCGGTCGGCCGCGAACACATCCTCCGGACGCTGCGTGACGATCACGTCGACGCCGCTGCCCGCCGCCACGTGCAGGACGGCCTGCGACACCGAGCGCAGATTGCCCATGCCGTAGTCGACCACCGCCACCGTGGCCATGGAACTAGAGCGAGCCTTTGGTCGAAGGAATGACACCGGCCGAGCGCGGGTCGGGTGTCAGCGCCATACGCAGCGCACGTGCAAAAGCCTTGAACACCGTCTCGCACTGGTGGTGCGCGTTGTCGCCCTTGAGGTTGTCGATGTGCAGGGTCACCAGCGCGTGGTTGGCAAAACCCTGGAAAAACTCGTAGGTCAACTGGGTGTCGAAGCCGCCGATCATGCCGGCCTTGAAAGGCACGTCCATGTGCAAGCCAGGCCGGCCGGAGAAGTCCACCACCACCCGCGACAGGGCCTCGTCCAGTGGCACGTAGCTGTGGCCGTAGCGCGTGATGCCCTTCTTGTCGCCCACCGCCGCAGCCACCGCCATGCCCAGCGTGATGCCCACGTCCTCCACGGTGTGGTGACCATCGATGTGCAGGTCACCTTTGGCGTCGATGTCCAGGTCGATCAGGCCGTGGCGCGCGATCTGGTCCAGCATGTGGTCGAAAAAACCGATGCCGGTGGCGAGCCGGGCGGTGCCGCTGCCGTCCAGGTCCAGCACAACGCGGATCTGCGTTTCCTTGGTGTCGCGGCGGATGTCGGCGGTGCGGTTCATGGGCGGGCTCACAGACTGGCCTTCAAGGCCCGGATCATGGTGTCGTTTTCTTCGGGTGCGCCCACGGTCAGGCGCAGGCAGTTGGCCAGCAGTGGGTGCAGGCCGGCGATGTGTTTGACCAGCACGCCGTGCGACTTCATGCCCTCGAAGCTGCGCTTGGCGTCGGGCACACGCACCAGGATCATGTTGGCTTCGCTGGGGAAGGCTTGCACATCGGTCAGACCCGCCAGCGCTTGCTGCAGACGCTGGCGTTCGCTCTTCAGCAGCGCCGCCTGGCGTGCGTACTCATCGGCATGGTCCAGCGCAAAGAGCGACGCCTCGGCGTTGAGCACGCTCACGTTGTAGGGCGGGCGTACCTTGTCGATCTCGTCGATCAACGCCGCCGGCCCGCACAGGTAGCCCAGCCGCACACCGGCCAGGCCGAACTTGGACAGCGTGCGCAGCACCAGCACGTGTTCGTGCGCCGCCATGCGCTGCATCCAGGTGCGGCTGGCAAAGGGCTGGTAGGCCTCGTCGAACACCACCAGGCCCTGCTGCGCGCCCACCGCCGCCACGATGCGGTCGATGATGGCGTCGCTGAACAGGTTGGCCGTGGGGTTGTTGGGGTAGGCGATGTAGGTGATGGCCGGACGGTGGTCGTCAATGGCAGCCAGCATGGCGGCTTCGTCCAGCTCGAAGTCGGCCGACAGCGGCACGCCGACGAACTTCAGGCCCCGCAATCGGGCCGACATCTCGTACATCACGAAGCCGGGCAGCGGCGCCAGCACCGTGGCGCCGGGCACGTCGCATGCCACCGACAGGATGTCGATCAGCTCGTCCGAGCCGTTGCCGACGATCAGCTTGCAGCCAGCGGGCAGCTCGACCGCGCGCGACAAGGCGGCCACCAGGTCGGCGATGCACTGCGCGGGGTAACGGTTGATGGCCACGCGCGAAAGGCGTTCGCCCAGTTCACGCTGCAGTTCAGGCGGCAGACGGAAGGGGTTTTCCATCGCGTCCAGCTTGATGAAACCGGCACTGGGCTGGATGGCATAGGCGTGCATGCTCTGCACGTCCTGGCGGATGGTGGACTGGATGCGTTTGGCGAGCGTGTTCATGCGGATGAGTCGAGCAATTCTGGCGCGACCATGAAGGGGTTGACGATGCGCACACTGTCGATGCGCTGGTCGTGCTGCAGGTTTTCGGTGAGCAGCAGCGTGCATCGCATGTGCTGCGCCGACGCCACCATCAGCGCGTCCCAATAACTCAGCCGGCTGCGGCTTTCCACCGCCCAGGCCGACTCGACGGTGGCGTGGTCCACCAGCATGAGGTTCGTGATTCACGAAGTTCGTGTGATGGAATCAGACCACACGCAAGACCATCTTGTGTTCTCCGTCTTCCACTTTTCCGGTGTAAGTGAACCCTAACTTTTCGTAGAACGGCCCGGCGTGGCCCGGCAGGCCCACGTGCGAGAGCCCCACCTCGGCCACGCCCCAACGCCGCGCCTCGTCCACCACCCAGGCCATGGCCAAACGGCCCAGGCCGCGTTTCTGGTGGCGCGCATCGACCAGGATGCGCCAGACGTACAGCTGCCCGGCCGGGTCTTCCTTGTCCATGCGGGCGTCGTACAGCAACATCATGCCGACGGCTTGATCACCGTCGAACATGGCCAGCGCTCGGCCCGCAGGCTCGTAGGCCACCTGGGCCAGCGACCGCTCGGGCGTGGCGACGAAACACTTCTGCCCTGCCGCCACGCTGAGTTTGAGCACGGCGTCCAGGTTGTCGGCGTCCACCGGCCGCACGCTGAAAACCAGCGGGGGCCGCGGCTGGGCGGCCTGGCCGTTCAGCCGCAATTCAGCCGCGCGGGCATGCGCCTGCAGCCCTTCGCCATAAGCCAGTTCGGCAGCAATGGGCCCCAGCGATTGCGCGCCCGCTTCGCTGACTTCGATCAGGCTGCTGCGCTTGACAAAGTCGTACACACCCAACGGCGAGCTGAATCGCGCCGTGCCGCTGGTGGGCAGCACATGGTTGGGGCCGGCGCAGTAGTCACCCAGACTCTCGCTGGTGAAGGCGCCCAGGAAGATGGCGCCGGCGTGTTTGAGCAGTGGCTCCCACTTGCCCGGCTCCCGCGAGCTGACTTCCAGGTGCTCGGGTGCGATACGGTTGCTGATGGCGCAGGCCTCTTCCAGGCTGCGGGTGTGGATCAACGCGCCGCGGCCTTCCAGGCTGGCGCGGATCACCGCCTGGCGCGGCATCTCGGGCAGCAGGCGGTTGATGGCCGCGTGCACCGCATCGATGTAGGCCGCGTCGGGGCTGAGCAGGATGCTCTGCGCCAGTTCGTCGTGCTCGGCCTGGCTGAAGAGGTCCATGGCCACCCAGTCGGGCGGCGTGGTGCCGTCGGCCAGCACCAGGATCTCGCTGGGCCCGGCGATCATGTCGATGCCGACCTGGCCGAAGACCCGCCGCTTGGCGCTGGCAACGTAGGCGTTGCCGGGGCCGGTGATCTTGTCCACGCGCGGGACCGTGGCTGTGCCATACGCCAGCGCGGCCACGGCCTGCGCGCCGCCGATGGTGAAAACACGGTGCACGCCGGCCACGAAGGCCGCGGCCAGCACCAGCGCGTTGCGCTCGCCGCCCGATGCCTCGAAAGCGCCGGCCCCGCGGGCCGGCGTGGGCACGACCATGATGATCTCGCCCACGCCGGCCACCTGCGCCGCAATGGCGTTCATCAGCACGCTGCTGGGGTAAGCCGCCTTGCCGCCCGGCACGTAGATGCCCACGCGGTCCAGCGGCGTGACCTTCTGGCCCAGCAGCGAGCCGTCGGTATCACGGTACTGCCAACTGCGGCTGGTGGCGTCCATCTGCCGCTGGTGGTAGTCGCGCACACGCTCGGCGGCGGTCATCAACGCAGCACGTTGAGCGGAGGTGATGGCGTCCATCGCCGCGCGCAGTTCATTGCGGCCGACTTCCAGGGCGGCCACGCTGTTGGCCTGCACCCCGTCAAAGCGCGCGGTGTATTCCAGCACCGCCGCGTCGCCACGCAGGCGCACGTCCTCCACGATCTGGGCCACGCGGGTTTCGATGGCCGCGTCGGTTTCGGCCGACCAGTGCAGCACACGCTGGAAGTCGGCTTCAAAACCGGTGGCCGCGGTGGACAGGCGGCGGATGTTGACCGCACTCATTGGGCGCCGCCCTGCGCAGCCGACTCCACGGCCGCTTCGAAAGCATCGATCAGGGCGCGCAGCGCTTCGCGCTTGAGCTTCAACGCCGCCGGGTTGACCACCAGCCGGGCCGAGATGTCCATGATCTGCTCCACCTCCACCAGGTGGTTGGCCCTGAGCGTGCTGCCGGTGGACACCAGGTCGACGATGGCGTCGGCCAGGCCCGTCAGCGGCGCCAGTTCCATGCTGCCGTAGAGCTTGATCAGGTCCACGTGCACACCCTTGGCCGCAAAGTGCTGGCGCGCGGTGTGGGTGTACTTGGTGGCGACACGGATGCGCGAACCTTGCTTGACAGCCGCTGCGTAGTCGAAGTCGGCACGGGTGGCCACGCTCATGCGGCAGCGCGCGATCTTCAGGTCCACGGGCTTGTAGAGCCCGTCGCCATCTTCCAGCAAGCTGTCCAGCCCCGCCACGCCCAAGTCGGCGCCGCCGTGGCGCACGTAGGTGGGCACGTCACTGGCCCGCACCAGCACCACGCGCACGTCGGGCCTGGTCGTGCCGATGATGAGCTTGCGGCTTTTTTCGGGGTCTTCCAGCACCTCGATGCCGGCCGCGCGCAGCAGCGGCAGCGAGTCGTCGAAGATGCGGCCCTTGGACAGTGCGAGCGTGATCATGGGTCAGTTTCCCGGTGCACGCTAAAAGGGGCCGAAGTTCACCGCATGGGCGGCGCGCAGCGGTTCCCCGCGGCACACCGCAGGGTGCTTCAGTGGGGGTGGTGACCAGCCGCAGGCGGCGTCACGTCAGGCGAAGTGGCGTGTTCGGCGGGTGTGAGCGTCTTCATCGACAGGGCATGGATTTGCTCGCGCATTCTATCGCCCAGGGCCGCGTAGACCCGCTGGTGGCGGCGCACGCGCGACAGCCCTTCGAACTGGCCCGACACGATGGTGGCAAAGAAGTGCCGGCCATCGCCTTCAACTTCCAGGTGCTCACAAGTCAAACCGGCAGCAATGAAGTCGCGGACTTCTTTGGGGGTGGGATCAGCCATGTTGCGATTGTCTCAGGTGCGGAGTTTGTAGCCCACGGCCAACAAGCGCAGCGCGACGCCGGCCACCAGCACGAAGCTGCAGCCCACCACCGCCAGGCTGAGCCACGGCGACGCGTCGCTGACACCGAAGAAGCCGCGCCTGAAGCCGTCGATCATGAAAAAGAAGGGGTTCAGGTGGCTCACCGTCTGCCACACTGGCGGCAGGCTCTGAATGGAGTAGAACACGCCGGACAGAAACGTCATGGGCACGATGACGAAATTCTGGAACGCCGCCAACTGGTCGAACTTTTCGGCCCACAGCCCGGCGATCAGGCCCAGCGAGCCCATCATGCCGGCGCCCAGTGCGGCAAACACCAGCATCCACCAGGGCTCGGCCATGCGAAGCGGTGCAAACCACACCGTCACCAGCAACACGCCACCACCCACCACCAGGCCGCGCACGACGGACGCGCCCACGTAGGCCACGAACCAGGCCCAGTGGCTCAGCGGCGTGACCAGCAGGAACACCAGGTTGCCGGTGATCTTGCTCTGGATCAGCGAACTGCTGCTGTTGGCAAAGGCGTTCTGCAGCACGCTCATCATCACCAGGCCGGGCACCAGAAAGCTGGTGTAGCCCACGCCCGGCAGCGCCTGCACATGGTCTTCGAGCACGTGGCCAAAGATCATCAGGTACAGCAAGGCGGTCAGCACCGGCGCAGCCACCGTCTGGAAGGCCACTTTCCAGAAGCGCAGCACTTCCTTGCGGAACAGCGGCGCGGCGCCTGCGAGCAACCCGCTCATGCCGCTACCTTGGCGGCTGGACCCTGCATGATCTCCAGAAACACGTCTTCCAGATCGGCGCGGCCGATCTCCAGGTCTTCGACCTTCACACCGCTGGTGCGCATCAAGGCCAGCAGCGATTCCACCTCGGCTGCGTCATGCGCCTTCACCTGCACGATGCGGCCGGTGACACGGGCCTTCGCAGCCACTTCCGCCGGCAGCGCCGCATCGGTCTTGAAGCGCAGCATGGTGCTGGCGGTGCCGGCCAGCAGTGCCGAGGTCTTGTCCAGCGCCTTCAGCTTGCCCTGCTGCAACATCGCGATGCGGCCGCACAGTGCTTCGGCTTCTTCCAGGTAGTGCGTGGTCAGCAGCACGGTGTGGCCTTCGCGGTTCAGGCGCGCGACAAAACGCCACAGCGTCTGGCGCAGTTCGACGTCGACGCCAGCGGTGGGTTCGTCCAGCACGATCACCGGGGGCCGGTGCACCAGCGCCTGCGCCACCAGCACGCGCCGTTTCATGCCGCCCGACAGTTGCCGCATGTTGGCACTGGCCTTGTCGGACAGGCCCAGCTCTGCCAGCACCTCGTCGATCCAGGCGTCGTTGTTCTTGATGCCGAAATAGCCGCTCTGGATGCGCAGCGTCTCGCGCACGCTGAAGAAAGGGTCGAACACCAGTTCCTGCGGCACGATGCCCAGACGCTTGCGGGCTTCGACATAGTCGCTCAACACGTCGTGGCCCAACACGGACGCATGGCCGCTCGTGGCGCGCGACAGGCCGGCCAGGATGGAGATCAGCGTCGTCTTGCCCGCACCGTTGGGGCCCAGCAGGCCGAAGAATTCACCCTGCTCGATGTCGAAGGACACATCGTCCAGCGCCTGCAGCGTGCCGCGAGAACCCTGGTAAACCTTGGAGACGTGACTGAAGCGTATGGCGGGGAGGACGGCGGGGAGGACGGCGGGGAGGACGGCGGGCATGTGTGGGGTCATGGAGCCGCGGGATTGTAGGCAGGCCCAGCAAGCTCGGCCGCTGCCAGAATGGGCCGAGATGGTCGCACTCAAAAAACCCCGCCGCACGGCCGAGCGCATCCTCGAGGTGACGCTGGAGCTGTTCAACCGCTTTGGCGAACCCAATGTCAGCACCACGCTGATCAGCGCCGAACTGGGCATCAGCCCGGGCAACCTGTACTACCACTACCCGGCCAAGGACGAGCTCATCAACTCGCTCTTCGACCGTTATGAAAAGGCGCTGGGCGAGATTCTGCAGGCCGCCGACAGCGTGGAAAACGTTGAAGACGCATGGCTCTTTTTCCACATGCTGTTCGAGCTGATCTGGAGCTACCGCTTCCTGTACCGCGACCTGAACGACCTGCTCAGCAAGAACCGGCGGCTGGAAACGCACTTCCAGTTTGTGCTGAAGAACAAGGCCAAGGCCATGCATGCCTTGCTGGACGGCCTGGCGCGCAACGGCGCGGTGCGCATCACCGGTGCCGAAGCCGCACCGGCCGCCACCAGCATGGTGGTGGTGGTGACCTATTGGCTCAGTTATGAGTACGTGCGCGACCCGCGCCGTGCACTCGAGCCTGAAAGCGCCGCTGCGGCAATGGGCCGGGGCGGGTACCACGCGCTGGCGCTCCTGATGCCACATCTTGACGAAGCCTCGCGCGCGCATCTGCAAACCCTGGCCGCCGCTTACCTGCAGCCATGATCTGCGCGCCCGCCGGCGCCCGAACTCTTCGTGTCAGCGCAAAGTGCGGTTGAACAAGGCCAGCGTACGCGCCCAGGCCTGCCCTGCCGCAGCAGCGTCATAACGCGGCGTGGTGTCGTTGTTGAAGCCGTGCTGCGTGCCCGGGTACTTGAAGGCCTCGAATTTCACGCCCGCGGCCTTCAATGCCGCTTCATAAGCCGGCCAGGCGGCATTGATGCGCTCGTCGTTTTCCGCAAACACCAGCGTCAACTCGGCCTTGATGCGGCCCACCGCATCGGCCGGCGCAGGCGCGCCGTAGAAGGGCGCGCCGGCCAGCAGTTCGGGCACGCGGGTGGCCAGCAGGTTGACCATGCCACCGCCGTAGCAGAAGCCCACCGCGCCCAGTTTGCCGCTGCCACCGGCGATGGTGCGGGCCCAGTTGGCAGCGGCCACGAAATCTTCACGCGACTTGGCCTGGTCGAGCTTGGCAAACAGCGCCCGCGCCGCGTCTTCGTCACCGGGGTAGCCCCCCAGCGCAAACAGCGCGTCGGGCGCCACGGCGATGAAGTTGTCCAGCGCCAGCCGGCGGGTGATGTCTTCGATGTGCGGGTTCAGGCCGCGGTTTTCGTGCACCACCAGCACCACGGGCAATGAGCCCGCCGCCTGCGCGGGCCGCGCCACGTAGGCGCGCACCTTGCCGTAACCGGCGGGTGAGTCGATCTCGATCGACTCGGTTTTCAGCCTTGCATCGGCGGGTGCCACTTTCTGCGCGCTGGCGAAATCGGGATTCAGCGCGGCCAGCAAGGCCACGGCCGTGGTGCCGCTGGCGGCTGCGAAACGCGCCGCACGCTCCAGGAAACCGCGACGGTCGATGTCGCCGTGCACGTACTGGTCGAACAGGCACCAGAGCTCGGGGTCGAAGTCTTTGGGCGATGGGGTCGGGACAGAAGACATGGATCGCGCCTTTGGCCACAGAAGCCTGGCTTGTACAGCCAAGCCCGTAGCCGCACCGCCGCCATGGCAACCGGGCGCCAGGCTTGGCTGGCGAAAACCCGGCCTCACCGCCCATGCTTTGCCCGTATCCTGCCTCCCCGACCAGCGGGCTTCTCGCCCGCCCGGGTCCACCGGCCGCAGAGCCGCACAGCCGCAGCACACCAAATGACGGAGACAAGATGAACCGCAAGTCGTTCTTGCTGAATGCGCTGCTGGGCGCGCTGCTGGCCACCACGGCCATTGCGGCCACCGCGCAGGCCTACCCCAACAAACCCATCCGGCTGGTGGTGACCTTTCCACCCGGCGGCGCGCCCGACATCCTGGCCCGCCTGTTTGCCGACAAGGCCCAACTCGGGCAGGCCGTGGTGGTGGACAACCGGCCGGGTGCCGGTGGCAACATCGGCGCCGACCAGGTGGCCAAGTCGCCGGCCGACGGCTACACGCTGGTGATGGGCACGGTGGGCACCCATTCCATCAATGGCGCGCTGTACAGCAAGATGCCCTACGACATGGTGCGCGACTTCGCACCGGTGGCCCACGTGGCGTCGGCACCCAATCTGCTGGTAGTGAACAACGACCTGCCGGTGAAGACGGTGGCCGAACTCGTCGCCTACATGAAGGCCAATCCCGGCAAGCTGAGCTTCGGCTCGCCGGGCGTGGGCACTTCGGTGCATGTGTCGGGCGAGCTGTTCAAGTCGCTCACCGGCACGCAGATGGTTCACGTGCCCTACAAGGGCCGGCAGTTCGCGATTCCTGACCTGGTGGGCGGCAGCATCCAGGTCATGTTCGACAACATGCCCTCGGCCTTGCCGATGGCCAAGGACGGCAAGATCCGCGCGCTGGCGCAGACCACGGCCAAACGTTCGCCGGCCGCGCCCGACGTGCCCACCGTGAGCGAAACCGTGCCCGGCTTCGAGGCCACCACCTGGTTTGCGGTGTTTGCGCCGGCCGGCACACCGCGCGAGGTGGTGCTGAAGGTCAACACCGAGATGCAACGTGTCTTCAAGTTGCCCGACGTGGCCGACAAGCTGAAGGCGCTGGGGCTGGAGACGTGGATTTCCACGCCCGAAGAGTTGAGCGCCTACCAGGCCAAGGAAATCACCAAGTGGGCCAAGGTCGTCAAGGACTCGGGCGCCAAGGCCGATTAATTGCTGGCCCCCGAGATGGAGTTGAGCCCTCGAACTCGCTTGACCTCGCTTGCCCTCGCTTGCCCTCGCTGGCGAAGCCGGTTCCATGGCGGGGACCTTGATGGGCGTTCTGGCACCTTTCCACGCCCACGCACCCCATTCATTACAGGAGACACACCCATGAAACTCGATCGACGCTCGTTCGTGATTGGCTCTGCGGCCAGCGTGGCGCTGCCTCGTCTGGCCTTCGCGCAGGCCTTCCCGGCCAAACCCATCCGCTACATCTGCCCCTGGCCGGCTGGCGGCAGCACCGACGCGGTGATCCGCGCTTTTTCAGAGAGTGCTGCCAAGATCCTGGGCCAGCAGGTGCTGGTGGACAACAAGCCCGGCGCGGGCGGCATGCTGGGGGCCAACGAACTGGTCAACGCGGCGCCCGACGGCTACACCTTGAGCCAGCTGCCGCATGGCGTGTTCCGCATCCCGCACATGCAGAAGACGCAGTTCGACACGCTGAAGGACTTCACCTGGATCGCTTGCCTCACCGGCTACACCTTCGGCCTGGTGGTGCCGGCCGACGGCCCCATCAAGAACATCGCCGACCTGGTGTCCTATGCCAAGGCCAACCCGGGCAGATTCAACTACGGCAGCACCGGCACCGGCACCAGCCCGCACCTGGCGGTTGAAGAGTTTGCGCAGCGCGCCGGCATCCAGCTGAACCACGTGCCTTTCAAGGGCAACGCCGACAACATGCAGGCCATCCTGGGCGGCCACACCATGGCTGCCAGCGATGCCACCGGCTGGGCGCCGCACGTCGCCAGTGGCAAGCTGCGCCTGCTGGCCACCTATGGCAGCAAGCGCACCAAGCGCTGGCCCGACGTGCCCACGCTGGACGAACTGGGTTACAAGACGGTCAGCGACTCGCCCTTCGGCGTCTGCGGCCCCAAGGGCATGAACCCGGCCGTCACACGCACGCTGCACGACGCCTTCAAGCGCACGCTGGACGACCCGGCCGTGCTGGCCATGCTGGAGAAGTTCGACCAGTCGATCATCTACATGGGCACCGAGGACTACACCCGTTTTGCGCGCGAGACCTACGCCACCGAAAAGAGCACCATCGAACGGCTGGGCATGGCGGCCAAGAGCTGAAGCTGCGGCCCCAGGCGCACCTGCGTTTCGGGCTTTGCCGGCCGCCCGACGACGATCAGTCGTCCGGCCCCGGCGCAGCCGCAGTCAGCCGCACCGACGCGTCGGCCATCTCGACCGTGTCGCCCACGCGCAGCTTGCGGCCGCGCCGCATTTCAACCTGGGCGTTGACGCGCACCTGGCCATCGGCGATCAAGACCTTGGCCGCGCCGCCGCTGCCGGCCAGGCCGGTGGCCTTGAGCAAGCCGTCCAAGGTGATGTGGTCGCCGCGCAGCGCAAAGTCCGTGGTGTTCATGCTTCAGCTCCCAGCCGCCACAGCGACGTGATTTCAGCCGCACGCGCCGCGTGCAAAGGGTCCTCGCTGTCAGCGGCCTTGGCATGGCGGGGCCGCACGTCGATGCGGCCCAGCACCTGCAAGCCGGCGTCGGCGATCCAGTCCAGCAATTGGGCGCGTGTGCGCAGGCCCAGGTGTTCGGCCAGGTCGGACAGGATCAACCAACCTTCGCCACCGGGCAGCAGGTGCCGGGCCAGCCCGGTCAGAAAACCGCGCAGCATGCGGCTGTCTTCGTCGTACACCGCCCGCTCGATGGCCGAGCCGGCACGTGCCGGCAGCCAGGGCGGATTGCACAGCACCAGCGCGGCGCGGTGGTCGGGTGGCGGCGGAAAGAGGTCGGCCGCCAGCAACTGCACGGTGCTGCCCAGGCCCAGGCGAGCCAGGTTGTCCTGCGCGCAGGCCAGCGCACGGGGGTCCTGGTCGGTGGCGACCACCCGCTGCACACCGCGCCGCGCCAGCACCGCGGCCAGCACCGCTGTGCCGGTGCCGATGTCCAGGGCCAGGGCTTCGGCACCCGGCGGCAAGGCGGTGTGCGCCACCAGGTCCACGTACTCACCACGCAGCGGCGAAAACACGCCGTAGTGCGGGTGGATGCGGTTGTCGGGTGCCGGACCCAGGGCGGTGATGGGCACACCCTTCTTGCGCCATTCGAAGGCGCTGACGACGCCCAGCAACTCGCGCAGCGGCACCACCGACGTCTGGCCGTCGGCTGCACCCCAGGCTTCGTTGCAGGCCTGCCGGTGGTCGGGCGCACGGCGCAGCGGGATGCCGTACTGGCCGTCCAGCGGGATCAGCAGCTGCGACAGCACACGTGCACGTTGGGCCTGCGCTTGCCGGTGTCGGTGGAAGGCCGCGCCAGGTGTGTTGTCCTCCATTGGTGCCACCTGAGACTTCTGGCCGCGGGTCTTGCGGCGCGGCAGCTTTTCAGCGCGCTTGGCCAGCGCCAGCAACAGCTGCCGGGCGTTGTGGAAGTCGCCGCGCCACAGCAGCGCCGTGCCCTCGCAGGCCAGGCGGTAGGCCGCGTCGGCGGTGGTGCTGTCATCGGCCAGCGCCACCCGCGCGGGCGGCGGCGTTTCACGTTCGCTGCGCCAGCGCGCGCTGCAGGGCTGCTCGGCTTCGGTCCAGTGAATCGACGGGGCTTCAGGGGCTTCAGGCACTTCGGTGAATTCAGGCGCTTCGGGCATTCGCGAGATTAACTTGGCAGGGTCGGCACAGCGCCGTCCATCCGACGGCAGGATGTGTCCATGCCCCTGCAGCCGCTGTCGCACCACGACATCCTTGATCGGGGCGGACCTGTCTTGCGAAGTGGCCGTCAGCTGGACCTGGCGGCCAGCAAACGCGAAGAACGGCTGCTGGTCTTCAAGCATGTGCAGCGTGCTGGCGCGGCGCCTGACGATCCGGAACTGCTCGACACGCTGCAGCCTCATCTTTTCATGAGCAACACGCCGCCGCGCGGCGCTGGGTGGTCTTGCGGCGTGCCATTCCGCTGCTGACGCCGTTGGTTTTGATGGCCACCCTCGTGCTGATGCCGCGCCTGGACACCGGTCAAAACCCCGGCCTGTGGTTGCTTCTGTACCACGTGCCGACGCTGATCTTCGCCATCAGCCTGTGCCTGCAGGAGCTGCCGACTTTTGAGATTCCGCCCTGGCCCCGACGCTGGAAGGCGCCGGACAGGCGCGCGGCGGCTGCGCCCCTTGTGCCTGCGGGCACGCGATCAAAAAAGCGACAAAGTGCCTTGGCGTCGGGTGTGAACCCCCGACTCGAGGGAGCGGTGCTGCGCTTGCTGGCTGGCAAACTGGGCCACGGTCAAGTCTCCATCCAACCCAACCCACCCCAACCACGAAGCACACAATGAAAAAGTCGTTCAATTTGGCACTCACTGGCATCGCCTTGGCGGTGAGTCTGGTCGCTTCTGCGCAAGCGCAGGGCGTCAACTCGGTCAGTGGCACCTTCAATGGTGTGGACTGGCAAGCGCAAAGCCTGTTGACCGGCTTCTCCGGCACCGGCACGTCCAGCACCGCTGGCGACGCGACCTATCTGCCGTCCTATCCCGCCAACGGCGGTGTGGTCGGTCTGCTGATGAGCTACGGCGCCGCCGGCAGTTTCATCTGCAGCGGCACGCTGATGGCCGACCGTCAGTCCATCCTGACCGCCGGCCATTGCGTGTCCGACGGCTTCGGCACCGCCGGCCCGCTGACCACCACGGTGTTCTTCCAGCCGGCCGCAGGCCTGCCGGTGACGCAGACCATCTACAACAACCCGGCAGCCACGGCCGTCACGGTCAGCGACATCTTCGTCAACCCGGGCTACACCGGCCAGGTCATCGACCAGAACGACATCGCCGTGTTGCGCATGTCCACGGTGGCACCGACCTGGGCCACGTCGCACGGCATCTACACCGGCGGCGACCTGACCGGCTCTGACTTCACCGTGGCCGGCTACGGCCGCCTGGGCACCGGCGCGGGCACCAACACCACCACGGGCCGTTTGCGCACGGGTGACAACCGCTACGACTTCCGCTTTGGCGACCCTGACTTCGGCGTCGGCTACTGGGACGGTGCCTTCGACAACCCGGCCCTGCCTTCGGCGCAGGTGGCGTACTCGTACGTATCGGACTTCGACAACGGCCTGGGCGCCAACGACACATCTTGCCTGCTGGCTGCTGATGCTGACTTCGGCCTCAGCGGACCGAAGTACTGCAACACGGGCGTCGGTGTGCGTGAGGTTGGTGTTGCCGGTGGTGACTCGGGCGGCCCCAACTTCATCGGCGGCATGGTGTCGGGTGTCAACTCCTACGGCCTGAGCTTCGGCACCGCTTACGGGGACATCAACACCGGCCTGAACAGCAGCTTCGGTGAATTCAGCGGCTACGTGCCCACCTTCATCCACGCCGACTTCATCAACGCTTCGTTGGTGCCCGAACCCAGCACCTACCTGATGCTGGCGCTGGGCCTGGCGGGTGTGGGCTTTGCGGCCCGTCGTCGCGCGGCCGACTGATCCACAGCCAAGAGGCTCGAGCCTCACTGCCAACGCCGCCCACTGGGCGGCGTTCTTTCTGGTGCGCCGCGGCGCTGGTTTACCCTGGCGCCATGAACGACCTCGTGGCCACGATCTACCGGCAAGACAGCCGGCATGTGTTTTCGACGCTGGTGCGGCTGCTGGGCAGCTTCGACGCGGCCGAAGAAGCGTTGCACGATGCTTTTGTGGCCGCCGCCGAGCGTTGCCCAGCCACGGCGTGCCGGCCCATCCGGTGGCCTGGCTGGTGTCAACGGGACGCTTCAAGGCCATCGACCGCATGCGCAGGAACAAGCTCTTTGTGGCCTGGGACGAAGCCGCAGAACTGGCCGAGGCCGTGGCCGACGACAGCCCCGGTTGGGAGCAGCGCCACGACGAGTTGCAGGCCATCGAAGACGACCGCCTGCGCCTGGTCTTCACCTGCTGCCATCCCAGCTTGGCCGAAGAAGCGCAGATCGCGCTCACGCTGCGCGAGGTGTGCGGCCTCAGCACCGAAGCCATCGCCAGTGCCTTCTTGGTGGCCACGCCCACGCTGGCGCAGCGCATCGTGCGGGCCAAGGCCAAAATTGCGGCAGCGCGCATCCCCTACGAAGTGCCAGGCCCGGCCGAACGCCCGGCGCGGCTGGCCAGCGTGCTGCGTGTGGTCTATCTGGTCTTCAACGAGGGCCATGCAGCACAAGCCGTGGTGCTGGCCGACGAAGCGCTGCGTCTGGCGCGCCTGCTGCGCAGTTTGATGCCCGAACCCGAGGTGCTGGGCCTGCTGGCCCTGCTGCTGCTGCACGACGCCCGCCGCGACGCACGTCGCAACGCAGTCGGTGACCTGGTGCCGCTGGAAGAACAGGACCGCTCGCTGTGGAACCGCGAGGCCATCCAGCAGGGCTGCACGCTGGCCGAAACCGCACTGTCGCAGCGCGGCTTTGGCGCCTATGCCTTGCAGGCCGCGATCGCCGCACTGCACGGCGAAGCCGCACAGGCCGACCAGACCGACTGGCCACAGATCGTCGGCCTGTACGACGCCCTGCTGCGCATCGAACCCAGCCCCGTGGTGGCACTCAACCGCGCGGTAGCGGTGGCCATGCGCGACGGCCCCGAGGCCGGCCTGGCGCTGATCGAGCCGCTGCTGCCCGTCTTGTCAGGCT